>JAIPGJ010000030.1 GCA_021736185.1 Fidelibacterota bacterium | reverse complement strand
TATGTTATTGTTAAGGGCAAAAATGAACCAGTATATGTGTATGAACTGATGTCAACCAAAGGCAACCTGCCCGAAGGGTATGCAGAGATGCTGGAGGCCTATCATACTGCCTTAGATCTTTACCGATCGCAAAAATTTGAGGCTGCACTTAAAGCTTTCAATTATTCAGATACTCTGGAGGATATGTTCCCCGGGCGGAACACCAATCCCAGTCAGGTCTACATTACCCGCTGCAAATATTTTCTGGATAATCCACCTGGAGAAGATTGGGATGGCTCCTGGAGACTCACTGAGAAATAGTTAAACTGATTTACTCGATCTTCACTCAAAGATTAGTGTTTTCTCAACATGATCTGCTGATACTTTGGAGCCATGCAAATTACTGAGCAAATCCGCGGAAAAATATTGTGGGCTGACGATGAGATAGATCTCCTCCGATCCCATGTCATGTTCTTACAAGGTAAGGGTTTTCACGTCACAACGGTGACCAATGGAGACGATGCCATCGCTCTGTGCCAGGAAAACAGGTTCGATATCGTCCTCCTTGATGAAACCATGCCTGGAAAAGATGGCTTGGAAACCCTGGCTATTCTAAAGACAGAATACCCGGCACTTCCCATCATCATGATCACCAAAAATGAAGAAGAAAAACTCATGGAAGAGGCCATTGGAAGTCAAATTTCTGACTATCTGACCAAGCCTGTCAATCCGTCTCAAATTTTGCTGGCCATTATCAAAATTCTGGAAAATCAACAAATCAAGCAGGATGCTGTGTCAGGGAAGTACATGCTGGCATTTGCCGACCTTGCCATCAAAATCGAAGATAATCCTGGTTTTCAGGATTGGATAAATATTCATAATCAATTATCAGCCTGGGAGCTGGAGCTGGACGATTATCCCGATCTTGGGTTTGATCAGATGCTATTACAGCAGCAGCACGAAGCCAATGATCGCTTCACCCGATTTATCAAATCCAACTATGAAACCTGGGTAAATGTTCCCTCTGATCAAAGACCGACACTTTCTCCTGATGTTTTTTCCCGAGCAGTCAAACCGCTCCTTCAAGAAGATAAAAAAGTGCTCATGCTGATTATTGATTGTATGCGCTGGGATCAGTGGCTCACCCTCGAGCCTCTGCTGTATAATGATTATCAGATCAAACGTGAGGGCTATTTCTCTCTATTGCCCACCACAACCGAATACAGCCGCAATGCCATCTTTAGTGGACTTTTTCCAGATGATATGGCTACATTTCACCCGGACTGGTGGGGAGGAACTGATGAACACAGTCTCAATCGATATGAAGCATCCTTCCTCCATGAAAATATCAAACGCTGTGGACTCAATTTGAAGCCTGAGGCCAAATATAAAAAAATCATCAGTAACCGGGATGGGATTCAATTTGCCAAACAATTTGGATCCTGGGGGAATCAAAAATTTGTAACTCTGGTTGTCAACCAGGTTGATCTTTTAGCGCATCGACGAACTGACTCTCCCTTGCTAAGAGAACTTCTCCCAAACGAAGCCAGCTACCGGGAAATGGTTCGAGCATGGTTCAATAATTCATGGATCAAGGAAGTGCTTGCTTCGGCCGCTAAAATGGGCTTTCATGTTGTCATTACCTCTGATCATGGCAGCATTCGCGTTCAGCATCCAACTCAAATATTAGCGGATCGAGAAGCTTCCACCAATCTGAGATTCAAACAGGGTCGCAATCTGAAGCCAAGCACCAAGGATGCCTGGTATTTAGACAATCCTAATAGACTCAGGATACCCTCAAGTACCCAAAATGACACCTTGGCTATCGCTCAGAAAATGTATTATTTTCTCTACCCGAACAATTTCCGGAAATACCAGAATAAATTTGCCGACACCTACCAGCATGGTGGTTTAAGTATGTGGGAAATGATCATACCCCTGGCATATCTGGAGCCCAAGTAATGGTTCAGTACCGCTTCCAGACTCACAGCGCTGAAGAAACCAGCCAGCTTGCGAAAAGATTGGCAGCCCATCTGTTGCCAGGCGATATCCTCGCCATGACTGGAAATCTGGCCAGTGGAAAAACCACATTTACCCAGGGTCTCACCAGCTTCTTCGAGATCAAGGAATATGTACTCAGTCCCACCTTTACCTACATAAATGAGTATCACAGTGAACAACAGGATATCATACATATCGACGCTTATCGACTGAGTAGTGGGGAAGAATTGATTGCCATGGGTATTTGGGAATATTATGACTCTGGGGCCATTGTTATCATTGAATGGGCGGAAATCGTAGCCAAGGCTATTCCAGAAGATGCTTTTGGCTTGAATTTTCGGACCATTGAAGGCGAAGAAAACGGTCGTGATATATTAATTCACTCTCCACGAGCATTGGAGCTGGGTCTGTGATAATCGCCTGCGATACATCCTCGGTGATTTGTTCCGTTGCCGTGTCAGATAATGGCTCGGTTTTGTGGGAGAAAGCAGCCAGTGGAGGTCAAATCCATATTGAGAAGTTATCACCTTTCTTAAAGGAAGCGCTTCAATTCTGCACATCATGGGGAAAACCGGCACAGGCTCTAGCCATCGCCATTGGTCCCGGTAGTTTCAACGGTCTACGCATCGGGTTGGCTACCATGAAAGCCCTGGCTGTGGCACTCGAGCTACCCCTCATACCCATCCCTACTACTGACGCCCTGGCTTTTGGTATCAAAGACCAATTGGGTGGCTTTTCCCGCGCTGTGATCTATTCACATCGCAATTTTGTACATTATGCTGACTATGATTTTTCTGCCTCCAATTCCATTATCACACCCGAGTTTAAATACGCTACCTGGGATCAACTCCCTGGGAAGCATATTGACCATTACTTTGGAAAAATTGATCGTGGTTTGAAAACCTGGCTCCAAGAACCCCAGGCCGCTGAGGTTCAGTCAAAGTTTACTGAGGTGGATGCAAAGGCATCCTATGTCGCCCTGCTGGCTGAATCGAGAACCGAGTTGGGACAGACAGACCTGGATGAGCTTGAACCCCTGTATAATGCCGTATATGAGGCAAAAAAGTGGGTTCCACCTCAATTCTGAACTGGGTCGGCTTCTTATGGGAGTGCCAGTGAACAAAACAATCGCTCACCGTGGAATAATTGAATTACAAATTGGTCTAACTTGCTTTGAAGGTTATTATGTATCAGGGTTAAATACCTGTAAAATATCGAGGACTATCAATGAGTTGGTTTCGACGTAAAGAAAAAAATATTCAGACTGAAAATTCTGAAAAAAAGGATATCAAAGAAGGTCTCTGGGTCAAATGTCCCAGTTGCCGCCAGATACTCTATAAAGCGGAGCTGATGCAGAGCAACAATGTCTGTTATAAATGTGGATATCACTTTAGAATATCAGCCGTCAACTATATTGATCTCCTGTTGGATACCGAAGGTCGGCAACAACACTTCAAGGGGATCAAATCCCTTGACCCCTTAAAATTTAAAGCTCAAAAAAAATACAGCGAACAGCTCATTGCGGCACAGCAGAGAACCGGGCAAAATGAGGCAGTTCAGGTCTATGAAGGCTTCATGTTTGAAAAACCAATTGTGGTTGCTGTCATGGATTTCTCATTTATTGGAGGGAGCATGGGATCCGCAGTGGGTGAACTGCTGGCTAGATCTGTTGACCTTTCCAGGGAAAAGAAAATTCCCCTCATTGTCGTCTCGGCATCTGGAGGTGCTCGTATGATGGAAGGCGCTTACTCATTGATGCAAATGGCCAAGACTTCTGCCAAATTAAGCCAGTTAGCCGATGCAAAAATTCCGTATATATCAATTATGACTGACCCGACAACTGGGGGTGTCACAGCGAGTTTTGCCATGTTAGGTGATGTTAATATCGCTGAACCTGGTGCTCTTATTGGGTTTGCAGGAGAGCGGGTTATCAAGCAGACCATCGGTACTGATTTGCCAGAAGGATTTCAACGAGCAGAATTTCTGCTGGAAAAAGGATTTCTTGATTTGATTGTGCCCCGTGATGATCTTAAGAAAAAAGTTGCAGAAATAATTGATATCCTTCATGCCCCGGCCTAGAATACTGCTTACCAATGACGATGGAATAAACGCTCGAGGTATCAAGACTCTGGCGGAATCATTGTCAGATTTTGCAGAAATATCTATCGTTGCACCTCTCACTGAAATGAGTGCCATGGGGCATGCAATTACGATCTCTGACCCACTTAAAGTGACTGAAATATTTAGGAAGAATGTTCATTTCGGTTGGGCCGTAGGGGGCACGCCTGCCGATTGTGTAAAAATAGCCATCCATGGTGGACTCGTTGAAACTCCTGATTTGGTCATTTCAGGAATTAATCAGGGAGCCAACGTTGGCGTTGATATCATTTACTCCGGGACGGTTTCGGCAGCTTATGAAGGTACCATACTCGGCATTCCTTCAATGGCTATCTCTTTAGATTCCTTTGTCCAGACAGACTTTCACGCAGCAGCTAAAATTGCTCATATCATGTCTCAAAAGATATTAGAACAGGGCTTGCCCAAAGGGACACTCCTGAATGTGAATGTTCCCGCAGGAGAGTACAACGCTTTTAAGGGCTTTGCTATCACACGCCAGGGCAGTGGAACCTATAAAGAAAAAGTTGACCGACGGGAAGATCCAAGAAAAAGGGTCTATTATTGGTTGTCAGGAAAACGGAGTTATGATGATACTGATCCTGAAATGGACGAGAATGCCGTACGCGAAGGTTTTGTAGCCATCACGCCACTCCACTATGAACTGACCAATAAAGACTATCTGGAATCTTTAGCGTCATGGAACTTGAATTTAGGGTAGTATGCCATGCATGAATTAGTACTGATACTAGATTTTGGATCACAATATACACAGCTAATTGCTCGCCGTATCAGGGAGGAGCAGGTCTACTGCCGTATTGAGCGCTCTGATTTGAGTGCAGCCGAGATCAAAGAGTTGGGAGCTAAAGCGCTGGTGCTTTCTGGCGGTCCCAATAGCATTTTTGAAGAACATGCCCCCCAAATTGATCCAGGCATCTTTGAATTGGGAATTCCCATTCTGGGAGTCTGTTATGGACTTCAGATCATTGCCCAACATTTTAACGGGAAAGTCATCCCTGGAAAAACCAGAGAGTACGGTCCAATGGGCGTACAATTCCCCGAACCAAGCCCGCTGTTTGAGGGTGTGAGCGAGGGGTCGCAGGTCTGGATGAGTCACGGTGATCATGTTGAAACCATCCCCGAAAGCTTCACCATCGTTGCCCGCTCCAGTGGTAATCTGATTGCCGGAATGTCCCATGATTCACAACCATTTTACGGGGTTCAGTTTCACCCTGAAGTGAACCATACAGTACAGGGCCAGTTGATCATTAGCAATTTTCTGTTTAAAATTGCAGATTTTAGTCGTGACTGGACTTCATCCAGCTTTGTCGAGGGTGCAATTAAAGACATTAGAGACACCGTAGGTGAGGGAAAGGTATTACTTGGATTGAGCGGAGGCGTGGATTCATCTGTATTGGCATTTCTCATGCACGAAGCCATCGGTGATAAATGTGTTCCCGTATTTATCAATAACGGTCTCTTGCGTCAGCGGGAAACTGAAGAAGTTAAATCGCTCTTCGAAGCTTCTCATATCAAAATTTATCAGCATGATTATACCGATGCCTTCCTCTCTGAACTTGCAGGGGTGGTTGAGCCGGAAAAAAAGCGAAAAATTATTGGTCGTGTCTTTATCGAGGCTTTTGAAGAAGTCGCCAGAGAGATTAAGGGTATCGATTTTCTGGCCCAGGGCACCCTTTATCCTGATGTCATTGAAAGTGGAACCATGGCAGGTCATGGTGTAACGATAAAAAGTCACCATAATGTGGGTGGTCTTCCTGAAAAGATGGCCTTGAAGGTCATCGAACCATTCAAGGAACTTTTTAAAGATGAAGTCCGTGACGTTGGCAGAGTATTAAACGTTCCAGTGAAAATTATTAGCAGGCATCCCTTCCCAGGACCCGGCTTAGCTGTTCGCTGCCTGGGGGCTGTCAGTGAGGATCGATTAAGCATCTTGCGTGCGGCTGATCAAATATTTATTGATACACTCTATGAAACAGGCTGGTATGATAAAATCTGGCAGGCTTTTACCGTATTGCTTCCCATTCAAACCGTGGGAGTCATGGGCGATAAGCGCACCTATGAAAACGTTTTAGCTATACGAGCTGTGCATAGTTTGGATGGAATGACTGCAGATTGGGTCAGGATTCCATATGAGATCATTGCTGAGGTTTCCAGTAAAATTGTCAATTCCGTAAGTGGGGTAAATCGGGTTGTCTATGATGTGACTTCCAAGCCACCTGGAACTATTGAGTGGGAGTAACATTAAACTGCTGACTCCAGATTTTACGTAAAAAATTATTGGAAAAAATATGTGCGGAATAGTTGGTTATATTGGTAAAAACAATGCAGTTCCTGTAGTGATTCAGGGCCTCCAGAGATTGGAATACAGGGGCTATGATTCCTGCGGCATTGCTATGATGGGTGACAACGGTCTCATCTTGGAAAAGGTCACTGGTAAAGTTGGTGAGCTCCAAGGTTTATTGGCGCGTCAAAAAAACAGCAGTTCCGTGGCCATCGGTCACACACGTTGGGCTACTCACGGCTCACCTACTTTTGCCAACGCCCATCCTCACACCAGCCAGGACGGAAAGGTTGCTCTCGTTCACAACGGGATCATTGAGAACTATAAGACCCTTAAAGATGGGCTTGAACGCTCCGGATACCAATTCAGTAGTGAGACGGATACGGAAGTTATTGCTGCGCTGGTAAGTAAAGCCTACCACGGGAATCTGGAGCAGGCTATAAGAGAGGCTCTTTCGCATGTTGTCGGGGCTTATGGCTTGGCTGTCATTCATGCCAATGAGCCTGAAAAGATCGTCTGCACGCGTAAGGGTGCCCCCCTCATCATGGCCGTAGGGGATGGGGAATTCTTTGTGGCTTCTGATGTTGCAGCCATACTGCATTATTCAAAGGATGTTATCTACCTTGATAATGATGAAATCGGTATTCTGACACCAGCAGGCGTTAAGATATTTTCTGATATCGATGAACCCGTCGAAAAGAAGATTCATAAAATTACCTTCAATCTGGAAGAAATAGAGAAGGGGGGCTATGAGCATTTTATGCTCAAGGAAATTTTTAGCCAACCCCAAACCATCTTTGATGCCATGAGGGGAAGATTACTCCCTGAAACGGGAGATGCCTTTCTCGGCGGTATTGACCATATGATTGGTTCGATACTTCATGCGGATCAGCGCTACTTTACCGCCTGCGGGACATCCTGGCATGCTGCCCTCATTGGCGAAATGATGTTCGAGCAATTTGCCCGTCTTCCCTGTGAAGTTGAGTATGCCAGTGAATTTCGTTATCGAGAACCCCTGGTAGACGCAAAATCAATCGTCTTCGCCATCAGCCAATCTGGTGAAACCGCAGATACCCTGGCTGCCATTCAGGAAGCTAAAAGCCGCGAAGCCACCGTACTTGGCATCTGCAATGTCGTGGGGAGTTCCATCGCCAGAGAAACCGAGGCTGGCGTATATATCCATGCCGGCCCTGAAATTGGTGTCGCCTCAACCAAGGCCTTTACTTCTCAGGTGACGGTTCTTTCTTTGCTGACCTTAAAACTTGCCCGATTAATGGGGATGAGCAAGACGGATGGTCTGGAGATTAGTCAGGCAATGCAAAAGTTGCCTGAACACGTTGAGTGGGTCTTGAGACAAGCCGACCAGATCGCTGAAATCGCCAAACAATATTCAGATGCTGCCAATTTCCTATACCTGGGACGAGGTGTCAATTTCCCGGTCGCACTCGAAGGGGCTCTGAAGTTGAAAGAGATTTCCTATATCCACGCCGAAGGTTATCCTGCCGCTGAAATGAAACATGGCCCTATTGCCCTCATTGACAACTCCATGCCCATCGTCGCGATCGCTCCCCAGGATAAAACCTATGACAAGATTATCAGCAATATCGCTGAGGTAAAAGCCAGACATGGACGGGTGATAGCCCTTGCTACCCAAGGGGATACGAGAATAAAAGATATTGCCGATCATGTCCTTTATGTTCCTCCGGCACTCTCTTTTACGGCACCTATTTTGAATGTGATACCCCTCCAACTCCTTTCATATTATATCGCTGTTGAGCGTGGCTGCAACGTGGACCAGCCTAGAAATTTAGCTAAAAGTGTAACCGTGGAGTAGCTGATGCAGAAATTCCTCTTAATAATTATTTTTCCAATTTTACTCTTTGGAGCTCGTCCCGATTTTAAAGCGGGGGTTTCGCTTTATAATCAGGGTGCCTATTGGGAAGCCTTACGAATTTTTGCAGAATTAGCAGATGAAGATGTTTCACTAAATCCTCAGAGTTCAGCTTCTTCTTATATGCGAATTAAATGCTACAATAAGCTGGGCTTCAGCCAGCGCGCACTCATGTTGGCGCGCGAATTTCCAGCGTCCTACCCAGGTAGCGAGTACCTGGATGATCTCCAGTTTCTCATAGCGGAGATTCATCTTGACCTGGGTGATCCACGTGAAGCCGCCTGGTATTTTGCATCTTCAGCGATCTCCACCACTGACAAAAAAATCAGAAAGGCAGCGCGTGAATTTGCAGAATCTCTGATCGGAATCGCCTGTGATAAAGATGACTTGCATGCATTGGCAGGCAGATCAATCAATAGGACTGGTCAATATGTGGCCCTGCTTGTTGCGGAACGTTTTTTAAAAGAGGGTGACAAAGGGGAAGCTATTGACATCTTGTTCAATATGCGTCCCTATATCAAGGATGAAGATTTGCGCAGGAAGGCGATAACCCTCTATGATCGCTTTAGTAGCAGCCAAGCGGATACCCTGCATATAGCCGTCGTCTTGCCGCTTTCAGGAGCTCTGGAATCAATTGGGAGCACCATCCTGGACGGGATAAAGTTTTCCGCCATGAATTACATGGATAGTACTGACCAGGGCATTGAATTACATATTTATGATAACGAAAGCCAGCTGTCTAATACAATCAAAATTGCTCGGCAAGTGCGAAATGACCCGCGAATTATTGCCCAGATCGGACCTTTGACCAATGAAAATGTTAAAGGTACAGCAGCGGTTATGGGCGGTCACGCTATCCCCATCATCACACCTACAGCGACCGAGAACCACCTCACACATCTCTCAGAAGGTGTATTCCAATTCCGATCTACCCGTGAGCGTAAAGCGATTGCCATGGCTGAATATGCGGTGCAAACTTTAGGCTTACATACTTTTGCAATTATTGCACCTTCAACTGAGTATGGACAGCAATTCGCGGACAACTTCGCCAAAAGAGTCGATGAGTTGGGTGGCATTATTCAGTATCAAGGTTGGTATGTTGGCGAACCTACGGATCTCAGCACCGTTCATTTTCGGAGAATCAGGGAGCAGGGGCTTGAAGAACTCTATTTAAATTTTCAAGCTGATTCCCTACGCCTGGATTCCTTGCTCATCGGTTTGATATCCGAGGGTGATTCCGTAAATATTTATGAGGAGCAACTGCGACCCATATTGAAAAAATCCAATCCTACCAGGAGTGATTCTCTCCGTGTCAAATTGTCTCATATAGATGGAATATTTTTCCCCATCCATGAAGGCAATATGAGATACATCCTCTACCAGCTAGCCAGTAATAATCTGAAAACTCATATCCTGGGTGATGAAAATTGGCTTGATAAGGAGGCTTTAAAAAAGGACGCAAGCTATATATCAAAATTAACCATCGTGGCAGGTGATAGACTCGGCTTTCAAAATATCAATCAGTCGTTTTCCAATGAGTACGTCCGTATTTTTAAACGTCGCCCCGATCAATATGATTATCTTGGGTATGATGTGATGGGAATGTTGTTAGAGGCTGCTCAATATGCGGGGTGGTCTGGCAGTAAGCTGTGGGAAGTCATGATTAATTCTCCTAATTATGAAGGCGTGGTAAACCATGTACAATGGGGAGGGGATACCCGACGTGAAAACGACCTGGTATTTCTCATGGATTATGTAGATCAAACATTTGAATTGACAGGGTATTACGATAATTCTGGTTTCTTCTCCACGGATAGTCTTGAGGCGGAGTCAACATCGGAGATCGAATAAGGGTTATTAAGCCCCAAAAGCTTGGTCAGCCGGAACATATTACACTGGGGTTTTCAAATCGATTGGGAGGGCTGAGCCCCCATCCTTTTCAGGGCTTAAATATGTCTATATCCCGAGGGGATAGTAAGGCTAATGTCAGGGCCAATCGTCAACTATTTTTAGGCGAGCTGGGTGTAACAGAAGCCCAGCTGGCGGAGCCGCGGCAAGTAAGTAGAGATGGCATAGAAATAGTGGATACCCCTGGCGAATATGTTGACCGGGATGCTTTGATCACAACACGTCGGGGCGTTTATTTGCGAGTGCTTACGGCTGATTGTGCTCCCATACTAATCTGGTCACTGAATGAACCAATCGTAGCTGCAGTTCACTCAGGATGGCAGGGCTCAGAGCTTGATATACTTGGCAAAACACTCAAGCTGATCCACGTTGAATATGGAGCTGAATACAACTCGCTATGTATGGTTATCGGGCCTGGACTGACTCAGGAGAATTTTGAGGTAGGTCCTGAGTTCGTTGAGAAATTCCCCCTTGAATTTTTGCAGCCGCTTCATGGCAGTAGCAGATTTTTATTCAATAACAACGACTATCTGAGAGATACTGCCATACAATTAGGTCTCCCTGCGAAGCAAATAGAGATTTTACCTTTTTGCAGCTACAGAGATCATGAGTTATTTTTTTCCCATCGCCGTGATGGAGGAACAACAGGAAGAATGATGTCAATTATAGGAATTAATAAATGAGTCCACTTAGTGCCGCCATCCTGGCCATTGTACAAGGTCTGACAGAATTCTTGCCTGTCTCAAGTTCTGGTCATTTAGTTTTGGGTGAGGCTCTGCTGGGCTATCATGCTTTAGGGAATAGCATCGCATTTGAACTGGTGGTTCATCTTGGGACGTTTTTAGCCGTTCTGGTTGTATTTTGGAAGGACATCATCAATCTCATTCAAATTTTTGCAGTTATCCTGGTCCAACCAGGTAAGTGGAAAACGGAATACTACCATAACACAGAATTCCGATTCACCATCATGATGTTGGTCGCCATGTTGCCAGCAGGTATTGTGGGGCTCCTGTTGCGGGATCAGATTAGTGAATTGTTTTCCAAGCCCTTCATGGTCAGCATTGCCCTGCTTTTTACTGGCTCAATGCTTTTATCAACCCGGTTTTTCGCCAAATCAAACAAAACGATTGACATGAAAAAAGCCTTGCTCATTGGTTTGGCACAAGCGTTGGCACTCATACCGGGAATTTCACGCTCAGGTTCTACCATTTCCATGGCTCTCGCGCTGGGTATCAAGCAGGAGCAAGCCGCTCGCTTCAGCTTCATTATGGTGCTTCCCCTCATTATTGCAGCAACTGGTCTCGAATTTATTGATTTACTTAAGGTGGGTATTTCAGCTGATGAAGTGTCCATTCTGGTCATTGGCTTAATTATTTCATTTGTTGTTGGAATGCTGAGTCTGAAGTGGTTGCTTCAATTATTAAAGGGTGGGAAATTTCATTATTTTGCCTGGTATTGCTTTAGTGTTGCCATCATAGGATTGTTTCTCTTTTAATCATGCCCCCCAAATTAAGCTATGCCCAGATCATGTCTCAACTTCAAGGGGGAAGTATATCCGGTTTGTATTTTGCCAGGGGGTCAGACTATTATCTTTATAGAAAATTTCTTGGTGAGTTTCAAGCCGCATTTATGACTCGATTTGGCCCCAATGCCAGCCTGGTTCAGCGCTGGGGTGCGGATCTGAAAATTGCCACGGATGTAAGCAATCTTCTGGGTGGAGGTGGTTTATTTTCATCAGCGAGCCTCATTCTTTTACATGAGATTCAGGATGCAGGGACTGGTGTCAAAACCAAGCTGGCAGAATTGCTGGGGAAATTACCTCCGGATACAGTGGTTCTGCTCCATTACTCGGTCAGCGATTTTAGAAAAGCCAAATGGCTCGACTCCATGCAACATATGGCTCAGGTTGTTCCTGTATCCAGCCCGGAGGCAAGCCAGTTGCCAGGATTGGTTGGAAAAATGGCCTCCCAACGAGGTCTCAAACTAGATAAGGCAGGCATCTATCGTCTTATCGAGCTGAGCCATGGAGAGTTGGCCATCATTGATAATGAGTTGGAAAAAATATCTCTCTATATCGATGATGAAACTGCGATGATAGGGGCAGAATTGGTTGACCAGGTCACTGGCGCCATCGAAAATGCCCAGGTGGCACAATTTATAGCTGCCATTTTTAATCGGAATCGCAAAATGGCGGTTCAATCTCTGGTTGAAATCGAGCACCAGGGTAAGGAAGGGCTGCCATACCTGGTGGCTATGCTATATAATTGTCTCATTCAACTGATGGCCTTGAGCGAACCTCCTGAAGCCCGGAAAACAATCAGTCAAGGTTCAACATCCGGGTTTGTTCTACAAAAACTGGGACCAGTATCAAAAAATTATTCCATGCAGGAATTACAATATGCCACTCGAGAGCTGGCAACACTGGACTTACAGTTTAGATTAGGCTCCTCGGATACATTAAGCTCTTTTTCTGAATGGGTATCAAAGGTTGTATAAGTGATGAATGAAAAGCCAGAAGTGACAGATGAACAACTCATAGCAGACTTCCAAGCCGGGGATGATCGTGCATTCGTTGAATTGGTTGATCGCTATAAAGATCGCCTGGTCAATTTTGTATACCGTTTTCTCCATGACATGACCGATGCAGAAGATATGGTTCAAGAAACATTCCTTAAAGTGTATAAAAACAAGCACGCTTATCGTGAAATTGCAAAATTCTCTACCTGGATTTACACCATTGCTGGAAATCTGGCACGCTCCGAGCTGAGGAAACGAAAACGTCGGAAAACATATACCATGTCCGAACTGTCATTCGATGACAATGAATTCACCCCGGTTGATTCTGGCAGAGATACTGAAGATATTGTTTTTAATAGTTATGCTGGAGAGGAAATCATGAAAGCGATTTATGCTTTGCCTGAACCTTTCAAAACCATAATTATTTTGCGAGATATTCAGGAACTTTCCTACGAAGACATTAGTACAATACTCGACATCCCAATGGGCACTGTTAAGTCGCGTGTCAACAGGGCACGCTTGAAACTGCAGGAAACATTGAGTTACTTAAAGGAGTAATCCTATAGCCAAAAACGCTATTTTTAGAGCAACATACATCGAGGAAGATTAGGCATGCAAAATACAGATTGCACAAACATTCGTGAACAGTACACAGAATATCAGGAAAATACACTACCTCCTGAAATCCGAGCTAAGGTTGATACACATCTCGCCTCCTGCTCATCCTGCAATGAAATATTTCGGGAATTGAATCGTGTCATTAGGACCCTCCATAATCTTCCTTCCCTCCAGGCTTCAGCTCATTTCACTTCATCACTATTAACTCGGATTGAGACAGATAAACAGCTAGGCACCTGGCAAAAAATTTATCACTCCTCCTATACCAAAGTCGCAGGATATGCAATTGCAGCTGGTCTCATCGTTGCCATAGGAATCAACATTCTGATTGATCCCATATCACCCTTACAACCCAATGGCAGATCAGATTTCGCAGGGGAGCAGAGTAGTCAAATTCAAACTGAAGAATCACTTGCGGTGGTAACAGATAGCGCTTCAAATGTAAGTGCTGACACCCTCACCCAGCAGAATATTCCCATAAATCCCCAGAATCAATCCATGCAGCTGGTCAGTGGAAAGAAATAAACTTTACTCCATAAAACCCCTCTAGATTCACCTTAATATTATCCTTGCTAAGACAGGAGTATCAATTGATTTTGGTACTCTTAACTTTTAACTTTAAGTCTATGGCGTAAATCGTCTGAAATGGCGTATTCTTAAGAATTTCTGAACAGATATCTTCTCGAGGGTAATCTCGGTGAAGTCCAGCAGGGAAAGGTTCGATCATGACGCTCACAGATATTGATTTGTTGAAAATAGATACGAAACCTTTTTTTAAGTCGCAACTCAAACACCTGCTCAACATCCTGTACACAGTTTACCCGGGTATTTATGTTTATTTTTATGCCAAGACCGATGATCACAGTTATTCGCTTCAGGACCCCCCGACAAATAAGGTCCACCTGTTTGAAACCATCAGCTCGGATGTGCCTGCCATCGCTGCTATGCTATCAGGGCAGGGCAGGGAAAGTTTATTTATACTCAATCAAGAGAATGCAGCGATATTTTCATCGGAACCAGATGCGTGGGCAGAATTTTCAATTTTGTCGCCTATGGGGGAATCCCAGAAGCTGACGGGATTCCTGTTGACGATCATTCCCCAGGAAATTTCCAGAGATGCCATAAACCTGGCTGTTTTTAATGAAGTGGCTGCCAGTATAGGGGCTCATTCTGTCACATCGGAAATCGTGCAGACTTATAAGGACCGCTCTGATCATCTCTCTGTCATGCTGGAAGTGAACACACATTTAAATGTGGCTGCCACTAAGACTGATTTCCTCTTTGAGATCACCCGCTTTGGGAAATATTTCCTTCAATTTGACAGGGCCGTACTGGTTCTGCGTCCCGAAAATACTCCAGAGTATTTTATGATTGACTCTATTGAGGGAGATGAGAAAGGGCTGCAACAAGGGATGAGTTATCCCGTGTTCAATTCACTGGTAAGCCAGGCTATTCTGACAGGCCAATACTTTATCTATAGAAAAAGTCAAACCCCAAATCCTGAAGGAATTTATCGTACCGGAGATTATGAGGACTATCCTTATGATCAAGTAATTGGTTTTCCACTGGTTAAAGCTAAAAATGGTCCTGGGGTGCTGATTCTTGAGGCTACTGGAGAGTATCCTGTTAAACCAGGCGAACTGGGAATTTTTGAGATGATTAGCCAGAGCCTGGGTGCAGCGCTTACCCGTTTTAGTCTCTTTGAGCGACTGAATAATTATGCTACTATCGACACCCTCACTCATCTTTATAATCTTCGGGCCTTGAAGCAGCGATTTGAGGAGGAGTTGGCTCGTGCCGGTCGATATCAGAACTCCCTGGTGGTTCTATTTCTTGATCTGGATAAATTCAAATTAGTCAATGACACCTACGGCCATCTCACAGGTGATTTTGTACTCAGAGAAATATCCCAGATCATTCGGGACTCCATTCGTACCAGTGATATCCCCGGTCGATATGGCGGGGAGGAGTTTGTTGTTATTATGGTAAACGCTGATGCAGCAGCCTGTATGGCAAGTGCCAAGCGAATTTGTGCTGCGGTTCGTGATCATCACTTTGAGATGAATGAAATAAGTATTCAAAATCGAGTCAGTATTGGCCTTTCTGAATTCCCCAGAGATGGAGAGACCATGCAGGAACTCATACAGTCAGCGGATGCTGCGATGTATACGGCCAAACGTCGTGGTGGAGATCAGGTCGTTAAATACGAGAAAGGAATGGTGCCCAAATCACGCGCCTGAAAAATATAAGCTTGCTGTTAATCGCTGCTGGTGTTCTTCTGAGTACCGTAAAACCTGCATTTGCGCAAAACATAAATCTGCCTCCTATCATTTTATCCAATGTACCCTTTGAAATGAATTGGGATGATTTCACTCAGGCCTCACCAGAAAATCCAGTGATGATCAAAGGTCTTTCTGCGGGTCCATTCAGTATCATAAGCCCAGCAGGGAGTACCACGGCAACAATTAAAGGAAATGCCATCTTGGAATACACCGGGAATGCAGGTACACTGGTGAGCATGAATGTGTCCTCCATTCCTGGGTGGCTGAGCCTATTACCACCTCTCCTGGCCATAGTCCTGGCTTTAGTTACCAAAGAAATGCTGATTTCGCTATTTGCCGGCATCTGGGTGGGGGTGACATTGATGTTGAGCTATAACCCGTTTACCGGCTTTCTCAAGTCGCTGGATGGTTATATTGTTGAAACGATTGCAGATTCCGGTCATGCAACCATCCTGCTCTTTACCTTTGGTTTTGGTGGGCTTATTGGGATTGTACAGCGAAATGGGGGACTGGCAGGTATCGTATCCATTGCAGCCAAATTTGCCAAAACCCGGGTTCGCGGGCAGGTTGCCACGGCAGCAATGGGGCTATTCATTTTTTTTGATGACTATGCCAATAGTCTTCTCGTTGGAAATACCATGAGGCCCTTCACTGATAAGCTTCATATCAGTCGTGAAAAACTTAGCTATATCGTTGACTCCACCGCGGCACCAGTTGCCAGCGTTGGCATTATCAGTACCTGGATCGTATTTGCCATGTCCCTACTGGACGGCCAGTTGCATATTTTAAATATTCACACCAATGCCTATCTCATCTTCCTGGTAGCAATTCCATTTAGTTATTATGCCATCTTAGCCATCATATTCGTTTTTATGAACGCGCTGATGAAACGGGAATTTGGCCCCATGTACGAGGCTGAAAAGCGAGCCATCCTCACGGGTGAAGTTTTACGTCCCGGAGCGAAACCTCTATCAGATGATTCCATGATGCGCAATGCTAAACCCGAGGGGATCCCTCATCGCTGGTATAATGCCGTGATACCCATACTCATGGTCATTTTTATGACCATGGCAGGCATGGTTATTACAGGTATGCCCGATGTATTCCCTGAGAACCAAAGTTTGATGCAAAAAATCCTTATTATCATGGACAACACCAATTCCAGTCAGGCCTTGTTATGGGGGAGTTATATTGCTACAGTCATTGCCATCGTCATGGCTATGGGGCAAAAACTCCTCACCTTGAAAGCTGCCCTGGAGAGCTGGTTTGAAGGTGCCAGGACCATGTTTCTGGCCGTGATCATTCTTATCCTGGCCTGGGGTCTGGGAAGGGTCTGTACCGATATCCACACGGCAGATTTTATTGTTCATTATACTCGCGATTGGATTTCTCCCGGATTGTTACCCACGCTGACATTTATTATTGCTGCCCTGGTCAGTTTTGCCACTGGCACATCCTATGGCACCATGTCCATTTTAATTCCCCTTATCGTACCCCTCTCGGTTCAACTCACCGGGGATGTCCACAACGTGATGTTCTGGGCAACGTTCTCAGCCATTATTAGTGGAGCAACTTTTGGTGATCATTGTTCACCTATTTCAGATACAACAATTCTTTCTTCTCTGGCAAGCGGGGCCGATAATGTTGATCATGTCCAAACTCAACTTCCCTATGCCATGGTAGTGGGTGGAGTTGCTATTTTATTTGGCTTCCTGCCCATCGGGTTGATATCCAATGCCAGCTATTTAAGCGGTGTCCTATTTTATGTCTTAAGTATTTCCGTCCTCTACCTCATATTAAAGTTCTATGGGAAACCCCTTCCTCTTGAACCATCTCCGCCTACGGGAGTTGAAAGCCTTTAGAAATATGTGGAAAAGAACCATGGGCAGAATAGCCGCGATAGTCATCTTCACTCTGGTCTCATCCCTCTCTGGGGCTGATTCCTTGAAGACCTATGATACTCGCGCCATTGATGCTTTCATGGATGGGATGGATCTTGAAGCTGCTGGTAAATATGACGAGGCTATATCGGCTTACAAAAGAGCCCTCAGTTATGATCCAGAAGCAGTTGATATCCATTTTTCATTGGCCAAGTTATATCTTCAGGATCAAGAGAAAGATTTGGCCATGACTTCTCTGCTCAATGTGATTAAATACGATCCGAGAAATATTGATGCCCTGGAACTGCTGGGCGAGATATCTCAGTTCAATCAAGAGCACCTGCAAGCACTCAGCTTTTTTGAGCGTGTCATCGATATTGATTATAACAACGATTACGCCATTCTTCAGTCAGCCCAGATTTATCATGTTCTTGGTGATACCTTGAAGGAAGCTGAATTTTTAATCCGTCTCTGGGAATTGGATACGGATCGTGTGGGAGCGTTGCATCGAGCAGAGTCCATTTACCTCGCTGCCAACGATTATGAAAAAATTACCGAATTGTATGGCAAGCTGATCAGACGGATGCCGACGAACACAGATCTGGTAGGCCGACAGATAAGATTGTTTCTTGGAATGAATCGGTTTTTCGAAGCTGAAGCCCTCATGGATTCGTTGATTGAGGTTGCACCATACTCCATGGATCTTCAAAGCATGAAAACGGATCTGGTGAAGGTGATGCATGGTGAAATGGCCGCAGTAGATTATCTCACTGATGTGGTCAAAGAATATCCAGATGCCCTGGAACTAAAGTTAAAACTCAGCCAATTATTGATTGATGCTGGTGAGTCCCCCACGGCCCGTTCCCTCCTTAATGAAATATTGGAAATATCCCCTGAATTATCGAATGCTGTATCCATGTTAGTTTGGACCTATCTGGATGTGGATGATATCCAACAAGCTCGTGAAATTCTTGAGAATTATTTGCCCGCTTTTCCAGAGGATTTCTTTTTGCATAGACTTTTGGGAAGTATCCTTCATGATATTGCTGTTGAGGAACCTGATTCGGTCAATTACCAAGCTGCTCTGGATGCCCAGAGAGCTGCTTTGGAACTGCGGCCAAATGACCAGCAAACGCTCCACTTGATTGCCAATACACTTGAACTTTTCGGGCATCGTGAGGAAGTACTGAAAACTTATCTCCAGCTTATCGAAATTAATCCCGAAGATGATCTCGCCCTCAATAATTATGCGTATTTAATCTCAGAAGGGGATGTGGGAGAGGACACCTTGCGTCATGCGGCAGAATTTGTTGAAAGAGCTCTTCAGATAAATCCGGATCATGCTCCCTATCTGGATACTGCGGGCTGGATATATTTCAAGCTGGGTCACGTGCAACTTGCCAGAGAATTTATTGACCGCTCCCTCAGTATCAATCCCGATAATCCAGAGGTTTTAATGCATATGGGAGATGTTTTAGAGTATCTTGGAAAGTCAAATGAGGCCTATATCTACTTCATGAGAGCAGACAAGCTGAAATGATTTTGCCTGGAGAAATACATTATAAATTTTGTGTGATAAAAAAAGAAATGAAGAGCAAGAGGATATCATCTTGAGTTTAATCAGCCTGGTCATTCCAGTATACAATGAAGAAGAATCGCTCCATGAACTATATGCTCAAATCAGAGCAGCCCTTGAGCCATCAGCTTATGATTTTGAGATCTTGTTTATTGATGACGGCAGTCAGGATAAATCACTGCATATCATGCACGAACTTGGCAGCCAGGACCCTAGAGTCAAAGCCATCGGTTTTCAACGGAATCATGGCAAGGCAACTGCTCTGAATACAGGATTTCAGCGCTGTGAGGGTGATTATGTGATCACCATGGATGCAGATCTTCAGGATGATCCCAAGGAGATCCTGGATCTCATTGCAGTTCTTGATTCTGGTTGGGATATGGTTTCGGGCTGGAAAAAAGTGAGACACGATCCCATTGGGAAAAGATGGCCATCCAAACTTTATAATTTTACCGTTTCCAGCCTCTCAGGGATCCACATTCATGATTTTAATTGTGGTTTAAAGGCATATACCCGTAAAGTGGTTAAAAATCTTGAGCTCTATGGGGAGATGCATCGCTACATCCCCGTGCTGGCTAAACAAAAGGGCTTTTCCTGTACGGAAAAGGTTGTGGAACACCGAGCCCGAAAGTATGGCGAATCCAAATACGGCTTGAAGCGACTTTTCACGGGTTATCTGGATTTATTTACAGTGATGTTTCTAGGCAAGTATATGAGGAAGCCCATGCACTTCTTTGGCTTGGCAGGGATGGCCTTGCTTGTTATTGGAATGGGAATCCTTGCATTCCTTAGTATCCAGTGGTTTCGGCAGTATTTCTTTGGAACCGGCCAATGGATAGGGGGTCGTCCGATTTTCTACATCGGAATGTTACTCTCCATCATCGGCGGTCAATTTATTTCAATGGGACTGCTGGGTGAATTGATAACCAGTTCACTCCATCGGGAGAATCCTGTCATCCGTGATGATGACTGATCCTGATTTTTCGTGCGACTTTCTCTAATCAGTGTGGGTCCACCGTACCGCGGGGGCATTTCAGACCTGAGTGCGTTACTTTTTGAAGAACTGAGCAAAGAACACCAGGTTCAATTCATCAACTACAAACGCCAATATCCAGCATTTCTTTTTCCAGGAAAAACGGAGTATAAGGTTGGTGATCTTGCCTCAGATTTTCAGTCAAAACGTACAATTGATTCACTTAATCCCTGGACCTGGCTACAGGCCGTTAATCAAATAAAGGCATTTCGCTCCGAATGGGTAATATTTCGATATTGGAATCCCTTCTTTGCGCCACTTATAGCATACATGGCCAAAAAATTACGCCGTAGCTCCATAAAAGTTGCCGTCCTTGTAGACAATCTGCTTCCCCATGAAGAATCAATTATCGACTCCTGGATGGCTCGCAGAATTCTTTCCAGGGCTGACCATATTATTACTATGTCCAAGTCAGTCAGTGCCGATGTCCAGGCTCTGCGACCGGGTCTCAGCACCTCGACACTGTTTCATCCTCTATATGAAATTTATCATGCCCAGCAAAGCAAGGCTGAAGCGAGAGCAAGCTTGAACTTACCTGATCATCCCATTGTGCTCTACTTCGGATTAATTCGCCCATATAAAGGTCTTGATATCCTTATCAGAGGATTGGGGAGCATCAAGCACGAGTTGGATGATTATACGGCGCTTATTCTGGGCGAAGCATACGAAGACTCACAAAAATATGTTGATCTTATTAAATCCGAAGGCATTTCATCCTACACCATATTTAGAAATGAATTCATCTCGGATAGTGAATTACCCCTGTATTTCGCTGCGGCAGATGTCCTGGTTTTACCTTATCGTACAGCAACGCAGAGTGGTATTGTTGGGATTGCCCTGCAAATGGATCGACCGGTAATCGCCACAAATGTTGGCGGCTTGGGTGAGTACATCATTGAGGGAGAGACCGGCTATCTTGTGGAGCCAGAGAATCCTGAAGCCCTCGGACAGGCCATCCTGAGATTCTTTATGGAAGAAGATCAGGAGCGAATGACGGCCAATATCCAGGCGACCAAGTCTCAATATTCCACGCACAGTTTCTGTTCCCGTTTAATACAGGATCTTCAACGTGCATAGTCCTAGAATCTGCATTTTGGTGCTAAATTGGAATGGCGCCAACGATACCATAGATTGTGTACAATCGCTTAAGGGAATCACCTATCCAGATGCTGAAATTGTAGTTATTGATAATGGATCCACGGATGACTCGGTTCGCTTAATTGAATCAGCGCACAGGGATGTGAAAATGATCGAACTCGAATCCAACCTTTTTTATGGGGGGGGCAACAATGCAGGTTTGCATTGGGCTCAGGAGCTGGATTTTGATTATGTGATGTTTTTGAACAATGATACTACTGTAGAACCAGATTTTCTGGAACCGCTGCTTGAAGGCTTTGAATCATCACCACAGGTAGGCATGGTCGCACCCTTAATGTGTTATGCTGCTGAGCCAGATCTCATATGGTATGCTGGGGGAGTGGTCAATCTGTGGACCGGAGTGGTGGAACATCGACATATAAGAAAAAATATTGCCAGCCTTGACTTGTCTCTACAGAAGACAGATTATGTGACTGGTTGTTGTCTAATGATGCCAACTGTGTTGCTCACTCAATTAGGAGGGTTTGATCCCTCCTTTAACATGTACGGTGAAGATGTAGATCTTTCCCTGCGTACGCGTGCAGCGGGTTACGATTTACTTTTCGTACCTGAGAGTAAAATATTTCACAAGGTATCTGCGTCGGTTGGGGGTGAATTTTCCCTGAAGAAAATGAGGCGAAAATTGGCAGGTTTGTTCCGACTTTATAGCAAATTTGTCAAATGGTATCAATGGCCTGTGCTGGTTCCCGGACAGATTCTTTTTTTTCTATATAAATCCGCACAGCTAGTGAAGCTAAAGCCTAGCAGCAGCCAGGGAAACTCCTTCCCGGAAGCCACACACTAAGGCAAATGTCATGCAAGCCATAGGAATTGGGTAAATGCAATTCACAGTGATCATACCCACCTACAACCGGGGAGAGATAGCTGTAAATACATTACAGGCACTCCAGAATCAATCCACCAAGGCATTTAAAGTCATTGTGGTAGATCAGTCTGATACAGTATTACCTGAACTCAGGGATTTTAGCAGCAAATCGTATGCATACAATTACTTGCATGTTGAAATGCCCAGTTTGCCAAATGCAAGAAACATAGGAATTGCCAACATAGATACTGAATATGCAATCTTTTTAGACGATGATTGCATACCCGATGAGAATCTTGTCCATGCCTATGAAATCATTTTTAAATCAGTAGAACCAAAAATTGCTCTGGTTGCCGGCCGAGTCATTGAGGAAGGATCAACCATATTTCGTGAGCGGGCTCATCTGGTGGGTGGTTTTGTGACCAAGTATGGAAAAACCCTTAAGAATTTTGATACAGATCAATCTGGTTTGTGTGAATGGGCTCCAGGAGGCAACTTTGGAGTACGCACTTCAGCTTATAGGGAAATTGGTGGATTTGATACGAACTATATTGGCACTGCTGTTATGGAGGATAGTGACTTTGGCTACTCTATTCGAAGCATAGGTTACCAGGTTATGTATGATCCCAGACCTTCTATGCTCCATTTAAGAATCCCTACTGGTGGTTTACGACAGTCAAATCCTTCTAAAGCAATGCAATATAGAGCTCATAATAGTGTTTACTTTTTCAGGAAGCATGGGCTTAAACGCTTTCTTCCCATGGTAAGTCTCTATATTATTGCCATCGCTATCAAAGAATGGTTAAAAGGTAACTACAGTCCATCAGGTATCTGGTATTCTTTCAGCGGATTTATCAGAGGATTACAAACACCAATCAAGTCATCGGGAAGAGGAAAGAAATCTAAATAGAGTCATTTTGATATGCAAACTGGGAACTAAATTCTAGGGCGTTGTTAAATATAGATTAAATAGTGTGTGTAGAGTAAACGCTGATTTTGATAGAAATGAATAAACGAAATAGATGTATTATTCCTTTTTGATGGAATAACAATAAGGATCAAATAGCATGAGCAACTCGCGCTACTTCAAGAGTTATAAGAGCAGATTAATCAACTTGATTGAAAATATCGACGATTCAGTGTTGGATGAGATAATTGCTGCTATGGAAAAAACGATCCCAGCAAAGTCGAAGATATATGTGATCGGTAATGGAGGCAGTTCTGCCACTGCCAGTCACATGATGAATGATTTCGGTGTTGGTCTCAGGCGACGTAAAATTCGCAATTTTAACATCTTAAGTCTTGGTGATAACACTCCCGTTTTAACTGCTGCAGCCAATGATTTAGGTTACGACAGTATTTTTAGCATTCAGCTTGAGGGTCAACTTAACAAGGATGATGTAATTATTGCAATTTCATGCAGCGGCAACTCTCCTAATATTGTGAAGGCAGTGGAGTATGCAAAGCAAATGGGGTCAACAATCATTGGTCTAACCGGTTTTCATGGTGGCAAATTAAAAGAAATGTCTGACATTAATTTTCATGTAGATGTTGACAACCATGAATATGGACTTGTTGAAGATCTTCATATGATTTTAGATCACATTATATACACTTATTATATTGAAGTTATTGGATCACAACATGATTAAAATTGGTATTGCAGGCTTCGGAAAAATTGGTCGAATCCGAGCTAAAGAGATATATGCAAATAAAAATACTGAACTGGTAGCCGTATATGATTTGAAAAAGCCTGATGATCTCCCGGAGCATGTGTCTTTCTGCAATAGTTTCGAGGCTCTGTTAAAACATGATATTGAGGCTGTCTTTATCTGCGCTTATAATGATGTTTTGGCCGACTTTACAATTACGGCACTGGAAGCGGGTAAACATGTATTTTGTGAAAAGCCGCCCGCTAAAACCACTGAAGCGCTGCAGGCAGTCATGGCGGCAGAAAAAAAATCTGGATTGATCCTGAAATATGGGTTTAATCATCGATTTCACTATTCTGTGATGGAAGCTAAAAAAATAATCGATTCTGGTAAGATGGGTAAATTGTTGTGGATGCGCGGGGTTTATGGAAAAGCCGGTTCAATTGACTATCACAAAAATTGGAGAAATTATCGCAAGATTTCTGGTGGTGGAATTCTGATTGACCAGGGAATTCACATGTTGGATTTAATGCTTTATTTCTCAGGTAGAGAATTCAAACATATCAATAGTTTTGTTACCACCCGCTATTGGGATATCAAGGCCGAGGATAATGCATTTATTATCATGCAGTCTGATGATGAAATCACCGCGATGCTGCATTCCTCAGCAACACAATGGCGTCATAAGTTTTTACTTGAGATGACCTTTGAAGAGGGCTATATCAATCTAGACGGCTTACTCAGTGCAACCCATTCATATGCACCTGAAAAGTTAATCGTAGGCATGCGTGAATTCGAAGATATTACCTTCGCCATGGGGAAACCCAAGGAAACAGTGACCTGGTTTGAAATCGATAACTCCTGGAAATTTGAGATAGAAGAATTTGTAAGCGCGATTGATAACTCAAAAAAAATAAAGAATGGCTCAAGTCAGGATGGACTTAAAGTACTCAGGTTAGTTGAAGATATTTATCAGAATTCAGGCTTTTATAGCGATAAATGAACCCAGTAATGTTGGAGTTATTATTGCTCCTATTAGTGTGGAAAGTGTCGAAGGTGCATCTGTGAGAGTCTTTGCACGACTCAATGGCACCAATTAAAAAGGAAAAAAATGAAAGTTGCCATATCAACATCAGCTTTTGGAAGCAAGTCCGTTCTTGCGCTTAATCTCTTAAAGGATAAAAGTATTGAAATCATTGAAAATCCGTATGGTCGCAGACTGACTGAACCTGAAATTATTGAACATCTGAAAGATGTGGATGGCCTGCTTGCCGGTCTTGAGCCATTAAACAGGAATGTGCTTTCCTCTGCATCACAGCTAAAAGCCGTGGCACGTGTAGGTGTCGGCACTGCCAATGTTGATTTTACGGCAGCCGCCGAATTGGGTATTAAGGTCAGCAATACTCCTGAGGGACCAACATTCGCAGTTGCAGAAATGACCCTTACTGCATTGCTTTCATTATTGCGCAATTTCCCTGATATCAACGCGAAAATGCACCGTGGAGAGTGGCCGAAGGAAGTTCATCAGAGTTTATATGGAAAAACTGTCCTTATCCTGGGATTCGGGAGGATTGGGGCCAAAGTAGCGGAAATGATTTCCGTTTTCGAAGCTAATATTATTGTTTATGACCCTTTAGATGTGGCCTTACCAGAATACTGCACAAAAGTTTCATTTGAAGCGGGTCTGCAAATGGCAGATGTGATTTCAATACACACAGGGGGGGAAGCAGAAATTATTGGAGAGACTGAGTTCGAACAAATGAAACCCGGTGTCTATATTCTGAATTCGGCGCGTGGAAATTTAATTAATGAGCAATCCCTGATCAGCAATCTGGAAAACAAGCGAGTTGCCGGGGTCTGGCTGGATGCCTTCTGGGAAGAACCTTACGTTGGTGAGTTGATACAAAATGAGGCTGTCCTGATGACACCTCATTTGAGTACTTATACAGAAACCTGCCGTGAGACAATGGAGCTGGATGCCGCGAAGAACCTCCTCCGAGATCTTGGTATTGATTGATGTGATCCTGCCACGTTGAGATAGATTTGAATGAGTATTAGCTTGATGTGGCACAAAAATCATCACTTAACAAGCAAGGGAGAACAAATTTGATAGAGAACAATCTGGAAGGTCAAATTGCACTTGTCACCGGGGGAACAAGGGGTATAGGCAAGAATATCGTTGAAAACCTGTTAAAATCTGGTGCGTCTGTGATCATGACAGGGACATCCCCTCACTATGACGTGTCAGGTTTTAAGATTAGTGGTGATCAGAAACTCAGCTACAAACAACTTGATTT
>JAIPGJ010000029.1 GCA_021736185.1 Fidelibacterota bacterium | reverse complement strand
GTTTATTATTGGTGCACAGTCTATAGTTTTATATCCAATCCTGATAAAATGGGTCGTTTCGTGGAATAAAATGGACACTTTATGGACACCGAATAACAGCAGACTGAATATCAAAGCCTTCCTGGTACGAGCTAGCCTGAGTAAGACAACGACGCGAAAAACTGGGGATACAAAAAAAAGCCCAGCTGCAAAAAATGAGATTATTACAATGCATACAATCCCTCCCAGACATTGTCGAGCTATTGACTCCATCTTTCAGATTGGATTTAAGGCGTGGATGAAGTGGTTTTCAGTAACCTTTCCTGAGGAATGCCTAAATAGCATTGATGCCATAAAAAAATCCTCGCCCTGATGCTCAAACTTTCTTCCAAACGTTTTAGGCGATATGATTTAAATGAAAGCGGATTGCATTCTTCTTGCAGCCTGAATGAGGGGACATATCTTACTCATATTTTGGGATCAAAATGTTTGATAGGAGTTTGCATGAGAATCGTTTTAATAAGCTGAGGAGAACTGGCATGAACAAAAAATGCATAAAAACGGGTACCTGGGGTTCAGTTGTTAAACCTGCCTGAAGAATTAAAAATTGCAGCACAACCCGATGACACCACCTGCGGTCCAACGTGTCTGCACGCAATTTACACGTATTATAACGACCCCACGGTCTTGGAGCAGGTCATTCAGGATATTGATGCCCTGGAGGAGGGAGGGACCTTGGCGGTCATCCTGGCTTGCCACGCCTTGAAGCGGGGCTATAAAGCGCGCATCTATACCTACAACCTGGAGCTGTTTGATCCCACCTGGTTCTCTAAAAAGACTAACTTAGCACAAAAGCTGAAGGCCCAGGCTGAGGAAAAGGATCATCCCAAATTGCAGTATGCCACACGCTTCTATCTGGAGTTTTTACGGCTGGGTGGCGAACTGCGCTTCAAGGACTTGACACCAAAACTTATCCACGGCTACGTGAACAATCATATTCCCATCCTTACGGGTCTCAGTGCCACCTATCTGTATCAGATGAAGCGCATTGTTCCCGTGGAAGAACGTGAGGATGATATTCAGGGCTTCCCGGAAGGACACTTTGTCATTTTATCGGGCTATCATAAGATCAGAAACCAGGTCTCAATTACAGACCCCTTTGCCAATAACCCCGTATCCGGAGAGCATTATTATCGAGTGCCCATGGAAAGATTGGTCAGTTCAATTCTCTTAGGTGTACTTACCTATGATGCCAACCTGCTTATCATTCAACCACAGACAAAAAAGGAGAAACCATGTCCACGTTGATTGTTGTGGAGCAACCTGAGAAGTGGGGTTTGGATATTCCCAATGTTCCAGTGGTCGCAGCCAAGACATATTTAACCAGTACCGAGTATGTTGATCAGCCCAAGCTGAAGGTCTTCAATCTGTGTAAATCCTACCGTTACCAAAGCATGGGATACTATGTATCACTTTTGGCTGAGGCGCGCGGACACAAGCCGGTTCCCAATATTTCTACAATTCAGGATACGAAGCTGGTTTCTCTGATTCGGTTAGCTTCAGAAGACTTGGATGATCTCATTCAGAAATCTCTGGAGCCTCTGAAATCAAGGGAATTTGGACTCACCATATATTTTGGGAAGAATTTTGCCAAGCGCTACGACCGACTTTGCAGTGAGCTCTTCAAGTCGTTCCAGGTTCCCTTTTTGAAAGCAGACTTCATCAAGACTGCCCAGGGAAAGTGGCTGCTCCAAAATGTGTCTTCTATTGCCAGTCAGGACATCCCCAATGATCACAAGGCAGATGTGGTGGAATTCACCAAAGCCTATTTCAGTGGGAAACGATTTCATACTCGAAAAAAACAAACAACACGCTATCACTTTGCCATTTTATATGATCCGCTGGAATCCCACCCACCCTCTAATGAGAGGGCAATTAAACGTTTTGTGAAAGCGGCTGAATCCCTGCGGGTGGAGTGTGATTTCATCACAAAAGATGATTATGGACGGATTGCAGAGTTTGATGCATTGTTTATTCGTGAAACCACCAATGTTCATCATCATACCTTCAGATTTGCCCGCAAGGCGGTGGCCGAAGGATTGGTTGTTGTGGACGATCCTGACTCCATCCTGAAATGCACCAACAAGGTTTATCTGGCAGAACTGCTAAAGCGACACAAGGTCAAGACGCCTAAAACCATGGTGGTCCACAAGCAGAACCTCCACGATATCATCCCTCATCTCAAGTTGCCCTGCATTCTGAAACAGCCGGACAGTGCCTTTTCTCAGGGGGTTTCCAAAGCAGAGACGGAAGAATCCTTTCTGAGCACAGCAAAGGCTTTGCTTGAAAAATCTGAACTCGTCATTGCCCAGGAGTTTATGCCCACGGACTTTGACTGGCGGATCGGGATCTTCAATCAGAAGCCCCTGTTTGCCTGCAAGTATTTCATGGCCAAAAAGCATTGGCAGATCCTCAAAACAGATAGCGATGGCAAACTTCAGGAGGGCAATTTCGAGACGGTTTCCGTTGAAATGGCCCCTCCCAAGGTGATCAAGACCGCCCTTAAAGCTGCTAATTTGATTGGAGACAGCCTCTATGGGGTGGATCTCAAGCAGGTGGGCAGCGAAGTCTATGTGATTGAAGTGAATGATAATCCCAATATCGATGCCGGTGTAGAAGATCAAGTTCTCAAGGACCAACTCTATCTGCAGATCATGGAAGGCATGGTCCAGCGGGTTGAACAAAACAAATCAAGGTGGAGCTAGAGCATGAAGCCCAATTGGCCGTATTCGCTTTTTTCACGTTTCGGGGTCGAGCTGGAGTATATGATCGTGGACCAGCAATCGTTGAATATTCTGCCCGTGTGCGACCGCATCCTTGAGCAACTGGCTGGTGAGATCACTGAAGAGATCGACCTGGGCGACTTTTCATGGTGCAATGAACTGGCCTTGCATGTGATCGAGTTGAAAGCTAGCCAGCCCACCAAAACGTTGCAGGGCTGGGATACCAAGGCTCACCAGCAAATTCAGCAACTTCACAAAACGCTGGATTCAATGGGAGCTCGCCTGATGCCCACAGCGGCCCACCCGTGGATGAATCCACTTCAGGAAACCCGGCTTTGGCCCCATACGTATAATCCGATTTATGAATCCTATAACCGCATCTTCAGTTGCCAGGGCCATGGATGGTCAAACCTTCAGAGCACCCATCTCAACCTTCCATTTTTGAATGCCCAGGAGTTTGGTCGTCTGCATGCGGCTATTCGCTTGCTCATGCCTATCATGCCAGCGCTCACTGCCAGCTCACCCATCCTGGAAGGCGCTGCCTGTCCCGCCTTGGACCAGCGTCTGGAGGTCTATCGCTGGAATGCAAAACGAATCCCTTCCATTGCCGGTCGTGTGATACCCGAGCCTGTTTTTAGTCCGCAGGAATATGAACAGGAGCTGCTACAAAAATTGTATCGTGACATCGCGCCGCATGATCCGGAAAACATCCTGCAGGAGGAATGGTTGAATTCCCGAGGCGCCATTGCTCGTTTTGACCGGGGAGCCATCGAAATTCGAATTCTGGATATCCAGGAAACACCACAGGTGGATGTGGCTATTCTGACATTGATCATTGGTGTGCTGAAAAAGCTGGTGCATGAAGATTATCTGACCTATGAGGCGCAGCAGTTATGGTCCGTTGATGCTCTGGCCAACATCTTTGAAGATGTGATCATCAAGGTCGATCAGACCAGCATCCTGGATTCTCAATACCTGCAAATTTTCGGATTCCCCGGAAAAGTTGCCACGGCCAGAGAGTTGTGGGAATTCCTAGCGCAGCAATTGGACTGGGAAAGTCCGGAAACACAGCAGTGGAAAAAATCATTGGATACCATCTTTTCCCAGGGCTGCCTGTCCCGAAGAATCCTGAAGGCGGTGGATGGTGACTGGCGGCATGAGCATTTGCACCAGGTTTACGGGAAGCTCTGTGACTGCCTGATCAAAGGTGAGATATTTATCCCATGACCCTTAAAATGATCATCAGCTGCGAGCATGGGGGTCACCAGATTCCCGAACCCTACCAGTCCTTGTTTGAAAATCACCAGGAGGTATTGCAGTCTCATCGAGGCTGGGATGCCGGCGCTCTTGATCTGGCGCAGCATCTGCAGCAGGAATTCTCTGCAGTATTTCACTTTACAGAAACGTCCCGGCTCCTGGTGGACTGTAACCGTTCGATGGGGGACACGGCCCTGTTTTCCGAGATCACCCGCGACATCCCGGAAATCCAGCAACAGGAGATCCTGCGAACCTGTTATTTCGCCCACAGAAACCCCATCGAACAACAGGTTCAGGAATGGATTCGGGCAGGGAACCTGGTGTTTCATGTCGCCGTGCATAGTTTTACTCAGGTGCTGAATGGGAGAACCCGGAGCAGCGATATCGGTCTGCTCTTTGATCCCCGCCGTCCTCTGGAGAAACAATTTGCAGACATCTGGAGACGCCAGCTGTCACGGGGCTTCTCAGGCTGGAAAATTCATCATAATCTGCCTTATCGTGGTGTATCTGACGGCTTGCCCACCTTCCTGAGGTCCCAGTTCGACGCAGCTCACTATGTGGGATTCGAATTTGAGCTCAATCAGAAACATGTTGGTGCGTCTGTTCACGAGTGGAACCAAATTAAACAGTCCATTTTGATGAGTGTGTCCCAAAGCCTGGAGCATAATTCAGGTTTGAGTTATTGAGTTGTTGATCTGAATGGACGTTTAGTGAGGGAAGTAGTAAATAGCTACCAATCAGCAGGCTATCATGAAGCAATTTGGGATGGGGCCGATGCCCAGGGTTAGCTCGTTCCTGCCGGATTGTATATCTATCGTTTGAGTTCTGCCCAGCAGACCCCTACACAAAAGATGTTACTGTTGAAGTAGTTTAGCACTTCATCAGATATTGACTTTTGGATGAGCCTCGGTCAGTGCCTGGGGCTTTCTATATCAAAAAATAAACTTTTTTCAAAATGGAGCCTTTTTAGTGACCGACACCATCCAAACCCTTATATAGCTGAAAAGGCCAGGGATTTCCCTGGCAGGCGTAGCACAGCGTGCGTAGACTGCTAATCCGTAGGTTACGTCTTCGTCCCGACAAACCTGTCGGGACTACGTCGCACAGGCACAGGTTCGAGCCCTGTCCGGAGTAATTTAAAAACCCTTCAGTCGAAGGGTTTTTAAATTCAGAACATCGAATACTGAATATCCAATTTCGAAGGCAACACTTCATCATTCTACATTCCTGGTTCGATATTCGTTATTCAAGGAGCCCTGCCTGCCTTGCCGTTTTCTGAAAGACGTAGGCAGACCTGTTGGGGCGTAGTCCTTAGGAGGAAGACCAATCCGGAGTACTTAATTGAGACCAGTTTATCTGGTCTCTTTTTGTTTTATTCCACGCATTAATACAATAGGTGTCAGGTAGTTTGATCGACATAAAGCAGATTAACTGAGGCACATATCACAGCTTGCATAATGAACTGGACAACGCGAAAGTATCTCTAAATTTTGACTTACATTAGTCCCAAATGCTTTGAAAATTTCCAATCGTTAAGACACCCATTGAAAAATAGACAACAATACCATACGTTAAGTTATATCATACCAACCGAGACTATATCATTACGATATTTAATTGCACCCTAAGTTTCAGTATGCATCAGAGCAAACCCTTGCTAGAGAAGGGTAGTTCATCTTTGGCACACGCATTGAAGGAAGACCGGCCGGGAAACCGATAGCACACAACGCTTGAGCACGTCACAATTGATTGATTCGGCAGCTAAGATCGATTTGCTTTGTATTAAATGACTTATAATAGTGGGGACTTTAGAAATGATTGTAAGCTATCTCAAAATAACGCTTCGACATCTCTGGCGCTACAAGGTGTACTCATTTATAAATATTTTTGGTTTGGCAATGGGACTTGCCTGTGCACTGCTGATTATGCTTTGGGTACAGGATGAGTTGAGTTTTGATGAGTTTCATTCGAATTCGGAAAATCTCTACCAAATTGAACAGGATGTGGTATATGATAATCGAACTTATCATCTCAATATAACGTCCTGGCCATGTGTTCCCGCATGGAAAGAAGAGGTCCCTGAAGTTATCAATGCCACCCGCACAGCCTTTATCAAGGGCAGATCGTTCAGGTATGAGGAGCAGGCGTTTATTGAAAGTGATGTGATGGCGGTGGATCCCGATTTTTTTACCATGTTTGATTTTAACTTACTTCAAGGTGAGCAAAACTCAGTCTTGCTCGATCCCTTTTCCGTAGTTATTGATGAAGGTACAGCACTTAAGTATTTTGGTCAAAAAGATCCCATGGGTGAAGTGCTGACTGTGGACACTCAATTTAGTTTAACAGTTACAGGTGTCATTGAAAGGGCTCCACGTAATAGTAGCATTAAGCCAGTCATTCTGGTTTCCATTGACTTTGCAAAAGATTTAGGTGAGTACGATGAAGGCTGGAGTAATAATTTAGTCAGAAGCTATGCCCTCCTGCACAACACTGCCGATCTTGCTGAAGTTAACCGCAAGTTGACCGAGGTAGTTAACAATCACCAGGATGATGAAAACAAAACAAAATATATGGCAAATCTCCTGACCCGAGTCCATTTGTATGAATATTGGGGATTCGATGACCATGGACAAGAGGTAGCCAAACTCTATATGTTCTCACTGATTGCTGGATTTGTACTACTGATTGCCGGTATTAATTTTATGAATCTTTCAACCGCCCGATCAGCCAATCGAGCCAGAGAAATCGGAATCCGCAAGGTGGTGGGTGCCTACAGAAAAAATCTGATTTTCCAGTTCCTGGGAGAATCAATATTACTGACATGTTTTGCTGCCATTCTTTCCCTGGGCTTTATTTATTTTCTCTTACCCATTTTAAATAGTATTTCAGGAAAACTGCTTTCAGCTTCTGTTTTATTCCAGACAGATTTTATCCTGGGTTTAATTGGAATCACATTAATTACTGGATTGTTTGCCGGTAGTTACCCTGCCTTATTTCTCTCATCCTATCGACCGGTCGATGTGCTCAAGGGAGGAACGACACAGGGCAGCAGTCAAGCCTTTAGAAAAGCTTTAGTTATCCTACAGTTCACCTTATCAATAAGCTTGATTATTGCTACGATGATTATTCATCAGCAATTGAATTATTCAAGATCAAAGGACCTTGGGTATGATAAAGAAAATATCATATCTGTTAGTATTAATGGTGACAAGAGAAACAGTTACGAGGCTTTGAGGAAAGAGCTTTTACAATCATCACAGATATTAGGTATTACTGCCTCGTCAAATCTCCCCACAAATATTCGCGGTAGTTCTGATGGTGTAGATTGGGATGGTAAAGATCCAAATCAGAAGCTTCCGGTATTCCTGAGTGCGATTGACTATGATTATGTAGAAACAATGAAAATTCAAATGCATGACGGTCGTTCCTTCTCGAGGGATTTTGGCTCAGACGCCACTAATGATGAGGGTGGCGGGGCATTTATGATAAATGAAGAGTTTGCTAAAATTATGGGCGAAGAACCTGTTGTAAACAAGACCTTACATTTTGTTGGCATTAAAGGTCCAGTCGTTGGTGTTATGAAGGATTTTCACTTTAAATCAATGCGCCAGAAAATTGAACCATTGGCAATCTTTATTGCTCCAGAGTGGTATAGCTATGTATTGATTAGGCTGGCTCCCGCAGAAGCGACTCAATCCCTGGCTGTGGTTGCAAAGGCATGGGATCGGGTCTACCCTGGAATACCATTTGAGTTCGACTTCCTGGCTCAGGATTATGAAATGCTTTACCGAGCAGACAAGGCAATTGGACAACTTATTAAGTATCTGGCGATCTTAGCAGTTATCATTGCCTATCTAGGACTGTATGGGCTGGCATCATATGCAGCGGAACAACGTAAGAAGGAGATTGGTATCCGTAAGGTTCTCGGGGCTTCCATGGGTCACCTTATTTACTTACTTACATCCCAGTTTACAAAATGGGTGATTATATCTTGTGCCATAGCCTTCCCATTAGCCCATTATGGTTTGTCTAAATACCTCCAGGGATTTGCGTATCGCATAGAACTTGGACCCGTTCCTTTTTTGATCGCTGGAGTCATGGCTCTTTTCATTGCCTTGATTACGGTAAGTTATCAAGCAGCTAGAGCTTCTCTAGCAAACCCTGTGGATTCGTTGAAATACGAATAGGAAAGTGAATCCAGCGACCCCCAAACACCGAATATTTGCGTCAAGGAAAGTCTGGGTGCTATTTTTTTCAAAATGGTGACTTTTTGGTGACCGACACCCTGCAAAGTCTTATATAGCTTAAAAGGCCAGGGATTTCTAATTTCTGTCCGTATCCAATTCAAAGAGGATGTCATTGCGACAGAGCATCGTATCTACATGATAAATAAGTAGATATGACGCAGATGCCTCGCCGCCCTGATCTATCCAATATTGTCTGAATTCACAGGTTTTTCGTTCGAATGGTCCCTTTTTGGTGACCTGATTTGGGTGGATTGGATATATTACAGAACGGGGATGGTTCTATGATACTTTTTCAGATGTTGCCGATGAGTATCGTGCTATTCTGGATTTTCGTACAATGCACTGGACAACTCGAAAGTGTCTTTTAACTTTTAGCTAAATGTGTCCCAAATGTTCTGAAGACTTACATCTTGGGAATCGAAAAGATTTGATGGGAAAGTATAGGAATACTATGGCCTACAATCTGATCCTCACAGTCATTCTACTCTTTTCCATTGTGACCACCTCTATGGGAATTCGAGGTGTTTGGCAACTCTTCCAAACTTAAAATATGGAATTAAGCAGCATCCCAGCTTCTTCGTAAAAAAATCAGATCCTTCTTAATCCTTCTAAATACTTCTTTGGTTGTGATAGTGGGTTTACCACCCTTCTCAGCACCGTCCAGGTCATGTTCACAGTGTAGTGAGAGCGGGACATTGATATTGTATTCCTTTAAAAGACTGAAATATCGTTTAAAATCCACCATTCCCTCACCCATGGGTATGTGAAGAGGTTTCCACGTTCCCTCGACCTTGCTCCACAGAAAATCCTTCACAACAAGTGTATTGACATGATCCCTGATGAGATTGAAGTCAATCTCCCAGTTTTTCCCGCCTTCGACGGTTGCATGCATGATGTCATATTGACAGCCCATATATTTGGGAGACAATCCATCCAAGGCTTGATCCAAATCCCAGATTGATGCGCCAAAATAGTGACCAGAATGATTTTGATAGGAGCCACTTAATCCAAGCTTCTCATTTAACTTGGCTATTCCTCTCAGTTTACTTCGATATAAATCCAGGCTTTCTAGAATATCAGCACCCTTCTCATACTTGAACCACCCTGTTCGATAATATTTATACCCCAAATGACTTGCCGCCTGAAGAACGCCTTGATCAGTCTCGTTCCTGGCGTCCAGCACGTTTGAAGTAAACATCTCTGTTCGAAGTCCAAACGACCGCATTGCCTCAGTAGCTCTTGGAAAATCATCTGCTACTCTCTCTGGCAACACATGTCCTTTAGGTCTCACGGTGAGATCAATGCCATCAAACCCCATTTCTTTGGCAGCCTCACTCATGGCCTGGTAATCAAGAAATTCAAGATGTTTTGAAAAAAGATAGACTGTTAATTTTGCACCAGCTTTTGACTCTGGAGAAAAAAGTGGTTTTGCTAGCCCAACTAGCGGCGATGCTCCAACAGCAGCCATGCTTGTGAGTTTTAAAAACTCCCTTCGAGTTACCTCATGAGAATCCGACATTAGGCACCTCCTCGCATGCTTACGAGTAATAAGTTATGATTGCCAATACACCATTGTATGAGATCATCAATGAGAAAAAGAGAGCTAAGCCAAGACCCAGATTTAACCAAATAGTACTCTTGTATTGATGCATGAGTGATTTCTTGTTAATGAGTATAGCTATCCCAATGATCACCAATGGTAATACAAATACATTAAACACCTGGGTGAGGAGTTGAGCCTTGATGGGATTTACACCAAACACGGGTATTAGCATGGCGAACACCGATGCACAAGCTGTAATGATTCGGAATTGCTTGGAATTCACATCGAGCTCTCCTGATTGATAATCGGCGATGAGCAGAGGTGCGATCATTAAGCATGGGAAAATCGATGACAAACCAGCACTAATAGTCCCAAAAAAGAAAAGTGATAAGGCGAATTTCCCTGAGATGGGTTCAAGGGTTTTCCCCATGTCAATCACCTTTGTGACGACAAGACCCTTGTGAAAGAGGGCACCGCTGGCAACAGCCATGATAGCACCGCTTATAATGAAAACTAAAACTGCAGCAGCAATCGCGTCATTTCTCTGCTGCTTTCTGTCTTTGAGAGTCCAGCCCTTGCCCTTGATGAAGAGTGGTCGGGATAGAAATGTGGCTGCAGCCATGGTAGTACCAACAAAGGCAGCTACAAGCATCCTACCACCTTCAACCTCAGGGATTGATGGCAGAAGACCCTGGATCACATCCCTGGGAAGGGGGTAGACCAGGAATAAAGAGATGAGAAAGGATAGTCCCATGATGGACACGAAAATGATCAGTATCTTTTCAAAAAAACTGTAATTCCCAACCATGAGCAAAGCATACATAGTACCCATGATGACCAAAGCGATCAGCAATACTGAAATATAATGATAGCCTTGAAACACGGGAAAATAGAGCGCTAGGATCTCATATATGATATTTGAAGAGATACTTAGAATACCGGTTAGTGAGTTCCATTGACCAAACGAGACGCCGACAATGATCAGGAGTGCCATTGCATTACCAAAAGGGATGTGCTTTCGAAAACTAAAAAGAGCCGTCTCGCCTGTTACCAGTGAATAGTTGCCATAACTATAAATGAGAATCCCGGAGAAGAAGCAGCTGAGCATGAGAACCCATAATAGTTGCATATTGTATGTACTTCCAGCGACGATCATAGACGTTACGCTACCTGTTCCAATGGTGTATCCGATTGCGAATATTCCAGGACCGAAGCCCAGTATCAACGCTATGATTTTTCGAAGAAGATGGTTTCTCTGAGGTGTGGATGTGTCATTCAAAATGCTAATGTCCTCTCATGTGCTGTTCAGAGCAAAGTTTACCTGAGCAAGTGTGAAAAAATCGCTTTCAATCCATTTTATCCTGGCTAAAAAATCTGAGTCAGGAAAATGTAACATGATCACATATAATTCCAATGAGTTGGATGCTTGAGTGTGAGGGTGGACCGCAGTTCGAGTGTTGTGAAGATAGTGTAACTACAGTAAACATCGACGAAATCTAATCATAGAGCAAAATAACCTCGAATTATGAGACTATTTCAAAATAGTCATTTTTTAGTCACTGCAACCCCGCAAACCCTTTGGTCTTCGCTTTTCTATCTGCGCTTTCAGCTACGCCGCGACAAGTCGAGCTACGCCCCAACACGTATATAACTTAAAAGGCCAGGGATTCTTGATCGGCGAAGCAATGCGAAGACGTTTCCCTGCCAGGAGTAGTATATACGACGAAGACTGGCCGAAGGGTGCTGGCCTTTTTTTGGTGCCTCTATAATTATTCTGATGTCAGGAAGTTTGTCCGGTGATGTGCTTGAAAAATGACCGGGGAAACCCGATTATGTCTCTAAACTTTTAGCATAATGTGTCCCAAATCTTCTGAAATCGTACAGCCGACATTATCTGGCTCTTAGTTTTGAAACAAGTATGGGTTGCCTGTCCCACTTTAGTACCGCTATCCTGCTAGACCCTCCATAGACCCTAATTGAACCTGCGGGTCCATTGCCACCCCATATGGATGCATCTACATTAACGATGTCGAATGCTTAGGAATGTCGAACAACATAGAAAAGATAAAATCTACTGTTGAAATTTAATAAATATTGACCTGTTCGTGTCGTGCATACCGATTGAGCAATTGGTAATGTTGAAGAATTCTATTTCGATGACAAGTATTGGGCGATGCCTTAAATAGGAGAAAGCAATGAACAAGAAGGAATTGTATCAGCAGAAGCATCAGGCTCAGTTGGACGGATGGAAAGCAGATGTAGATAAGCTTAAGGCAAAAGCTTCCAGATCAAGCGTCGATGCACAACTAGAGCTTAACAAGCAGATCAAAACTCTGAAGGACAAGATGCAGGAGGGCAAGACCAAGCTTGCAAAAATCGCGGATGCCAGTGAAGACGCGTGGGAGTCTGTCAAAGCGGATGTGGATACCGCATGGGCTTCGATTAAGTCTGCTCTCAGTGACGCATCGGCGAAGTTTAAATAATAACTACCGATTGCAGCGGACGGTGAATCGCATCGTTGCCGAACTTGAATGGGTAGCTGTCATACCAAAAATATTTTATCTCATTTAGCAAAAGGAGTTCAACATGGCAAAGGGTTTAGCAACACCAATGAAAATTATTGGGGCCAGCCTGGTAGTTTTAGGAATTGGCCTGGCAATCTGGGGCTATCAACTATCGGGTTCAGTCGGATCACAACTCACAGCAGCTGTCACCGGGGCAGATACGGATAGAGTCATGACTTTCTACATTGCAGGTGCTATCAGTTTTGTCATCGGCATATATCTTACCAATAAAAAATAAACAGGAGGCATCATGGATTTAAATAGTTGGATTATATTTCTAGCAATTGGCGCGCTAGCCGGGTGGCTGGCAGGCAATATGATCAAGGGCACTGGATTTGGCGTCTTGGGTAACATTCTTGTCGGGATTATTGGCGCTGTATTAGGTGGCTTTGTATTCAGCTTGCTGAACATAGCCACTGGCGGGTTATTAGGCGCTATCATTACCGCCACTGTTGGCGCTATCATTTTGGTCTATGTAATCAGTTTTGTTAAAAAGGCTTAGCTTATTAGCAACTGTCAGGAAAAATAACTCGGCAAGTATTTCCGGGTGGAAAGTATCTCGCTGTAATATCTGTCAGAGTATTGGGACCTTGGAAGAAGGTTTTCAAATTATGAGAGGTTCTGTTTCACAGCACCAAACTAGTTGTGTCTATGCCTGACGATTGAGCTGCCTTTCCTTTAGAAACAGTAATCCCAGAAAATAAAACGCTGTCACTCCAAAACAGAACCAGGCCTCAAAAGCGAAGAAACGACGCACAATCATATCCTGCACTGGATCTGTAGTAAGCATCCGGAAGCCTGAGTAAAATGCCCCCACCAAGAAGTGAAAAATGATCATAGCGTGTACCCAGTTTATCCATTGTTCATCACCACGACGCTTTGAGCGAAGGTAGGCAAAACCAATGATCAGGAAAATCAGGACATAAAAAAGGGCTTTGGACCATTCTGCAATGCTGGTATAGAAGTGGGCAAATTCCATGTTTTAATCTCCTTATATGAGTGATTTAATTTTTATTCCTCAGTAGATCTATCCAAAGCAGGAATACAGGAAGAAAAGCGAGGGCAATGATGGCGTAGTTAACGGGATGTACTGTAATGGCACGACTAGGAATAATGACCAAAGCATAGGCCAGAGCTGTAATCTGAAATCCACTGAGAACAGCAAGTCCGATTCTATTCGCTTGTGAATTCTCCAAGTATATCATCCAGACATAAGCGACAAACCCCAGAATAAGCAGCATGTCCAGCGTCCCCATGATAAAAAGGGCAGCAAATTGCATTGACGACCATCCCATCTCAGGGGCAGGAGCCAACAATCGGGATTTCCCATCATGGATAATATTCTGGAGTTCAACGACGAGGGCGATGAGATGGATAGATTGAACGATACCCGTACAATAGAGTAAAAAATTCCGTCTGGCACTGTCAATTACCATGCGGATAATATGAGATGATCAGCGCCTGTTTTCATCATTTATAAATGAATACGCTGACAGGCTGTAGGGATACATTCACAGGAACGTATTTTGTATATTTACACACTGGCGAGTATTCGCGGGTATGGCATAAGATGAGTAGCTTGATCCAACCTGCCAATGGTTGCTCATATCCCAGGCGGTGCGAGGAGCGAAAAGGGGAGTACACAACAGAAGCCCTCATCAGCAGACTTTGTTCGCCTGGGAATGGCAAGCATCTGATTATCACATCTCCTAATAGCAGGCATTTTGTTTTCGAATAAGCTTTGCCAAACACTCAATGCCGTCTATTATCAGTCTCATGCCGCACTGGCATAGGAGGGAAAGGTTATATGAAGCGACTGATACTCTATTTTATGGTTTTCAGCGTTTCCATGAGCCTTGGTCTCGCTGAGGGTGGGCGGCCCAAAATAGGTTTGGTGTTGTCCGGTGGAGGTGCCCGCGGATTTGCCCACGTCGGGACGCTCCACATGATCGATTCATTAAAAATTCCCATTGATTATATCGTTGGTACCAGCATGGGCGGTGTGGTGGGGGCGCTTTATGCCATTGGTTATGATGCCATCGAGATCGAAAACCTCATCAATTCGGTCGATTGGAAACAGATGCTTTCTGATGATCCCCCCCGTGATATGGTTTCCTATGTGGAAAAATATGATGACAATCTCTACCAGTTTGATTTTGGTTTTTCAGGTTACTTACCCGCTGCACCTTCGGGACTGATCAGTGGACAACATATCTCACTGATGCTTTCACGCATGACATTTGCCTTCGAACATGTTGATAATTTTGATGCCCTACCCATACCCTTCCGATGTGTTGCTGTAGACTTGATTTCAGGCAGAGAGGTTATTCTAGACAAGGGGTCATTGTCCAAAGCCATTCGATCCACCATGTCGATCCCCAGCCTCTTTTCGCCAGTGGAGTGGGGAGATTCACTTCTGATTGACGGTGGCTTGCTCAATAATTTGCCCACCGATATTGCCCAGGAGATGGGCAGTGAATTGCTGATCGCAGTGAATGTGGGACGCCCCAAAAGAACCAAAGACCAGTTGGGGGATTTAATTGATATCCTGGAACAATCCATCTCCATCCCTGGCTACTTAAAAGAAGAAAAAAATATCAAACTGGCCAATATTCTCATCAGCCCGGATTTAAGCAAATTAAGCCAGGCTGATTTCTCAAAGCAGAATGTAAAAGGTATCGTCAAAGAAGGCTATCGTGCCGCCAGGGCAAGCCTCCCGCAATTAAAAGCACTCATGGACAGCCTGGGTCTGGCAACACGGGTGTCGGAATTCGAATTAAAAGTGGAACCTTCCCTGGTTTCTTCGCTGAGAATAGCCGGAAATACCACACTTCCCTTCGAGTATGTCTATAATTCTCTGGATCTTAATCCCGGTGATAGTCTGAATTACATGCAGCTCATTGATAAAATTAGAGCTTTGCGCGCTAATCCACGTTTTAATCGTGTTAGCTATTCCATAAATTTGAACGAAAGTGCCGATCTTGACGTTTTTGTTCGCGTAAAAGAATTAAGCCGTCCCGTCATCTTCAGCTTTAAAATCTACGGCAATGAGTCGCTCTCATTCCCGTATCTTTACAACTTCATGGGAATCAAGCCGGGAGATGAGTTTGATATCACTGCTATTGAGGCCAAGATTACCGAGCTCTACAGTCTGGGATACTATGAAACCGTCAACTATGACATTATTCCAGTCAATAAGGATCAAATTATCTTTAATCTGCATCTCAAGGAAAAATCAAATCAGAGGCTGAGCCTGGGAGTCCATTATAATGATTTTCACTATATCCTGGCACATTTACGCTGGATCAATGCCAATACACTGATCAGGGGGCTCCGCCTTCAAGCTCACCTTGATTTTGTGGGGCTGACACACTTCCAGATAAAAGCATTTTATCCTAAGGGTTCAAAGGGTTTCTTATTTTACCCCTTTATTCAGGCAGAATATCACGATGAACGAGTACCTGTCAATGATCTGAATGGTCCTATAGCCCTTTACAATGATAGCTTTTACAAATTCAAGCTTGGGGTTGGCTTCTGGCCAAGTAAATCAACTCAGTTAGAGCTGGGGCTGGAAAGGGTGGCTTATGATATTACGCCAGAGATTGGGACGCGTGGATTGCCTGAATGGCAGAATAACCTGAATCTAGTCACCGCATCGCTGGATATCGATGGATTGGATCGTTCACTCATTCCCACCAGCGGATGGAGATTGAATTCGGGTTTTGAGTGGAGCTCAACCAAGCTAAACTCTGTGTTCAACTACACTCGATTTCAGATTATGTATGAGACCTATATGCAGACCAGCGCAAACACCAACTATCGTTTTAAAGCTCACTTTGGTGCTGCTGCAGGTGTTGATTCACTCAACTATCTCTGGTTCTACACGGGGGGTCCTGATAGTTTTGTGGGGATAGACTATTTTAGATTGGGTTGGGTTCGTGTCGCCAACTTCAGGCTTGATCGTCGATATCAACTGAATGAGCAGACCTACCTGACCAGCAGCTACAATATTGCGCCCAATTTCAATTGGCTGAAGGGTGAGCAATTTTACCCATCCACAGTGACCTTTATTCAGGGGTTGGGAGTTGGTGTCCTGTATGACTCTCCACTGGGACCCATCGAACTAACCTACAGTCGAGGCGATAGTGATCTAAACGAGAATATGCATTTTAAGAGCAGTTTTGTGTATTTTACTGTGGGTGGCCATTTCTAGATATTTCTGCCCATGAATGACCTCTAATTAATCGCACCCAGACCGATCAACTGGGATACCCCACAGAGAATCAACGACGTTGAATCTCTACGCGATCCCCACACTTTTATAGCTTCAATGGAATTAGCTATATAACATCTGCCTGCGCTGTCGACAGCGGCAAGACGAGCAAAGAGGCCGAAATGGGGAAGTTGTGAGGTAAATAAAATCCTTTTGATTTTGTTATTAATAGGGCCAATGTTTGTCGTATGCATATATAGTCTGGAATAGCCACCAAGCCACCAAGGAACTAAGCTTCGCAAGGTTCTTTGGGCTTTTGTGCCTTCGTGGCAAAGGAGCTTACCCTGCCGTGCTAAGAGAGCTAATGATTCTTACGGCTATCTCTGGCCAGTTTAATATTGGTTCTTCTGAAACCCATGCGGTATCCTCCAACCACACTACCCCTCCAGTTGTACGGAACTGATTTTTTATTGCACGTTAATAAACTGTTAAAAATTGAACAAATTGATATTATATTAACAATCCAAAAATGGCAATAAATGATAGACGCAAATATTAAGCAAAATATGACCCCTCTAACCCTTGTATTCTTATGATACGTATCACATGCTTCACACCTGACCCTGAGTATATGTAAGGATGAATAAATCCATAAGCATATATATCGTTGATGATAATCGCCTGCTTCGAGAAGGGCTGGTTTCCATGCTTGATGAAATCCTCGATTTTGTCGTCATCGGTTCCGCTGATACAGGCGATATGGCGATCAAAAAAATCCAGGATCTGAAACCCAATGTGGCCATCATTGATATCGGCCTGCCGGATAAGGATGGGATTGAAGTCACCCAGGTTTTACACCAGACCTGCCCTGAGGTTAGAGTGATTATCCTGGGAATGCCGGATTTGACAGACGAGATCATGGCTTGTATCGAAGCGGGGGCCTCTGGTTATATGCTGAAGGCAGAATCCTTTCAGACCCTGGTGGATACCATTCGCGCTGCCAACCGGGGCGAATCGTTTTGCTCTCCCCAAATGGCCAATTCACTCTTTTCCCGAGTAGCCGAACTGGTTGAACGTCAAATTCCGGATCCTGATGTTCAACTAACATCTCGTGAGCTGGAAATCATTAACAAGGTTGCCATGGGAATGTCCAACAAGGAAGTTGCCACAAAGCTGTTTATTGAAGTCCAAACGGTAAAAAACCACATTCATAACATCCTGGACAAACTGCAACTGCACAATCGTCTCGAAGCAGTACAGTACGCACGGGAAAAAAATCTTTTAAAATCAAAAAGCTAAGCTAGCTGAGAAATTCTCCAGAGTACTAGACTCTTTGACCTGAACCTGCTTTAGGTCCCCTCAAAAAAACAGACCCTCCCTAGTCCCTAATTGAACCTGTGGGTCCATAGGAACCCCGCAGAGGTATCTACATCTTAACGCTATCCATCGTAGGTGGAACTTGAACCGTTTAATTAAAAAGGATACCAAATGAAATTTTTAAAAGAAATATCAAAACTGTGGATCATGCCTCTGTTTCTGGTGATTGGAATAATCGCTTGCGACAAAGGGGATACAGCCACTGAGCCCAATGGTGACACCTATATGGTGACGGTCAGCTCAAATCCGGCAGCAGGCGGGAATACTGCTGGTGGAGGAGGATATGATGACGCGTCATCAGTTACTCTCACCGCAGTGCCAAATTCTGGCTATACATTTACCAACTGGACAGCCGATGGCGCCATCGTGGAGACAAACTCCAGTTACATATTTACAATTACTGCCGATATGACCGTGGTTGCCAATTTCCATGCAGTGAGTACAGTACCTCAAGATGAAGTACCACTTGGCACGACCAGCCAGTTTGCCCTCCTTTCCAGCAGTGATATTTCCAATATCCCAACATCCACAATTACTGGTGATGTGGGAATCACACCTGGCGTCAGATCCTCAATATCCGGTTTGACCGCCCCTGAAGTTTCTGGAACCATATATGCTGCCGATGATGCTGCACCGGTACCAGCCATGCTCATCGCTGCAAAAAATGATGCTGAAGTTGCCTATCTCAATGCTGTTGCAGCTGTACGGGGGACACCCACGCCAGCCGAAGGGAATCTCAATGGGCTGACATTTACACCAGGTCTGTATCAATCCGGAAGTTCCATTGAAATTTCTCCAGGGGGCATGCTGTATCTGGATGCTCAGGGTGATGCCAATGCCATCTTCGTCATTCGCAGTGCCACATCCATCACAACTGAAGCTACCAGTGAGGTCGTTTTAACAGGTAGTGCCCAGGCGAAAAATATTTACTGGCTGGCTGGATCTGCCATCACGCTGGGAACCAACAGCAAGATGAAGGGCACACTCATCGCCAGTACATCCATTTCGCTTCTGACAGGCGCACGTCTGGATGGTCGAGCCCTGATTCAAGGTGCTGCAGCGGGACAGATATCACTTGATCAGAACACAATAGTACTACCGTAGCAGAAACTGAATCTGTGTGAGGGAATCAACCCCCTCACACCGGTTTTCTAATATTAGCAGTATACTGAGTATCCCCGGGTTGATTACTGAGAAATTGGATACTTGGCGAGAGGACAAGATAAAGTGACCAAAATAAAAATTCTCATATCCAGCAGTCCGAAATTGCTATCTGAAGTGATTCGAAAATTGATTGGTCTTCAGGATGATATGGACATCATTGGAGAAGTCGTAGATCCCTTGAAGCTGATCATGACTGCCAGGGAGAAATATGCAGATGCCGTCCTCATCACCCCCCTCAAATCCAATGGAGAGCCCAGAATCTGCCGTCAATTGCTTATCGAGCATCCAAAACTACTGGTTGTCACTCTGGGGCCTAATTCTGAATTCGCTTTCTTATACAGGTCGGCATTGCCGCGATTGCGGTTTCGCACACCATCTGGCCAGATCATACTGAATCTCCTGAGGGGAGGCCCCATACCGGAGGCTTGTTGATAGAAAGGCTTCACGCAAACAGGTCAGCGGAAAAACCATATAACCCAAAGGATTGAAAAGGAAATCATGATAAAATCGTTACTCAAAATGAACTTAACTACTCTAAAAGAGGAAAAAATGAAGACACGAAAACAACATTTAACTCGTACTGCCCGTTTTGTGGCTGGCATGCTAAGTTTTGCTTTGACCCTGATGCTGCTTACTCCTGCCGCCACCATGGCTCAAGACCAGCCCATTGTTAATTTAGGAGCTGCAGGTGATTTTGCTCTCCTCGCTGGTTCACTGGTCTCAAATGTCCCCAATTCTGCCGTGACTGGCAATATTGGTCTGAGCCCTGCCGCTGGATCCAATATCACTGGCTTTGGTGGTGCTGAGATAGTAGGCATCTTTTACACCGTCGATGCCACAGGTCCTGCTGGATCAGTCCCCTCTGCAACCATGTTGTTGGCCGCCAAGGGCGACATCACCATTGCCTTTAATGATGCAGCAGGTCGTATGCCTGTGCCTGTGGGAGAATATTTGAATCCTGGAGCTGGGAACATTGGTGGCATGACACTCAGTTCAGGATTGTATAAATTTACCAGTACCCTTTCTATAAGCGGTTCAGATTTAACCCTGACTGGCAGTGACACTGATGTCTGGATTTTTCAGATTGCATCTGACCTGAATGTAGCCAATGGCATCCACGTCACGCTGGCAGGTGGTGCTCTACCCGCCAATATCTTCTGGCAGGTTGGAACCTCAGCAACCCTTGGAACCACTTGTGTTTTCCAAGGAACGATTATCGCTGACCAGTCCATTGCATTGAATACAGGCGCTACCTTGAATGGTCGGGCACTGGCAAGCTCCGGCGCTGTTACCATCGAAGGCAGTACGGTTACGAAACCTGGTTTAACCGCCGCCATTGATGATGAAATAGTACCAGGTACATATAATCTTTCACAGAACTTTCCCAATCCCTTTAACCCTTCCACTACCATCAGTTACCAGCTGCCTTTCAGCAGTCAAGTTACGCTGACCGTCACAGATATGCTGGGTCGTGAGCTTGCTGTATTGGTGAACGATGTTCAAAACGCTGGAAACCATGAGATTGATTGGGATGCCAGTAATAATTCCAGTGGCACCTATATCTACAGATTACAAGCTGGCAGCTTTGTGTCAGTGAAACAAATGGTTCTAGTCAAATAAGCAAAAAAAGTTCAGAGATCATGTATCTCAAGGAAATAATATGAAAAATATATATACAGAACTGACCATGATTCCTCGACAATTCACGCACTCCAGGAGTGCGTGGATCAAGGGGCTCGTGGCAGCATGTTTAATGCTATCCGTTGCCTTTACCGCAACGACGGCCACGCTTGATTTGGGATCTACCAGTAATTTCGCAATATTAGCCGGTTCATTGGTTTCAAACATTCCCACATCAGCCATCACAGGAGACGTCGGTTTAAGCCCCTCCACCGGTGCGAATATCACAGGTTTTGGAGGTCTGGAGGTGACCGGAACATTCTATACAGTTGATGCAGCCGGTCCCGCTGGTTATGTGCAGGCAGCAACCAAGCTATCAAATGCCAAGGGCGACCTGACCACGGCCTTTAACAATGCCGCTGGTCGCGCACCAACCCCGACAGGACAGTTTTTGGATACCCTGTCCGGCCAAATTGGTGGTCTGACCCTGGCTCCAGGACTCTATAAGTTTTCCGGAGGTCTTTCTATCGCGGGGTCAAATCTCACCCTCGAGGGATCGGGCACTGATATTTGGATATTCCAGATTGCGTCGACATTTACTGTCGCCAATAGTATTCATGTGACGCTCGCAGGTGGTGCCCTGGCAGACAATATTTTCTGGCAGGTGGGAACCTCTGCAACTCTGGGAACGGGTTCTATCACCAAGGGAACCATCCTGGCCGACCAATCTATTGACATGCAAACCGGTGCTACCCTGGATGGCCGAGCCCTGGCAAACACAGGTGCTGTTACGATTGCGTCCAGTACCATCACCAATCCAACTCCGGATCAATCACTTCCCGTAACCCTGAGTGCATTTTCAGCCAAAACGGTCAAGGGAGTAGTGGAGCTGTCATGGAGTACTTCCAGTGAAATAGAAAACCTGGGTTTCACATTGAGTCGCAAAAGTAGTCCTGATGGTGAGAAATGGCCTGAGTCCTACGAAAATATTGCCACTTATTCCAGGAATCCTGATTTAGAAGGTCAGGGATCCACGACCAGAGAACATGACTATCAATACACAGATGCCATGATCCGGTCAGGAATGAGCTATGAGTATCGTCTCTCGGATGTGGATTACCGCGGTCACGTCGTACATCATGCGCCGATCCAAATCAAAGCTCCAACTGAAGAAACCCTTCGGCCTCAAGTTTTTGAACTGGGCAAGATTTATCCCAATCCTTTCAACCCGGCCACAACCATCCCCTACAGACTCCTGGAGTCTGCCCAGGTGAATATTTCCGTCTTCTCACTTCAAGGTGAATGGATCGCCACGCTGGCAGACGAGAACCAGGAAGCCGGCAGCTATAATCTGACATGGTCACCGCAGAATCTGTCGTCAGGTATCTATCTCGCCAGAATAGAAGCGGGTGGAATGACCGCAGTCCAGCAAATGGTTTTTATTAAATAAATAATGCTATCGAGATCTTAGGTCTCAAGGAGTAAACATGAAATTTAAAAACACAGTTCACAAAAAAAGAGCCGGAGTGCCGAAGCGCGCACTTGGCGCATTAACCCGGGGCGCATTCATGGCGTCTTTGATGCTATCATTCACCTTCGCCCAGGAATTAGCTCCTGTGAATTTAGGTTCTACTGCCAATTTCGCCATTTTAGCAGGCGCATTGGTCTCAAATGTGCCAACTTCAGCCGTGACGGGCGATGTTGGTTTGAGTCCAGCTGCTGGTAGTTATATCTCCGGATTTGGATTAACCGAGGTATCCGGTACTATTTATACTGCCGATGCCACTGGACCGGCTGGATCCGTTACCTCAGCAGCCATGCTCACCGCGGCCAAGGGCGACTTGACAATTGCCTATAATGATGCTAAAGGTCGGGTACCCATCCCAGCAGGAGCTTATCTGGATACTCTGGCTGGCGAAATTGGTGGTTTGACCCTGGGTCCCGGGCTGTATAAATTTACTGGCACCCTATCCATAACCGGATCATATCTTACCCTCGAAGGCAGTTCCACGGATGTCTGGATCTTCCAGATTGCCGAAAATCTTGTGGTAGCTGATGCCATCCATGTCATCCTGGCAGGTGGAGCCTTACCGGCAAACATCTTCTGGCAGGTTGGGACATCGGCCACACTCGGATCAACTTCCGTTTTTAAGGGGACTATCCTGGCTGATCAGTCCATTTCCCTGAGTACTGGCGCTACCCTGGATGGTCGCGCCCTGGCCAGAATAGCTGCAGTGACCATCGAAACAAGTATCATTACGGCACCTGGATTCGTGTATGTTGCCATTGATGATGAAGAGCTTGTACCGGATGGTTTTAGCCTTTCACAAAACTTTCCAAATCCCTTTAACCCATCAACCATGATCAATTACCAACTGCCTGTCAGCAGTCAGGTTACGCTAACCATCACAGATATGTTGGGTCAGGAGCTTGATGTATTGGTGAATGATACACAAAGCGCTGGAAGTCATCAGATTGAATGGAATGCAGAGAACTATACCAGTGGCATCTATTTCTATCGTTTACAGGCTGGAAGCTTTGCGTCAGTGAAGCAAATGATACTCATCAAATAAGCGGAAAATAACTCAAGGATCAGTGATCCTAAGGAAATATCATGAAAAAACAGCTACTCGTTCATTCAATTGCTCCCAGTCGGTCCGGGTCCTTGCATGCTGCCTGGATAAAGGGCGCAATAACGCTTTTATTGCCGCTATCTGTGGTCTTCGCTCAATCCTTGCAACCAGTGAATCTAGGGTCCACGGCTGATTTTGCGATTCTCGCAGGGTCCCTGGTCTCTAACATTCCCACCTCCGCAATCACTGGAGATATTGGATTAAGTCCGGCCACAGGCGGCAATATTATCGGTTTTGGGCCCAATGAAGTCACCGGAACCATATACACCACTGATGTGTCAGGGCCAGCTGGATCGGTACCTGCGGCTTCCATGCTGGCAACTGCCCAGGGTGATATTACCATTGCCTACAATGATGCTTTCGGACGAACACCCATCCCCACCGGTCCTTTTTTAAATCCCGGTGCCGGTGACATCGCCGGACTGACTCTGGTTGCCGGGCTTTATAAGTTTACAAGCGGCACCTTGGTGTCCATCACCGGGGCTGATGTTACCCTCACAGGGAGTGAAACTGATGTCTGGATCTTCCAGATCGCATCTTCACTCACGGTTGGCAACGGTACACACGTTATTCTCGCCGGGGGTGCTCAGGCTGCCAATATCTTCTGGCAGGTGGGAAGTTCAGCGACACTGGGAACCACTTGCGATTTCAAGGGCACCATCATAGCAGATCAATCCATCGACTTGAATACCGGCGCAACGGTTGAAGGTCGTTTATTGGCACATATAGGCGCAGTTACCATGGCCTCCAGTTCCGTCACAGTTCCCGGGTTAGAACCCACTGGAGTTGATGCTGAAATGCTGCCAGATGGTTTCAACCTTTCACAGAATTTCCCCAACCCTTTCAATCCCTCAACCACCATCAGTTATCAGTTACCGGCCAATGGCCAGGTGTCCCTGACAATCACCGATATGTTGGGCAGGGAAGTAAGCGTATTGGTCAATGATGTACAAGTTGCTGGACATCACCAGATCGTCTGGGATGCCCAGAATGTTGCCAGTGGTACTTATATCTACCGTTTAGAAGCTGGATCTCACGTTTCAGTAAAACAATTAGTTCTCCTTAAATAAGAGAGAAGGAATGATCATGAAAATACTTAGAACAGAATCATCAATTAGTTCCATGCGCTCTTTGAGCGTGCGGATCATGGGAGCGATAGCGCTTATTTTACCGCTATCAGTTGCTCTTGCCCAGCCTTTAGCTCCAGTCAATCTGGGATCAACTGCGGATTTCGCGATTCTGGCCGGTTCCCTGGTCTCCAACATTCCCACTTCAGCCGTTACCGGTAATATTGGTTTAAGTCCAGCTACTGGTGGCAATATCACTGGTTTTGGCGGCCTGGAAGTAACCGGTATTATTTACACGGTGGATGCTGCAGGTCCTGCAGGATCGGTAGCTGCGGCTTCCATGCTCACCACTGCCCAGGGTGATATAACCATCGCCTATAATGATGCCGCAGGGCGTATGCCAGTTCCAGCCGGTACCTTCCTGAATCCAGGCTCCGGTGACATCGGTGGTCTGACTCTGGTTGCCGGGCTGTACAAGTTCACCAGTGGTGTATTAGTATCCATCACCGGATCAGATGTCACCCTCTCCGGGAGTGAGACCGATGTCTGGATCTTCCAGATCGCAACGACACTTACTGTTGGCAACGGTATACACGTTATCCTCGCTGGAGGTGCCCAGGCAGCCAACGTCTTTTGGCAGGTCGGAACCTCAGCGACACTTGGAACCACCTCGGTTTTCAAGGGAACCATCATTGCCGATCAATCCATCTCCCTGGAAACCGGTGCCACGGTTGAAGGCCGATTGTTGGCCAGCATAGGTGCCGTCACCATTGCCTCCAGTTCCGTGACCGTTCCCGGCTTGCAGCCCAGTGCTGTTGATGCTGAATTGCTGCCAGACGATTTCAATCTAGCACAGAATTTTCCCAACCCCTTCAATCCCTCAACCACCATCAGCTATCAATTGCCGGTCAATAGTCACGTGTCCCTCACAATCACAGATATGATGGGCAGGGAAGTGAGTGTTCTGGTCAATGATATGCAAACTGCAGGACATCATCAGATCGTCTGGGATGCCCAGAACTTTCCCAGTGGCACCTACATCTACCGTTTAGAAGCTGGATCTCACGTTTCAGTAAAACAACTCGTTCTCGTTAAATAAGAGACAAGGAATAATCATGAAAACACTTAGTACAGAACAGCCAATTCAATCCAAACGATCCATACGCTCGTTGAGCCTGCGGATCATGGGATCTATGGCGGTGATATTACCCCTATCAGTTGCTCTTGCTCAGCCAATCGAGCCGGTTAATCTCCTATCCATGGGGGATTTCGCGATTCTTGCCGGTTCCCTGATCTCCAACATTCCCACTTCATCCATCACCGGAGATATTGGATTAAGCCCTGCCACAGGTGGCAACATTACCGGTTTTGGACCCAATGAGGTCACAGGAACCATTTACACCACTGATGCGTCCGGTCCAGCTGGATCGGTGGCTGCGGCTTCCATGCTCACCACTGCCCAGGGTGATCTGACCATCGCCTATAATGATGCCTCAAGCCGTACGCCAGTCCCCGCCGGCACTTTCCTGAATCCAGGAGCTGGCAACATCGGGGGTCTGACCCTCATTGCCGGGCTGTATAAGTTTACTGCCGGTCTTTCCATTATCGGATCAGATGTCACCCTCACCGGGAGTGAGACCGATGTCTGGATCTTCCAGATCGCCTCCTCCCTCAATGTGGGTAATGGCATACACGTTATACTTGACGGGGGTGCCCAGGCTGCCAATATCTTCTGGCAGGTCGATGCCTCTGCCACACTTGGAACGACTTGCGTTTTCAAGGGAACCATCCTGGCAGATCAAGCCATCTCTGTCGGTACCGGATCATCAGTAGAAGGCCGATTGCTGGCCAGCATCGCTGCAGTCACCATCGCCTCCAGTACGATTACGGTTCCAGAGTTGGTGATTACCTCAGTTGATCATGAAATTCTACCAAATGATTTTAACCTTTCACAGAATTTCCCCAATCCCTTTAACCCTTCAACCACGATCAGTTATCAATTGCCAGCCAATGGTCACGTGTCTTTGGCCATCACAGATATGATGGGCAGGGAAGTAACTGTTCTGGTTAATGATATCCAAACCGCTGGAAGTCACCAAATCGTCTGGGATGCCCAGAACTTTCCCAGTGGCACCTATATCTATCGTTTAGAAGCTGGATCCCAAGTTTCAGTGAAGAGGATGTTGTTTTTAAAATGATGCTCATTGATGCACTTCAGCCACAATTGGCTTAACCGTTTTTAAAAGGAGAGAAACATGTTTCAATCAAGAAATCTTCTCAAACTCGTCATGGTGATGACCCTGGCGTACTCCACCATGAACTTCATGGGATGCGCTTCGGCACCACCTGAGTCAACCGGTCC
>JAIPGJ010000028.1 GCA_021736185.1 Fidelibacterota bacterium | reverse complement strand
ATTGTAATGAGCGTGGCGGTCTTGATAGCCTGCAATACGGATAATTCGCAAGGACCTGCTACTCCGGCCACCCTTGAGGAGGTTCCAAAGCCAAATGATAATGTCGTCTTTCAAGCCTATGAAGTCCCGCCTGAGCCCAAAGGCGGATATAGAGCTATACAGGAAGCCATACAATATCCAAAGATAGCTAGAGAAGCCGGGATTCAGGGCACGGTTATCGTTCAAGCTGTTATCGATACAAGTGGTGTAGCCAAGGACCCTGTCGTGCTGCGTGGTGTAGATGAGATGTTGGACCTGGCGGCCTTGGAGGCAATAGTCAGGGTTGAGTGGAACCCGGCTCAAAAAGCAGGGGAACTCGTTGCAGTAAAAATATCGGTTCCCATTGTATTTAAACTTAAAACTGACTAGTCAGAAAAGGTTGCGGAGGGAATGTGACCTATAAATTCCTTGCTTAATGTTCCTGTGGTTCTCAGGTGACCCAGAGGTGCAAAAACTGAAACGGCAGTCTCACCCAGGTGGGGCTGCTTTTTTTATCCTAACATCCAGAAAACCCACAGTACTGCCAGGAGCGGACCCAAAATTCCAATCAGCAGTCCGCCTTTTACAAAATCAGTCGTTTTGAGATCACCCATTGCGAAGGCGATGGCATTGGGGGGTGTCGAAATGGGCAGACACATGGCCGCAGAGGCACCCAGAGCCAGTGGGATCACCACAATCGGTTCAAAACCAACTGCCATGGCGAGACCCAGGGGAGCCAGAATGTTGGTGGCAGCTGTATTACTCATAAAATTAGATAGCAAGGTCGTGATGTAAGCCAGGACAAAGGCGATGGCCAGCAGACCCATACTCTCCATGGGTAAAAGCGTCAATACCCAGGCGGCCAAACCACTTTTTTGAATGGCCACACCCAGCGACAGACCTCCAGCCATGAGCATCAAAACATCCCATTGCAAACGGCGGACTTCCGAGACAGTTAAAATGCCAGCTACGGCGAAAACGGTAATGGGTATGAATGAGACCACTGCCGTGGGCATCCCGTGTAATGAGCTGGTCATCCACAATAAGACGGTCACCATAAAGACCGGAAATACTAAAATACGTTTCCACATGGGTAGCAAAGAACCTGTTCTGGTTTCCCATTCCAGACCACGAAGATCCATTTTTTTAGTCTGGGAAGGATAGGCAAAACGTAAAAAGAACCAGGCAATAAAAAACAGCACAATGGCAGGGGGGAGGCCCAGCATCATCCATTCCACAAAGCTGATGGCATGGGTTTCACTCAGCAAGCCTGCAGCGATGGCGTTGGGTGGGCTGCCAATGATGGTTCCCATTCCACCGATATTGGCAGCAAAGGGGACTCCTAAAAGCAGTGCCTTTACAAATGGATCTTTCTTATCAACGCCGGCAATCACCGGTGCCATTACTGACATCATCATGGCCGTGGTCGCTGTATTTGACATGAACATAGAGAATACGAAGGTCAAACCCATGGCTCCGAGAAGTACATTGGATGGTCGCGATCCAAACCATTTCAAAACAAAGCGCGCCATCATTCTGTCCAAACCAGTGGTCTCAGCTGCCTGGCCTAATATAAAACCACCCAGGAAAAGCCACATGATGGGGCTGCTCCAGGGATCGACAAACATCTGCCAATCCTTGGGACCGGTGGCATAGACCCCGCCCGGTCGGCCCAAAATGAGAATCTCCAGACCAATGATCAATATGGCAACAGCGAAGGCGGGTATGGCTTCGGTCATCCAGAGACCCGCTGCAAAGATGAGGATAAACAGCGTCCACATGGCAGCTGGCTCCAAGCCGGTATAGCTTGGAACAAAAGCGATGAGTGCTGCAAAAACAGCTGACAGGATCATTTTGACTAAACGCGTGGTGGAGGAAATCTGAAGGGCGCCCAGGGCGCGGTTGGCTTGTCTTCTGGTATCTAGCATAATCTATGGAATAACCTTACGAAGGTTGTAAACCTTCGTAAGGTTATTAACTAACAACCCTTTCTTTCTCTATAAGGGCTTCAGCAACAGATCTTGAGCAATCAGCCAAATCCTTGAGATCATAGCCACCTTCCAGACCGACGAGGAGGTGGGGGGTAATCTCCAGGCAATAACGGGTAAATTCAGCGAAATGTTCAGGCAACAGTCGCATTCCCCCTAATGGGTCATTTTGGCTGGCATCAAAACCAGCACTCACAATCAGCAATTCTGGCTCCCAGGCTCGGAGAAAGGGCATTACTTTTTTATCAAAAGCGCTAAAATATTCATACTTGCCAGAACCAATGGATAGTGGAATGTTCAGGACATTGTCATAATCCCCGGTCTCATAGTCTGCCCCAGTACCAGGGAAGTAGGGCCATTGGTGGAGCGAACAGTAGGCCATATTGGGATCTGTTTCCAGAACATGTTGGGTGCCATTCCCATGATGCACATCCCAATCCAGAACAGCCACTCTACCAACTCCCTTAACGGTCCTGGCATAGCTGGCTGCGATGGCACAATTGTTAAAGAGGCAAAACCCCATGGCATGGTCCCGTTCAGCGTGATGTCCAGGGGGGCGGGAGATCACAAATGAAGATTCATGGTGTCCCACGATTCGATCGACACCATCCAGCCAGGCACCGGCGCTTTGCAGGGCAATATGGTAACTTTCCGGACTTACCATGGTGTCCGGATCCAGACTGATACCACCACGATGAGCCGTGTTGCGAACATTGAGTATATGCGCTGGGGTGTGCACAAGTTTTATTTCTTCCACGTCAGCGTGACGAGGTTCGATCCACTTGATCTCATCCACAAGTTCGCTCTCTCGAATCCCCCTGGTGCAAGCTGATAATCGTTCCGGTCGTTCGGGGTGCCCAAATCCAGTGTCGTGATGGAGAAATCTTTCGCTGGTAAATATGTTTATCATGGCAGAAAAGATATTCAAATCTCATGCCTTGTACATGAGTATGTCAGAATAAGTGAAAAAAAATCAAAATAAACATAAAGTCTCTTGCTATGATGACCAATGATACTTAATTGTGACCGAGGAGTCATATAATGAATAATAGTTCAAATACAAGCGCTTTAAGTCGTAAGGAACGAGACAAGTTACGGAATAAAGAAGCCATCCTGGATGCGGCGGTGCATCTTTTTGCCCAAAAGGGTTTTGCTGAAACCAAACTCGAAGACGTCGCCGCTCTGGCTGAGTTTGGCAAAGGGACGCTTTACAATTATTTTGAGAATAAGGATGATCTGTTTCTTTCCGCCTTCGACTATGCCGTGGGGAATGTTCTGGATTTTCTGTATGATCAACTCTCATCCGTTTCTGATCCCCTTGAGCGAATTCGTCTGATTGCCAACTCTCAGTTCAACTACTATCGATCCAATACTGATTTTATGAATGTGGTGATGACCAACCAGCACATCTTAAAGAATCATGTTTGCAGCCAACCGGTTCTTGATCGCTTTCAGGACTTGAAAAAGCTGGTCGTCCTGGAAATGCAGGCTGCCATTGATGCCGGCCAATTACGTCCCGGGAATCCCCAACTCTATGCCAGTTATCTCAGTGGCATGATTCATAGTCAGGTTCGCTCCCACAATTCAGGAGAAATGCAGCCGGATGATATCCAGGCGGATGAAATTATTGATATTTTTTTAAATGGAGCCAAATCATGAATAAATACCTGCTGGCTGTCATGGTCAGTCTCACGTTAATAAACACGGGGTTTGCAGGAAAGCTTGAGCTGGACATGGACCAGGCAATCCAACTCGCATTGAAAAACAATGTGAATATGCAAAATGCCCAGGAGGATCTGCTCAAAGCCAAAGCACAGCGCAAGGAAGCTTTTTCCTCGGCACTGCCCGTCCTCTCGGCCTTTGGTCAAGTCTCCCATAGCTTTGCCATTGGGGTACAACCCCTGTCATTCCCGGTGCCTTTCGGTGTTTTGGATGAGAATGGAAATCCCGTTCATTATTTAACCAACCCGAATGACCCTGCCAGTTTCCAGCAATTAATTGGTGAAAATGGAATGCCGGTTCCCAATCGATATTTGCAGCAGACTGGCATTATGATGGTTCCCCTGGAATTGGCTTTTGGATCGGACAATACCATGGTCTATGGGCTCAGTCTTACGCAACCCATCTTTGAAGGGCGCGTCATTGCCGCCATCCGTGGGGCCAATGTTTATGGAGATCTGGCAATGTCGGCCGCCGATGTCACCCGTCTATCCGTCATCGAGAATACCAAAAAAGCTTTTTATAGTGTGCTGCTGGCCGACAGGATGGTGTCTGTCATGCAAAACTCCCTGGAGGTCATGGAACGGAATTTAGCCAATGTAACAGCCCTCTTTGAACAGGGCAGAACGGCTGAATTTGATGTGATTCGAGCTGATGTTCAGGTGGCCAACCAAACCACCATGGTGAGCAATGCCCGCAAAATGAAAGAATTGGCCTATGCCCGCTTCAAGCGCAACTGCGGTTTGGATATCGACCAGGAAATAATCACCGTGGGAAAGCTTCGAACCGAAATTGATACCGACATTAATTTGGAAGAGCTTGAACGAAAACTGATTTCCAACCAACCCATGCTCTCCCAGCTTGAAGCCAATGTCAAACTCATGAAGGAAAATATCCTTATGGTGAAGGCTGAATTCATGCCCTCCATCGCCCTGACAGGGTCGTATCAGGAGATGAAATCATACAATGATAATGGATATGCCGATGCAAATTTCAACGAGTCTTCCTCCCTGGCACTGGGCTTTAATATGCCCATATTTAATGGATTCGGCTCCACGGCCAGAGTGCAGAAAGCCAAGGCTGATTACAGGAAATCTGAATATCAACAACTAGATGTACGGGAAAACCTGCTTCTTGAGTTAAAAAGCATTTACCTGAGCATCCAGGAATCTTCGCGAAAAATTGAGGCAGGGCTCAAAGGGGTCAAACAGGCCCACAAGGGAGTCGATATGGCCCAACGCCTGTATCAACAGGGTATGGCGAGCCAACTGCAGGTTCTCGATGCCCAAAACGCCAGTGACCAGGCTGAATTGGGTCTTTACCAGGCATATTTTGAATATAACAGCGCCCGTGCTTCTCTGGCACGTGCTCTTGGAGAAGAATAATGAAATATTTTAAGACGTGGGGTTCCACACTATTTATCGTAGTCAGTTTAATCGTTCTTGCCAATTGCGGAGGGGGAGCAGAAGAGCAAGAAGTAGCCGAATTAAAAGTGCCAGTTGCTGTGGATACCGTCAGGTACAAGCCTTTTCAGATAGATTTCCATAGCATAGGCAGAGTCGTGTCTGAAAATCAGGTCAACTTATTGTTCCAATCAGCAGGCCAGGTCGATACCATCTGGGCCAATGTGGGTGATTATGTTTTTGAAGATCAACGACTGGCAAGGATTAAGACCGATGTGTATTCCACCATGTATGCCCAGGCTAAATCCATGTTCGAGAAAGCCAAGCGAGATTTGGAAAGTTCACAGAGTCTGTTCAAATCCAATGTGATCTCCTCTGATCAATATGAGATGGCTCGGATTGGTCTCGATAATGCCAGAGCTGCCTATAGTCAGGCCAAAAACTCATTGGATAATGCCATATTGCGCGCTCCCTTCAGTGGCTGGATCGTGGCGAAAAACCTAAATGTTGGTGATCTGGTATCACCTGGAGCGGCCATGCAGCCCCCCATGGTGTTGGCAGATATGAATCGTCTGAAACTTATTGTCCCTGTGCCAGAATCTCGCATCGGACAAATTAGAAATGGACAATTCACCCAGATTAAATTTAAAACTTTTCCCGATCGAGTTTTCGGCGGGGCCGTCCTCCGAATCGGCATGGCACCAAAAAACATGTCCAACAACTATGATGTTGAAGTGCGCATGTCAGGCAATATGAGTGGCATGAAATTGGGTCTTATCGGTGATGTTCGGATTGTTCAGGAATATTATCCTGAAGCTCTGGTGCTGCCACTGAACCTGATCCAGGACGATGGAGAAAAGAAGTTCATCTATCTGGCTGAAGCAGGCCGAGCAGTACAGAAACAAATCAGTATTCGGGCACTTTCCGGTTCAGAAGTATTCATAGACGCTGATATTCATCCTGGAGATGTGCTCATTGTTAAAGGACACAATGATGTAAAAGATGGTTCTCTTCTGGATATTGTGGACTAGGGAAGGAACCCTTTATGAAAATATCAAAACAAGCCATCAACCACCCCAAGACGGTGCTCTTTACCTCTCTGGGTATTTTTATTGCCAGTATCGCAGCCTATTTCATTCTGCCTCTGGAATTGGTCCCCAGAATTGAAATTCCTTATGCCTTTGTTTCGGCAACTTATCTGGGAGCTGCACCTTCGGAGGTGGAAACAGAAATAATCAAACCCATTGAGGAAAAGCTGGCGCAACTGCAGGATGTGGATGACATCACCGCTTATGCCCTGCAAAATGTCGGATTTATTACCATCAAGTTTTCACCTGAAGCGGACCTTAAGAAAAGTATTGATGATCTGAAGGAAAGGGTAAATGAAGCGCTCCCTGAGCTGAGGGACGAAATTGAAAATGTAACTGTCACTGATATTGATTTTGCCGATATGCCCATAAGTATTTTGAATATTTATGGCGAATTCACGCCCCATGAATTACGGAAACAGGCTGAGCTGATCAAGGATCAACTCACGCGAATATCTGGTGTGAATCAGGTAGAGATGTTTGGTGGGGACGAACGTGAAATCGCCATCGAAGTTGATCCCAACCTGCTGTTGGCCAACAATCTCAGTATCCCGCAGGTACTCATGGCCCTGAGAAGGACCAATATGAACTTTCCAGGTGGAACCATTAAGCTGAAGGGACAGGATATTTTTGTTCGAACGGTGGGGAAGTATGCTGAGATTTATGACATAGAAAACACCATCCTTGGTGCAGATGCTTCTGGCAATATAAAACGTATCCGTGATGTGGGTACGGTCACCGATGGATTTGAAGTACCATCCAGCTACTCACGCTACCAGCAAGAGAACAGTGTGACCCTGCTCATTTCAAAACGAACCGGCGCTCACATTGTGGAAACCACGGAAGCCATTGAATTGGCTGTCAATAAACTGACGGCAAAATTCCCAACGGGAATGCAATATGCCTATACTGCGAGACAGGCTACCGATATTGAAAGACAGACCAGTCAGCTCAATCAAAATGCTGCCTGGGGAATCCTGTTTGTCATTATTGTCCTCTTTGCCGGAATCGGTTTTAAAAATGCCCTGATTGTATCCCTGGCCTTGCCCTTTGCACTCATGACATCCTTCCCCATGATGTATGTTTTCGATTTGGCCAGAACCAGCATCTCCATGTTTGGGTTGATTATCGTACTGGGTATTGTGGTGGATGGTGCCATCATTGTGGCTGAAGCCACGTATCGACATATGGAGGAAGGGCTAAGCCGCAAAGCAGCGGCTATGCAGGCCGTCGATGAAGTGGGTATTCCGATTCTGACTTCAGTATTGACCACCATGGTAGCCTTTGCACCCATTATTTATATGTCCGGGACCATGGGTCAGTTTTTATCGGTGATTCCCAAAGTCGTGATCTTTAGTCTGGTTGGCGCTTTTCTGGCCGATCATTTCCTCATCCCGGTTTTGGCTTCAAAAATGATGACGGTCACCAAACGGGCCGGCATGCTCAGTGGTGAATGGATCGGCAAACGTCTCTATACCAGAATGGTGAATAAGGCCTTGAATCATAGATTTTTGGTCATCGTTGGTATCACTATCATATTCTTCACGTCAATTGCTATCGTGGGGATTTCTGCAGTCAGTGATACCAAGCTGGTGAAGCTGCAAATCTTCCCCAAGGTACCCAAACCCAGGATTATCGTAGATATCAACACACCAGCCGGCAGCCAGCTTGATTATACGGATGCTAAGGTCAAAGATGTGGAAGAATATCTGTTAAGCTTCGATGAAGTCGATCGAATTGTATCCACCGTTGGTGAAAGTGGTGTGCAGAATCTGCGCGTGGCTCAGGGTGGGGGCAAGGGCTCTGAAATTGGCCAGATCAATGTGGATCTGGTGGATGCCAGTGACCGCGATATTTCAGTCGAGGATCTCATGGAAATCATGGATGCCAAATTGTCCCGCATACCCGGTGTCAACATTACGCTCCAAACCATCGCCGAAGGTCCGCCCATTGCCACCAATGTGATCATTGATGTGAGTGGCGATAACCTGGATGCACTGGGCTTTGTTGCCGAACAGATTAAACGGGACCTGGCTACCGTTGAAGGTGCCTTGAATGTTGAATCCAGTCTGGGTGTTCGAAGAATGGAATTGCAGGCCGTGGTAGATCATGATCGGGCCGCAAGTTATGGACTCTCCAGTCAGGAGATAAGCAATACCCTGGCTGCAGCCATGATCGGCCTGGAGGCGACCACCTTTACCGATGGTTTGGAGGACATTCCAGTTGTCGTCCGATTACAGGCAGAAGGGGATGATGCTGTTGATGCCATTCGCAATCTGAATATCATGAACCAGATGGGCCAGATGATCCCCTTTGAGAATGTGGCTTCCCTGGAGCTGGGGAGCAGTGAAACCCTCATCAAGCACCAGGATTTCAAGCGCAATATTTCAGTCTCCTGTGATTTGGCCAAAGGCGTGGATGCCACAGATATTCGCCGACGCATGGACCCCTTTCTGGCAAAACTTGCCGTGCCCAATGGGGTTACTGTTGAATATGGCGGCATTGAGGATGAGGCTGCGAAGTCATTTGCCAGTCTGGGAAGAGCCATGATCATTGGATTTATCATCATCATGATTATTCTAAGTGCTCAGTTCCAATCCATCAAGCAACCCTTGATCATCGGTCTGGCCATCCCCTTATCTTTTATTGGTGTTATTTTTGGACTCATGATTACACGGGTTCCTTTTGGCATCATGGCTTTCTTTGGAGTGGTTGCCCTCATGGGAGTGGTGGTGAACGATGCCATTGTGCTCATTTCCTATGTGAATGATTTACGTCGTGAAGGTATGCTGGTCCGCGAAGCGTTGATTAAGGCTGGCAGAAACAGATTGCGGCCGATTATTCTGACCACGGTAACAACCCTGGCAGGTATGATTCCCCTGAGCCTGAATCTGGCGGGTGGTGCCGAATACTGGAGACCTCTGGCAGTCAGTCTGATCTTTGGATTGGCGATTTCATCCTTTCTGACCCTGATCGTAGTACCCGTACTGTATTCATTGATTGAGACCCGTGCCGAGAGGAAAAAACTGGAGGCTTCAGCCTAATTCTTTATTCGATTTATTAAAGTTTGTTAACAATTGTTTTACGAAAGGCTTTGTGGTAGCACAGAGCCTTTCGTTTTCATATGTTATCTGATGCTTTTCTTTAGCAAATAACATTTGTCAACCTGGAGAGATTATGATCAAAAACAGATTCGCGACGGTATTGATGGTACTGCTTGCCTTCTTTGCACTTGGGCACACTGCCGAAAGACTGGTTTTAACTGAATTCTTTACCAATGCCGGCTGACCTGGCTGTGGCCCTGCAGGGGTTCACCTGGAAGGTTTCCAGGCCGCAAATCCAGATCTTTTTGCCGTTATTTCCTACCATACCTACTGGTTTGGAAGCGATGCTTTTTATACCTATAATCCAACTGAAAACCAGAATAGATTTACATATTACGGGCTATCTGGAACACCCTAGCTGTATGTAGACGGTGTAAATCGTGGCTACAATTCTTCTGCCTGGGATGGCTATATAAATGCCGAGTCAGCGGTTGAAGCACCAGTTAGCATTGACTTTGCCGGGTCTTACGACTATCAGACAGGCAATGGCAGTGTAAATATCATAGTTACTGCTGAAGAAGGAACTGCAGGGGATTATAAGCTTCATCTTGTCCTCACTGAAACTGATTTGTATTACATGGGAGGTAATGGATACCCAAATCATGGCAATGTGATGAGAGATATGATTCCAGATGAAAATGGCACCACAATAACGCTGGAAAGTGGCGGTTCAATCATGGAAAACCTGAATTTTCATGTCCCCGATAATTTTGTTTTTGATAATTGCAAATTAGTCGCTTTTGTTCAGAATAATAGCACCAAAGAGATTCTTAATGCTGCTGTGACGGGAATCGAAGAAATGGCTCCAGTGAATATTCCCTTTCTGACAGCCCTATCCACCAACATGACAGTCATTGGGGATGACGGGGATGGAACCCTTAATCCAGGTGAATCTGCAGAATATGTCGTCACCGTCCAAAATAGCTGTGACTTTGTGAGTGCCTATGATGTTACCGGTTACCTGACCAGCAGCAGCCCTTATATCACCATTACTGACGGAGTCGGTGTTTACGATATGATCGTTTCCTGCGATGTTGTCACCAACTTAAGTGATAAATTTGCCTTCTCTGTCTCTGAAAGCGCACCAGATATCGCGGATTTTGATTTTAATCTGAGACTGGTCGCCAACCAGACCGGTGAAGCCCCCTATGAAACCAACCTGCCCCTCATCGTAAGTATTGACTTATTCCAGGCCAATTTTCCCATTGAGCTTTCCCAGCCGATCATGAGTGGAAATGCGGTGGTGGATCTCGATGGCGATGGAACCAAAGAAGTGGTGGTTGGCGGAACGGATAGCCTCCTCCATGTCTTCACCCTGTCCGGCACAGAGCTGGCTGGTTTTCCTTATGCCACAGGCAATTGGATCCTTGGTTCACCTGCCGTGGGTGACATTGACAATGATGGTGATCTGGAAGTGGTTGTTGCCTCACGAGATCGCAAAATTCATGTCATCCAACACGATGGAAGCGGAGTGGCAATTGCTGAAGCGGCGCACTATCTCATGAGCACGCCAGCCCTGGATGATCTCGATGGCGATGGCGATCTTGAAATTGTTGTCCCGGGTTACGGCTATGATGTGTTGGCCGTCCATCACGATGGAACTTCTCTGGCAAACTTTCCCCTTACCATTCCTGGTGGCAGAATGTCCTGTGGCGTTTCCATTGCAGATATTGATGGGGATGGCAGCAAAGACCTGGTGTTTGGCACCTGGAGTGACAGTATCTTTGCCTATAATACCAATGGCGAATTGTTAAGTGGTTTCCCCGTAGATCTTATCACCAATGCTGCTGCACCGGCCGTTGTCGCTGACATCGATGGTGATGGCACTCTTGAAATTCTTACTGGTCAGGATAGTGGCTATTTATACGCCATCGCCCATGATGGTACGGTGTTGTGGAGACAACAGATATCTGCTGCCAGTATTCGCACTGCAGTTGCTGTATGTGATTTTGATAGTGATGGATTTATGGAAATCGTATACACAACGCTGGATGGCAATATCAATGTTGTTGATTATGAGGGTAACTCACTAAGCGGTTGGCCTCAGAGTCTGGGTGGTGCCTGTTACAGCTCCCCCGTCATCGCTGATCTCGATGGTGATGCAACACCTGAAATCATTGTTGGCTCAAATTCAAGCGAACTGTATGCTTTCCATGCCGATGGCAGCAGTGTGAATCTTTTCCCACTGCCTCTGAGTGGAGCCGTTCGCGGTACCCCCACGGTTGCAGACCTGAGTCAGGATGGGACCCTTGAGATTATCGTTGGAACAGATCATGATCTGACCGTCATTAATCTTAAAACGCTTTCCGAGCTTGGCCCAACCTGGTCAACTGCCCAGGGTAATAACCAGAGAACCGGTTATTACAATCCCCAGGCCACCAGTGTAGAAGGTTTTCAAATACCTGAAATTCTCAGCTTAAAGCAGAACTATCCCAATCCCTTCAATCCCACCACCACCATTGAGTTTGGGATTCCTGTTCAAAGTTTTGTGAACCTGATCATTTATGACGTTCTCGGGCAGGAAGTCAATCGTCTGGTTCAGTCAGAGCTAGCACCGGGAACCTATCACTATCAGTGGAATGGTATGGATGCTTCATCCAAAACGCTTGAAACAGGGATTTATTTTGCCCGCATCAGCGCCGGAGGTTCAGATCAAATAGTAAAAATGATGTTGCTCAAATAGACATCATGTAAAAAATAGAGGTTCAGGAAGGCCATCCAATGGATGGCCTTCTTTTTTTGTACGAATCACCACAATGTGAAATATTTTATCAGGCAAAATGCTGGGTATCTTCCAGCATCATTTTGCATATCACTTCAGGGGTAATCAATTGGGAGTTCAAGTATGGGATCATCTGAAAAATCTTTAACTGGCAAAGCGCTCCTTGAGAAAATTCGTTCAGATTTTATGGGCCTGGATACCATGTACCTGACAGCCAGAGGGGAATCAAGCAGGCGGGTATATCTGGATTCCACAGCCAGTTCTCTGCTCCTGCGACCGGCAGCCAGTGTCGCAGCTGAATTCATGAACCACTACTCCAATACGCACAGCAAACTCCACCACTCCGCCCATATTTCCACAACGGCCTACCACTGGGCCCACCAGCGGGTATTGTCCTTTATCGGTGCTGATCCAGAAATTTATACCTGCTTCTTTACCGGCTCAGGAACCACCGGTGGTATCAATCGAATGGCACGGGTCTTCCGGGATGTTCACCCACATAAGGACACAGCTATCGTTTCCATCATGGAACATCACTCCAATGACCTGCCCCATCGCAAGCACATGAAAAATGTATATCACGTGCCAGTGGAAGGTTTGAACGAGAATAAAATGTGTATCAGTCTCCCCAAATTGGAACAAGCGCTTATCAAGGGGGCTGGTCGTGTTGCCTATGTTTCTATTACGGCGGTGAGCAATGTTACCGGGATCATCAATCCCATTCATGATATCGCGCGTCTCGCACACAAATACGGAGCGTTGCTTATGGTGGATGGCGCACAAAGCGTGGCCCACCTCCCCACCAAAATGTTCCATCCGGACGACCCGGCTGCCTGCATTGATGCGCTGGTTTTCTCCGGTCATAAGACCTATACACCAGGGTCCCCAGGTGTGGTGGTTGCCCGCAAGGATCATTTGTTGGCCATTGAGCCTGAAGAGGTTGGTGGCGGTATGGTTGAGCGGGTGCTGGAAGATCGTTACCAGGTCAAAACTGCTTTCCCCGATCGTGAAGAAGCAGGGACTCCCAATATTCCTGGCGCTATCGCTCTGGCTGCCACCATCGAGATTCTGGATCGAATTGGCATGCCGACCCTCATGGAGGAGGAAGAAAAAGTCATGCAGGCCGCCATGCAGGGCCTGAAAGCCATCCCTGAAATTATTGTATACGGCGGCACCAATCTGGACTTGTGCCCCCGAGCAGCTTCCATTTCTTTTAATGTGAGTGGCATGGACCACGGATTGGTGGCTGCTGTCCTGAATGATTACCACAATATTGCTGTGAGAAATCAATGCTTCTGCGCTCATCCTTATGTGAAGGAAATGATGTCTGAAGATTTAGAGGCCCAATTTGGTATCATTGATTTTGGTAATATGAGTCCTGAATTTATGCGCAAGGCTGGAATGGTCAGAGCCAGTTTCGGTCTGTATTCAACCTTGGAGGATGTGGATTTGCTTCTCTCAGCTTTAAAAGACATTATCCAAAATGCTGAAGTGTATAACCGGGAGTATGAGGTTAACGCTGAGAATGATTATGCCCATAAATCCTATAAGGTAAACAACGAGGATGTCTTTACTATCATGGCCGCAGTGGACCGCTACCTGAGTAAATGAGCACTATTTGAGCATGAGAAGTTTGCCGGCTGAAAACCTCCCCTCACTATTTTTTATCTGATAGATGTAGCTGCCCGAGCTTAATTCATCCCCATGGCTGTTTTGACCGGTCCACTTAAAAAGATACATACCCCTGGCGTTGATAACCCTCGATTCCGAGAAGACTTTTTGTCCTCTGGAATTAAAAATATTCAAGTGATAAAGACCTGACTCAGTGACATTCACCGGTATGATTGTGCTGGCGTTAAATGGATTGGGGTAAGCCTGACTGAGTGTGCAGGCTGCAGGTCTTAATGCTTCGTTTTTCAGCTCGGTAGTTAGAAATCCTTCATGAATTTCAGTTGAACCATCCCCCCTGAAAATCAGAAGACTTCGGTCTGCAAGTTCCATCCAGGGAAGTTCTGAAGTGAGGCCATCTGATGGGGGAGTACTCATAATCACGCGATGATTGCTGCCTGACAGATGAGGAGGAATATTAGGATCATTGCTGGCATCAAAGTAGTAAATATCACTTGCTGATGATCGTCGGTAGGCAAATAAATCATAGCCATCTGAGAACAGGAAATTTTTAATATGGTAGGGCTGCTGCTGCTCCAAAACGATCAAGGCTTGAATCATGCCTTCCAGAGTGGAACCAGACGATTCAATATTTTTGATCATCCAGAAAAAGAACAATTCTGAATCCACCACATCATCCCAGCCTGATCCATCCCAGTTTCCGCTGCCAAAGGTTTGTGGGGGATGGAGCGATAACCAGTCATCACCAATGAGTGCTCTCAGGTCCTCTTTATCCAAATCCCCGTTGTGAGCAAAACTGAATATCTGGCCATCATCGTTGGCATAATTAAATGGGTGGGGGTTCTCAATACCATCTGCACCGGAGCTGGTTTGGCGAAGATGCCCCATAAGCATGGTCACCTCGCTTGCTGAGAGCAGAGCAGCGGTCTGGTTATAGTAATTTCCATCAGAATAGGCCTCTAGCTCGGATCGAACGGTTTGAGCCGCCAGGACATCCCCTTCAAGATGATAGCTGGTCATACCCCATCCATCACGATTATTGTACGGCCATCCGCCAGAGCCACCCTGTAATCGAAATGCTTCCAGTTCCTCCATGAGATAGGGATGCCACGCCCCGGCTATATAGGTACTGCTCAGGGACTGGCCAGGCAAAGCAATCACACCCAGCATGCGACAGGGGAACAGCGGAAGGACCAGGAGGAAGAATACAAGACAACGCTTGAAAAGTGCTTTGGACATGGTGAAAAGGTAGTGCCCTGATGCTGTGAATGAAAGGATTTGGTGGAAAACATGCTAAATTCAGATCCATCCGATTTCATTTTACGGGGTTGCCTGGAGTGCTTCCAGGACTATTTTCATTTCCATGACAAATTTTCTACCGAGCCCCTTTGAACCCGCTCCCTGGCTACCCAATGGTCATTTTCAGTCCGTTTTTGCCTCTTTGTTCATGCCTGTCAAATTACCAAAGTACCGTCGCGAGCTTCTGGATCTCCCCGATGGTGACATCATCGCAGCAGATTGGATTGATGGTCCTGCCGATGCCCCGCTTGTGGTGCTTATTCACGGGATGGAGGGCAGTTCTGAAAGCCGGTATGCCCGGCTGCTGATGAATGAGTCTCATCACAGAGGGTGGCGTGGTGTGGTGCTCCATATGCGGAGCTGCGGTGGACTCATGAATCGACTCAGGCAGTTCTACCATGCTGGATTCTATCAAGATATCGAATATTTCCTGGATACCCTGTTACCCTCCCGGGGCATTCATCAAAAGGTATATCTCCTGGGAGTATCTCTCGGCGGCAGCCAGGTGGCCCATTATCTGGCCAGGGGCAATGCCAGAGAACGGGTAAAAGCCGCCGTTATCATCTCGGCTCCCCTTGATCTGGCAGCTTCAGCAGATTTTATGAGTATTGGCTTTAGTCGCAGGTATGTGGCTAAATTCCGCAACAGTTTGCTCAAGAAATACCATCTCAAATCTGAATTGATCGATGACGCCAATATGGCCAAGCGCTTGGCCAGAGCCAAAACGTTTTGGGATTTGGATAATGCCGCCACCGCGCCCATCCATGGATTTAGGGATGCGGCTCATTATTATGCTGAAATGAGTGCAAAAAACTGTTTGAAGGATATCCCAGTATCCACACTTTATCTGGCCTCACGGGACGATCCATTTGTTCCAGAAGCATCCATGCCGCAAGATTCAATGGGAAGCAGACATTTCGCCTCATTGTTGACTGAGCAAGGGGGGCATGTGGGATTTGTAGATCGTCTGGGGAAGTCATGGATGGTTTCCACCGTATTTAAATTTTTGACATCAGTTTGATTTATATTTCAAATAAAGAAAAGAGGATAGAATGAAAAAAAGTTTGTTGATGATCTTCATCATTGGTCTGACCATGATGCTGACCTTTTGTGAGAAAAAAGCTGAGATATCGCCAGAAAGATTCCAGGTATTAGTGGATACGGTTGCCCAGGAACTGGAGTATGAGACCTGGATGGACTTCAGCTATGAATTGAGTAAGAATTATCCCTCAGAATATGCTGCCGGCATGGCGCTGGTACAATCTGCGGAGCGGTCTATCATGGAGCAGGATGAGGCCCGTTTCCTTAAGATATTCGAATTATTGAAAACCTATCCTGAAGAAGGGATTCTGGAGCTCACCGATCAGATTGCCTTTGGCAACCGACTGGCCTGGATCATGGCAGATCAGATGCTGCTCTTTAATCATGCCCCTGAGGTGATTGATTTTACGGTTGCCAAATTTAAGCAGAATGAAGATTCACTGCAGTGGCGGAATGAACTGGGAGCTATGATTTTTAACACCCAGGCCAACATTTTTGAAAAACAGGATGAACCTGAAAAAGCGCTGGGGGCCTATAGCTTAGCCCTGGAATATTACGAACAGCCCGAAACCCTGCTTCGTCGTGGTTTGATATTAGAATCCCGAGACGATCTAGAGGGAGCACTGGAGGACTACATCACCGCTTTGGGATTGGCACCCAATCAAATGATGATTGTCCAGAAAGTTAAGGATGTTTACAGTCAAATGCATCCTGATGAGGATCCTCAACAATTCATCAATGACATGCAGGAAAGTCTCCAGGAACGTCGCCGGGAAGAAGTCCTCTCCGAAGTGTTTGATATCGTGGCACCTGATTTCCAAATGATCGATTTTAATGGCAGAACCCTAAATAATAAAAATTTGCTCGGAAAGGTTGTGTTCGTGGACTTCTGGGCCACCTGGTGTAACCCCTGTCGACGCGAATTACCGGAATTCCAGAAATTCTACGAACTCTATAAAAAGGATCCCCGGGTTGTGTTTGTAGCAGCTTCTACTGACCAGGAAAAGGAGAAGGTCAAGCCTTTCGTCGAACAGATGAAATTCACCTTTCCCGTGGCTTTTGCCGAAGATACAGCCACAAAATTTGGTGTGGAAGGTATCCCAAGTCTGTTTATAATAGGACCACAAGGAAAAATCCGTTACAAGATTGTGGGATTTGATCCCGACAAGGACTTTGTCCAGGAGATGACGTGGCGCCTGCAGAGTCTGCTAAACTAGTATAAATAACTGGGAGGTTCGGACGATGAGAAAGATCTTTGTATTGTTATGTGTAATAGGATTAAGTCTAAATCTGGTCGTGGCTGAAGAAGGCAAGTCGGGCTGGAGTTGGGGCGGGGTGCCGGCAGTTGCCTATAATTCAGACAATGGCTTCACCTACGGAATCATAGTACAACCTTTTCACTATGGTGATGGATCGCTGTATCCCGATTACCTGTTCTCAATCTATACGGAGCTCTCCCGGACTACCAAGGGTGGCGGCATCAATACCATCTTCTTTGATTCCAAATATCTCATGCCAGCCGACATCCGCGTTACCGCCGAGCTGGGGTTTTTCACGGAGCAGTTGCTGCCTTTTTATGGCTTTAACGGAGCCCAGTCAGACTACAATGAATTATTTGAGAAGCAGTATCTCGATGATGATGAAACTGAGGACAACCCCGTTTACCTTTCAAGGGCTTATTATCGTCATGCCCGGGAACAGTTCCGTTTCACAGCTGACTTCCAAAAACAGATCCTTCATCCCAGCCTGAGAGCTATTGCCGGAGTCGGGTTCTTGAACAATACCATCGCCAGCATTGACCTTGAAAAATTGAATGATGGTCAGGATGATGCGGACAAGCTGCCCGATGTGGATGGACTCTATGATGAGTATGTCGCTGTCGGTTTTATTCCCAGTGATGAAGCTGATGGTGGCGCTGCCAACTATGTCAAATTTGGTATGGTCTATGATACACGTGATCAGGAAGCGAACCCCATGAGCGGGATGTGGTCGGAGGTGCTGCTGCTCACTGCTCCAGAATTTCTGGGAACAGAAACTCCCTACTCGCAGATCGCATTAACCCATCGCCAGTACTTTACCATCATCCCTAAAGATTTGTCCTTTGCCTATCGGGTGGGCTATCAGGGAGCTTTGGGCGATCAACCTCCCTTTTATATGCTGCCCTACTATCAGAGCAGTTATAAACTCCAGGAAGGCCTGGGTGGTTCAAAATCATTACGTGGAATCTTGAAGAACCGCATCGTGGGAAAATCCACCTATTTTGCCAATCTGGAAATGCGCTGGAAGTTTTTCAGAACGGTTGTGGCAGGTCAAAATCTGTACCTCGCTCTCAATGGATTTGCAGACATGGGTCAAGTTCTGGACGAGTATGAATATTCCAAGGATCCCAGCTCAAGCCTCGGTATCACCAAACCAGACGGTGAAGAAGCCCTCCATGTTGCTTATGGTGGTGGATTGAGAATCGCCTTGAATGAGAATTTCATCATCGCCGTGGACTATGGCATGGCCAAAGATGCACAGGATGGTAATTCTGGTCTCTACATCGGATTGGGTTACCTCTTCTAAATAATATTTCCAATTCTTAATTGAAAGGGCGTGGTGAATACCTCGCCCTTTTTATTTTTATGCGCCATTTCTACGCAAATTCCATTTTGGATTCACTAGGTCGCTCTTACCTTATTCTCGAACACATCATCTTTTTTTTGAATATTCCGGCTGATCCAGAAATTGGCTGTTCTGAACATGTCTTTGTTGAGCAGGATAGTCATTCAATAACTCTAAATTGGGAGCAAAACATGATCAAATTCAGTAAACAACAGCTCAAAATTCCACAGATGAGCAAACCCGTCTATCTGGTAACAGGGGGCATGTCAAAATTTGATAGAGCTATTCCAGAGAAACGGACCGAAGAGCTGGTTATCGATGCTTTTCTGGAAGCAGCCGAATTTATCAAAAAATCACCCGAAGAACTAAAGAGCTACATCCATAGTTGCTATTACGGTCACTTCGCTGATCATTTTGGTGATCAACTGCTGGGGGAGGCCGTCATTCATGACCGACTGGGTCTGGATCCACTGGGGAACATCGGTGTGAAAACCGGGGGAGCTACGGGTGGTTCAACCATTTGGGAAGCCTACAAGGCGGTGGCCTCAGGTTACTCCGACACCGTCCTGGCAATGGGCTGGGAAAGAATGGATGAGGTCCCAACCGATGAGGGTAACCATTACATCGCCTCAGCGGCCGATAAGGACTGGGAAACTCCCATGGGGCATATTTATACTGGATATTATGCGGTTATGGCCCAAAAATACTGGCAGGTATTTGGCAAGGAAGAGGAATCCTTTCGCAGAACACTGGCCGAAATTGCAGTAAAAAATAAGGGCTATGCCCGCATGAATCCCCATGCCCAGGGACCCATGAAAATCACTGTTGAAGATGTACTCAATTCGCCCATCGTGGCCCATCCTTTACGAGCATTGGACTGCTGTCTCATGAGTGTGGGTGCATCCTGTGTGATTCTGGCTGATGAGAAAACAGCCTACGAGCTTACGGATAATCCGCTCCTGCTGTATTCATCTGCCGGTTCCCATACCCTGCGCGTTGCTGATCGCAGAGACATGGATATTCCCTTGCTGCCAAACGAAACACCTGATCAGTATAAGGATCTGGGAGTTCGTTTTCCTGGCGGCGACCGATATCCTGGTTTTACCGGCTTTCTGGCTGCCCGGATGGCAGCCTATTATGCCTACGGAATGGCGGGCATCGTCGATCCCACTGAAGATCTTGATCTGGTTGAACTACATGATGCGTTTACCATCAGCGATATCCAGACTTATGAAGATATTGGAATCCGACCCTATGGTGAAGGCCGTACCTATGTTGAGTCTGGTGATTGTTATCATACCAATCCCTTCACAGGCAAGCCGGGCAAGCTGCCAGCCAACCTCTCTGGTGGTCTCATCGGTAATATGCACGCGGTTGGAGCTACCGGTATTATGCAGGTAGTTGAAGTGGCTCAGCACATCTGGGGCCGTTGGGCTGAGATGCACGAGGATGTAGCGAAATGGAAGCGCTTTAACCGCGTAAAACCTGATGATTGGACCGATTTACAGGTCAAGGGTGCCAAACGGGGCTTGGCCATCAGCCACGCTGGAGTTGGATCTCATGTGACAGCCACGGTCCTCGTTCATCCTGATCATCAATTGAAGGGGAGGGGTTAAATATGACAACTCAAAATAGAGGGACCGTCAAAGTTGAGAATGGTCGCTATCGTGTAAAGGGTAATTTCCACTATATCTATCCCAATGATCCCATTCGAGACGAAAATGGCAAGTTACTGGGTGTCACGAATCCCCGGGATGTGACGCATATACACTCTTATGGAGGAGAAGCCCCCTTCTTTGAAAACCTGAGTAAAGCCAGATTGTTGGGGACCAAATGTGCCAATCCAAAATGTGAGACTTTTGGCTCAATCTACATCCCTTACCGTATCCATTGTCCTGATTGTCTTATGCGTAACGAGGAAGTCGAACTGACAGAATTGGCTCGGAAAGGGGCCCGTGTGCATACCTTTATGATCACGGAGCGCACCGGGGCTTTTAATACCCTGGAGAAACCCATCCGTTTTGTAAATGTTGAGTTTGAAGGCGTTTCCACCATCCTCATGGGGTATCTGTCCGTTGGTGAGCCGAAGATCGGTATGAAAGTCGTGCCTATCTTTCAGACCAAAAATCCGACGTATACCATCATGGATCTCTCATGGGTACCGGCTGGAACCAGCACTGCTGACCTACCTGAAGGCTTCAGCTTTTAGGTGGTCAAGAACACATAATATGGATAAAGAGGCTACCTGCGGGTGGCCTCTTTATATTTCAGACGAGAAACAATTATCCCCTAAGGATGTAAGTAGCAAAGATTTGCTGTGCTTTTACTTGGTATGGAATGTGTTTGGTCTATTTTTGCGACTATGAAATCTTTGAATCAGGAGTAAAGACTTTGAATCATTTTGTTGAGTGGTGGCAGCATCTGCCATCTCATATGGACCCCGTCATTTTTACTATTGGTAATTTTCCACTGCGCTGGTATGGAATGATGTATATTGCTTCTTTTGCCGTGACCTATCTCGTCGCCAAATATCGTATCAAAGATGAGAATATGCCCTATAGCACCGATTTCATCGCTGACGCTATCATGTGGGCTATCGTAGGGGTTATCCTGGGTGGACGTCTGGGATATGTCATCTTCTATGGTTTTGAAGATTTTATCCAGCATCCCCTGCGAATTATATCACCGGTGGCTAAAATTGGTGGACATTGGCGCTTCACCGGAATTTCCGGGATGTCATTTCACGGAGGGATTTCAGGTGTGGCTGTAGCCTTCTGGCTATATGCCCGGAAACATAAGATACAGTATTTTAAACTCACTGACCTGCTCATGGTTGGTATTCCATTGGGTTACTTCTTCGGACGAATCGGCAATTTCATCAATGGCGAACTTTATGGAAGACTCACCACCAGTTGGATTGGAATGTATTTTCCCCATGCCAAAGATGGCTTATTGAGACATCCATCCCAGCTTTATGAAGCTTTTTTTGAGGGAATAGTGCTGTTTATCCTTTTGTGGGTATTTCGCAAGAAATCGCCCTTTTATGGATTTTTATCCGGCCTTTTTATCTTCGGCTACGGATTTGTCCGGTTTTTTATCGAATATTTTCGCCAGCCGGATGCCCATCTGGGATTTGTCTTTTTAAATTTCAGTATGGGACAGGTGCTGTGTTTCTTTATGATGTTGGCCGGCGGCCTGGTCTGGTACCTGGGATATTCCCAGCATAAAAATGATGGAGAGCTGGCGAAGTGACCCTGCTTGTTCTTGCGATTGGCTCACTTTTACTGGGTCCGCTGCTGGCAAAAGTCTTTGAACAACAGCCTGGGATTAATCGCTTTTTGGATGGCTTTATCCTGGTTTCTATTGGCGGCATAGCGGTCATTCATCTTTTGCCAGAAGCCGTCGTTGATATTGGTTTTATGGCTGTGGTTATGGTCGTCATAGGTGCCCTTCTGCCATATTTTGCAGAACGTGCTTTTCACAATTATGAAAAAGCCACCCACAGTGGGGTTCTGGTTCTGGCCTTTAGCGGTATCCTGGTGCACACGCTCATGGACGGCATTGCGGTCTCTCAGTCTTCATTGGAGCATGGTTCTGGACAAGTGCTGGCCTACGCAGTCATCCTGCATCGTCTTCCCGTTGGGTTGCTGATCTGGTGGGCCTTAAAACCACTCAGCACCCTCAAAGTTATTTTCAGTGTGCTTGCTCTCATGAGTCTGGCAACTGCCGCTGGTTTTCAGCTGGGGGCTGTTGATTTTCCAGGGGCTCATTCTGCCTATCTGACGTATTTCCAGGCTCTGGTAACCGGGTCTCTCTTGCATGTTCTCTTTCATCGTCATATACACAAAGCAGGGTCAGATGAACATGAACATGAGCATGCTCATCCAAAAAATGCCCTGCCTTCGGCCTTAGGTGCACTGGCAGGTGCTGGACTCCTTTTTGCATTGCCCCTGGGACATGAGTTGCCCAATGCTCATTCCATCGGCTCAACTGCCCACTTGGCCATTTCCCTTTTTCTCCAGAGTGCTCCCGCTTTGTTATTAGGATTTGTCATTGCCTCCAGTATCCAGAATTTCATTCCTGATGCGGGAATCAATTGGCTCCATTCAAAAAGCAGATCCATAAGAGTGGGGAAGGGGATGCTCTTCGGGCTCCCGTTGCCCATCTGCTCCTGTGGGGTAGTTCCTCTCTATCACAGTCTTATCAGGCGGGGTGTCTCCGTAGGTGCCGGGATGGCTTTTTTAATCGCCACACCCGAATTAGGCATCGACGCCATCATGATATCTGTCCCGCTGCTGGGTTGGAAAATGACGGTTGTGAGATTGATCGCCGCCGCACTCATAGCCTGGCTGACAGGGTACATCATGGACCTGCTGGTTCCTCCCAAGCAGGAAATGACCATTCCCATGATCGAGACTGAAAAGCTTCAAACACGTCACAATCCCTGGAAACGATTCTGGTTGACGCTCAACCATGAAATGATTGATCATCTCGGCCCCTGGGTACTCATGGGGCTCATTATTGCAGCTATCACCGATCCATTTCTATCTAAGATTGATTGGAGTTCGTTTCCTTATGGCGTGGATATCCTGATCATGGCGGTGATTGGAATGCCCCTGTATGTCTGTGCCACAGGAGCGACACCCATCGCTGCTGTCATGCTCCTGAACGGTGTTTCGGGTGGTGCGGTGCTGGCTTTTCTTATTACCGGTCCGGCAACCAACATTACTACCTTGGGTGTGATGAAGAAACTCCATGGGGGACGCGTTGCCATTATTTTTCCACTGGTGATCATTGGCTTGACAATTGTCATTGGCATCGCTGTGAATATTATCATGGGAAATGCTGCTCACCTGGGTACTGGAGCGAAAATAAATGATGAGCAATCGTGGATTAATCTGTTATCCGGTGGTATTTTACTCCTGCTCTTTGCCGGCTCGTTATTCAGAATAGGTCCCAGAGGCATGCTGGAAAATCTATATGAGGGACTGGGGGAATCTGAAGAAGAAGCCGAGGCCGAAGCTTGTGATTGTGGTCATGATGAGTGCTAAAAGATAGGATGGCATAATGAAAGTGTTGCTCACTGGCGGTGGAAGTTCCCATGAACGCGAGGTCTCCCTTAGATCTACGACGGCCATGGAAGGAGCGCTCCAGGATTTGGGATATACATACCAAAGGGTTGATCTGGAGAACGAATTGGATGTGGTTGATCATTGGGATGACTCCTATGACATGGTTCTCCTGGGTTTTCATGGTGTAGCGGGAGAAGATGGGCTCCTCCAGGCTGTGCTTGAAGCCAACCAGATTCCCTTTTCTGGTGCTGGTGTTGCTGATAGTATACTGGCCTTCTCCAAGGATGCTTCGAAACGTCAATTCATGAAGCACGGCGTTCCCACGGCGGAGTGGGAGTTGCACTTCCATGATACTGACAAGGAGCTGCCTGAAACGCAGCTAGAATTACCTTATGTTATTAAACCCGACAATGAAGGGTCAACCATCGGTCTCTCAGTCTGCGAAAAACCGGAAGACCTGATCGTGGCCCGACGTGTATCTGGAGCCTTCAGCAAACTCATATATGAACGGTTTGTCCCCGGTCGAGAACTCACTGTAGGTGTCCTGGGCCATGAGGTATTCCCCATTGTTGAAATTTTCCCTGGTCACGCCCTTTACGATTATGAATCTAAATATACCAAGGGAATGAGTAGATATATCTGCCCGGCTGATCTGGATGATGCCCTGACCAAATCAATCCAGAATTTAGCTATCAAGGCGATGCAGTCAGCAGGTGTCCAGGTCTATGGTCGGGTTGATTTTCGTCTCGATCCGCAGAACCAGCCGTGGTGTCTGGAGATAAATACCTTGCCAGGTATGACCGAGACATCGCTGTTGCCCATGGGAGCAGCAGCAAATGGTCTTAGTTTTCCACAGTTAATAGACCACATTCTCAAATTAAGTTTGAAAAAATATAGCTAGGCAAAAAGTATGAGCATTCGGGTTTATAATACAATCACACGTAAAAAGGAAGCCTTCCATCCTATAGAAACGGGAAAGGTACGCATGTACACCTGTGGACCAACCGTGTACGATTATGCCCATATTGGAAATTATCGGACTTTCATATTTGAAGATTTACTCAGGCGCTATCTTGAATATCGGGGCTTCGCTGTTACTCATGCCATGAATCTGACCGATGTTGATGATAATACCATCCGTCGCAGTCGTGAACGAAATATTTCTCTTCAAGCCTTGACTGATGAATTCAAGACTGCCTTTCACGCAGATTTGAAGACACTTAACATTCAGCCAGCGCATCATTATCCAGAAGCCACCAATTATGTGGATGCCATGATTCAGATGGTATCTCATCTTGAAGCCAAGGGCTATGCTTACAAGGCCGAAGATGGCAGCGTTTACTTCAATATTGAAAAATATAACCAGTACGGTAAACTGGCACACCTGAACCCTGAGGAAATGATGAGGGGGGGGCGTGTAGCAGATGACAGTTACGAAAAAGAAGGGGTTCGTGATTTTGCCTTGTGGAAAGGGTATAAATCAGAAGACGGAGATGTCCACTGGGAATCACCCTGGGGTCCCGGTCGTCCAGGTTGGCATATCGAGTGTTCGGTGATGTCTACGGAACTCCTGGGTCCACACTTCGATATTCATTGCGGTGGCGTCGACAATATTTTTCCCCATCACGAAAATGAATTGGCCCAGAGTGTCTGCGCAACGGGTAGCGAATTTGTCAATTACTGGATGCATTCCGAGTACTTACTCGTTGATAATAAGAAGATGTCAAAATCTTTGAATAATTTCTACACTCTGAGAGATCTTTTAGATCAGGGTTACCCCGCTGAAGCCATACGCTGGATGTTGATTACCACCCATTATCGGCAAAAGCTTAATTTTTCTGTATCTCGCCTGGAGGAAGCACAAAAGGCAGTGAATCGTTTGAGGGAATTCTATTCGAAGCTACAAGCCTACGAGGGTGCTGGAGAAGAGCATGCCCACGATAAAATACAGGCGGTGGAAACAAACTTTATTGAAGCCATGGATGATGACCTGAACATCTCAGGTGGTCTGGCTGCCATATTTGATTTGGTTCGCTGGGGTAATAAAGCTCTGGTTGAAGCAAAGCTGAGCACTGTGGGTGTCACTGCCCTCATTGATCTGCTTCACCGATTTGATCATGTCCTGGGGGTTCTGGAGATGGAAAGTGGTTTGCAAGTTGAAATTGATGCCGATTTTATTGAAGCAAAAATTGCAGCCAGAAAAGAAGCAAGAGCCAATAAAGACTTTGCCACCAGTGATGCCATCCGAGATGAATTGGCAGCACAGGGGATCGAGCTCATTGATACGCCTGAGGGCACCCATTGGAAATTGAAGTAGTCCGCTGAACTATTCCTCAATCCAACGTCTCATCAGGGCGAGACACCCAAACCCACAGATACCCAAGATCCCAACGCCCCATCGGGGCGAAACACCTTAAACCGAGGAATAGTTCCTCAACCCTGCGCCCCGTAGGCGGCGCGATTATCACGCACCTGCGGAGCGTTGGGGGTTGGCAGATTATCTGTCGTTATATAAATGCCCCCTATGGTGGCTGTGGTAGCTGCGCTTCCGTGTCTCAGATATTTGCCCCCGATTGGGTCGAAGAACCAGTTTTTTGAAAGCCAGTTCAATTAATATTCGACATGTAATTTTTTTCAGAATTACTTTCCCAATAGTTCTTGTGTCTGGAAATCCAGCATATATATTCTCGGGCTTTTCGATAAAACGGCCAAGGTAGCTCAGTTGGTAGAGCAGCGGTTTTGTAAACCGCCGGTCGGGGGTTCGAGTCCCTTCCTTGGCTCGAGCATTTGGTTTATTTTTGGGTCGATGGCCGAGTGGTTAAAGGCGGCAGACTGTAAATCTGCTCTCAAACGAGTACGGTGGTTCAAATCCATCTCGGCCCACGCTTTTTTATAATAATGGGGAGGCAATTCTTAGACATTGCTGTCTGAACCCAGTGGGTGTAGTTCAATGGTAGAACACCAGCCTTCCAAGCTGGTTATGTGAGTTCGATCCTCATCACCCGCTCAACTTGACAGTAGATTGCCCCTAGAACCGGGGCTTTTTTGTGTCAATCGCTCGGGTAGCTCAGTCGGTAGAGCACCTCCTTGGTAAGGAGAAGGTCAGCGGTTCAAATCCGCTTCCGAGCTCTAGCTTCCCCAATAACTTTTAATAATCATGAAGCGATACGGAGGAATTGAAGTATGGCAAAAGAAAAATTTAACCGCGACAAACCTCACGTTAACGTTGGCACCATTGGTCACGTTGATCATGGTAAAACCACATTAACAGCCGCCATCACTCAGGTGTTGGCCGCCAAGGGCTTATGTGAGATTCGTAGCT
>JAIPGJ010000027.1 GCA_021736185.1 Fidelibacterota bacterium | reverse complement strand
GCGCCTGGTGAATGCAGAAGCTCAACGTGAGTTGCTAGTCAAGTTGAGGGCTATTTTACCAGAAATACAAGATTTCTCAGTCGCCAACCTCGACAAAATTCTCCACACATTCATTGAAGAGGAAGCCGTAGGGATGGGCATGATTGTGCATGCCATCCGGGTCGCTATTACCGGCAAGGAAGTTGGTTTTGGCTTGTTTGAAATTATGGCTATTATTGGTAAAGATGGCTGTATGAATCGTATTGATAGAGCCCTTCAGCTGGTTGCCCAACAGCAATAAATCACGCGCTTCATTGCCTGCATTTCATCATGGCTAAGTCTGTCATGATTATGTATGTTATTTGCTGATTAGTTTTTATGACCAAGCCCTGTGTGAACAGGCTATAGATAAGAGGATAGTATGGTTGCGAATGTAGACGCAGACAGGGAAATGACTGCCACCCCGGGTGCAGAAAAAGCACTTAATTTTATTGAAGAAATCATCAATGATCATTTAAAATCTGGTCGATTTGGTCAGCGGGTCCATACGCGCTTTCCCCCGGAACCCAATGGGTATTTACATATTGGACATGCCAAGTCCATCGCTCTGAATTTTAGTCTGGCTGAAAAGTATCATGGTCTGTGCAATCTTCGTTTTGATGACACCAATCCAAGCAAAGAAGAAGAAGAGTACGTCAATTCAATCAAAGAGGATATTAAGTGGTTGGGCTATGATTGGGAAGACAGGGAGTATTATGCCTCAGATTATTTTGATCAACTTTATGAATGGGCCGTTAAGCTAATCAAAGCTGGCTTAGCCTATGTTTGTGATCTAACGCTTGAGCAGGGTCGTGAATATCGTGGTACACCCACTGAAGCTGGCAAGGAAAGCCCCTACCGAAATCGATCTGTGGAAGAAAACCTGGATCTTTTTACCAGGATGAAGGCAGGCGAATTCCCTGATGGTACCCGAACCCTTAAGGCTAAAATCGACATGGCTCACCCCAATTTCCATATGAGAGATCCCATTATTTATCGAATTCTCCACGGGCATCATCATCGCACCGGTGATAAATGGTGTATTTATCCCATGTATGATTTTACCCACGGGCAGTCCGACTCCATTGAAAAGATCACCCAGTCCATTTGTACCCTTGAATTCGAAAATCATCGTCCCCTGTACGATTGGTTTTGCGATAAACTGGAAATACATCACCCCCAGCAAATTGAATTTGCCCGTTTAAATCTCACCTACACTGTCATGAGTAAACGGAAATTTTTAACCCTGGTAAATGAGGGCTATGTGAGCGGCTGGGATGATCCCAGAATGCCCACCATTTCTGGTTTAAGACGGCGGGGCTACACACCGGAATCCATTCGCAATTTCTGTGAATATATCGGCGTGGCCAAACACAATAGTGTCGTGGATGTCACCATTCTTGAAAATCATGTCCGTGAGCATCTCAACGCTATTGCCCCCCGTGTAATGGCCGTCCTCAAACCCCTGAAGGTAGTGATTGAAAATTATCCTGAAGGAAAGATGGAAGAACTTCAGGCAGTCAACAATCCCGAGGATGAGAGTGCCGGATCGCGTATCGTACCCTTCACCCGGGAACTTTACATTGACCAGGATGACTTTATGGAAGTTCCGGTTAAGAAGTATTTTCGACTGGCCCCTGGACAAGAGGTCAGGCTGCGCTATGGTTATATCATCAAATGTGAAGATGTCATAAAAAATGATGATGGTGAAATCGTGGAACTACGCTGTACCATTGATCCGGATACTCTAGGGAAACAACCGACTGACCGGAGAGTGAAGGGCGTGATACACTGGGTTTCTGCTGAACAGTGTCTGGATGCTGAAATTCGTCTCTATGATCGTCTATTTAGTGTGGAACATCCGGATAAAGTTGAAGAGGGAGCGGATTTCAGGTCGAATATTAACCCTGATTCGCTTGAAATTATTAAACATGCCAAAGTTGAACCCGCTCTAAGAGACATTCAATCAGGGGAGCGATTTCAGTTTGAACGAGTTGGTTATTTTTGTGTTGATAAGGATAGCAGTCATGAGCATCTGGTTTTTAACCGGATCGTCTCACTCAGGGATAGCTGGGCCAGGATTACCAGAAATTCGTGATCCAGGATGTGGATATTGCTTCCTCTAATGGTTCTTGCAAAGCCATCGAGCGAAGCATTATTTTCAAGGACTATAGACTGTATAATCTGGGGAGCTTATGAATAAAAAGTTAGTTCTGTTCATCATTTTAGGAATGCTGGGTGTTGGCGCTAGAGCTCAAGAGATTCTACCGGTGTCCAACAACAATATTTTAATATTTATCGAACCCTTTGAAAATCATAGTCCCAGAGCTGCACAAAGTTGGCTGAGCCAGGGATTCCCTGGTTTTCTCAAATCCGGTCTGACGGAGACAGACTACCTATACGCCTATTCTATACCAGATTTTGCAAACGATCTTGTAGATCGACCACATAAACTACAGGATCTGATCTGGAAGTCAGTTTTCCAGCGAGAAGTAGATCCTGGGTATGAGTCTTATCTCGTGTTGGGTAGCTACAGCTATATTGAAGGTGAACTCACAGTTCAAATGGATTTGCTGTCATTGAGAGATACAAGAGTATTGGCTCACTTTCAGGAAAAACTACCCTACACAAAACTTCTGACCTGGAAAAGCCAGCTTTCAAAATGGATACTTTCCAGTCTTCGTCTCCAGGACGACCCGGCCTTAAACTCCAATAGGGACATCAATATGCCCGGTCGAGAGTCGACCTCTTTGCCAGGCGTGGCACTCAAGGATCAGTTGACCACTCTATTTGACACAAAGAAGCAGAATGAAAGCGAAGATCTGCAACGGAAATATGAACAACAATCGCGTATGAAGCTGGGTGCTCAATTGGAGGCCTTGTGGCATGACATTGCCTATGATCCCTATCTGGCAACCATCCATGATATTCATACGCTTCGCCTGCAGTCAGAACCAGACAGCGTCCTGGTAAATTTCAAAGTGGGTTATCGCATTAATCCCCGGATACTGGATGAAATTGAACATTTCAGCAAGACCCGGGCCGGGCTGGTGGGTCAGACGGAATCCTTTGAGGGTCACGCCTTTATGGATCTGGGATATATTGATGCTGATTTTACCCGTGAAGTTGCCAGTGGTGATTGGCGAATCGTACCTATCATCACGATGGGATCTGAGGATTTACCCTTTCGCCGAGTGTTCTACTACTCCTTCCCACGACCTATTGAATCTCCTGGGGAGTACTATTATAACCAGGGAAAATTCAAGCAGTTACTCCTGGCCATTCCTGGTGTTGATGCCTTGAGGATATTTGCCCAGGAATCACAGCAGGAATATGAGTATTCAATCGTTGTGGGCTATGACGAAATTAAGAAGCTTGACAAGATTCAGGTTAAGTTTGTGGCTGAACAGGATTTGGCAGATCATCTTTAAACAACCCGCTCTTTCTGAGAGCTAATCCCTGAGTAGGTTAAAATGGAAATTTCATACGTTATTCTAATTGCTGTCATGACGGCAATTGTCACCTTTATTATTGTCCGAATTGCCCAGGGATCAGGAGATGCTAAGCGTAGGGACACGATTACTCGTCTTGAGGTCGAACGCAGCAATATACAGGAACAATTTAATCGCGCTGAAACTGAGCTTGAAAAGTTGCGTACAGAAGCCCTGACATTGAGGGAACAAAACGCCACGATTAATACCCGGCTGGAGGAATCGAGAGATCGTCTTGAGGAGGAGAAGAAACGGCTGCTGGAGATGAAGGTACAGCTCCAGGATAGCTTTAAAAGTTTGTCCCAGGATGTACTGAGAGACAGTCAAAAAGAATTTCTGCGCATGGCTGATGAAAAATTTAAAGATCAGAGTAAACAGAATCAAAATCACCTTGGTGAGAAGGAACAGTTAATTCAGAAGTCCCTGCAGAATATGGATGGGCGCTTGAAGGATATTGTTCAGCGCTCCACGGAGTTAAAAACTGAGCTGGAAACCTCCAAGGATGAAACCCAAAGGCTGCGCACCACCACAGAAACCCTTCAGACGCTGCTGGCCAGTTCCCAGAAGCGTGGACAATGGGGAGAACGATTGGTTGAGGATATTCTGCGTTATGTTGGTTTGCAGGAGAATATCAATTATACCAAACAGTCCACCATGGGTGACGGACAACGGCCGGATTACACCTTCAAACTGCCCAAGAGTCGTGAGATTAACATGGATGTTAAATTTCCACTGGCTCATTATGAGAATTATCTGCAAACCAGTGATGTACAATTAATGGAAATTGAGAAGAAAGCCTTCCTTCAAGATGTCCGCAAGCACCTGAATGAGATCAGCAAGCGCGGTTACATTGATACGGCCAAAGGCACTGTTGACTACGCCATGATGTTCATTCCCAATGAGTCGATCTATGGATTTATCAACCAGGAGGATCCCGACTTCATTGGCGAGGCTCTGAGTAAGAAGATCATGATTTGTTCTCCCATTACTTTGTACGCCGTATTGTCCCTGTTAAATCAGGCAACATCCAATTTTATGATGGAACAACGCGCCTCTGAAATAATGAATGAGGTGGTCAAGTTTCAACAGCAGTGGGATAAATTTACAGATGTGATGGATAAAACCGGAAAAAATCTGGATGTTGCTGTGCGCCAGTTCCAGGATTTGATTTCAACTCGGAAACGGGCTCTGGATAGACCCGTCAACAAAATTCTTGAACTCCAGAAAAAAGAAGCCCTGATCCCTGGAACGACCCAGCTTGAATTGGATTCAGGCGAGGATAATTAGGAGCTGATCTAAGCCATTGCTTCGCGTTGAACCTTCCGGGCACGAATTACCAGCCAGGTTATTGAAGTCCCCGCCGCAATAAACACAGCAGTTACTGAAGCATACCAAACCCAGACGTAAGGTTTGTCCAGCACTACCGCAAAATAATATGCCAGCGGTCCACTCACCACGGCTACTCGTATGGCAGTAATAACCAGGGATGGTATCCCAGTTCCAAGACCCTGTAAGGCACGCCCCGAAATCATACCAATTGCAATAAGCCAGTAGACCGGTGAAAAGGTTCTGATAATACTTACGGCAACAGCCAGTACGGTTGGGTCATCGGTGAATATTCTGAAGACGTAAGGTGAGATAATATAAAATAATAAGCCGCTCCCCAGCCCAATGAAGATACCGTATCGAAGTCCATCCTTAATCACATTATTGATAAGATCAAACCGTTGGGCACCATAAAACATGCCCACCAGGGTGACCAGGGAGCCGGCAATAGCCATAATGGGTAGGAAGAAAATCTGATCAAGGCGACCGGCAATTTGATAGCCTGCAACGACTTCAGGAGAATAGTGAACCAGTATCCAGTTAAAGAGAGCACCTCCCATGGACATAATAATCATGGAAAGTGAGGAGGGTACCCCGATGCGGAAAATATCTTTGATGAAGGCAACGTTGTACTTGAAAATCCTAAAATTTAACTGGAGTAAGGTGGCTTTCTTGAACAGAATCACTCTGGAGTACATGATAACAGCTACCAACATACTCAAAACCGTTGCCCAGGCAGCCCCTCGCACACCCATGTCAAAACCAAAAATCAGTATGGGGTCCAGAATGATATTAACCACTGTGCTGGTGATCTGAATTTTCACCGGAGTTCTGGTATCGCCTTCTCCACTAAAGATAGAACGGAGGAAAATTCCAGTGATCATGAAGACAAAGCCGCCTGCAATCACATGAAAATATGCCAGTGTATCAGCCATCAGTTCTTCTGGAGTTCCCAGAAGTAACAAGATTTCTTTCCCGAAGAGGAGACCAACTACACTGAAAAGTCCTCCAATAATCAATCCGAGGAGCAGTCCATGCTCAGCGACATTGGTTGCGGCATCATGTTTCTTGGCCCCAATAAAGCGAGCGATAACCGCCGTGACCCCAGTTCCCAGACCAAAGCTGATACCCATGGCCATCCAGAATAAGGGGAGATTAAAGCCCAGTGCTGCGATGGCATTTACGGAAATACGAGCCACAAAAAGCATATCTACAACGCTATATAAAGTTTGAACTGCCATGCCTGTCATGACCGGCAAACCAAGGGTCCAGATAGCCCTTCTGGGATTTGCGATAAATGAATCAAGACGGGAGGATTTTGAGTTTGTTTTCATCTCATTCATGGGACCTAATTAATCATAATTACAGGGAGTGCAAATGTTTGTTTCCAGAATAGGTCATTTTAAGCAGATCCTGGCGAGAAATTTTTAAATGCTTGTCGATTAATTCCCTGGGTAGTTCATAATAAGCGATGGGTAGCATATAACCCGGTAAGCTGTTCCTGAGTTTTTGGTTGATTTCTTCTCCGGTTGGGACTGTTGGGCTGACTTCAAGATAGGCTACGGGTCGTGATCCGAATTCATCATCTGCCTGAGGAATGACCATTGCACTCAATATTCCGGGAATTTTGCAAAGTATTCTTTCAATGTGTTCAGGTTGCACATTTTCACCACCGGAGATGAACTGGTTGTCCATTCTGCCAGTGACCGTTAATTCACCCCAGACATTGACATATCCAACATCTCCAGTATGGAACCACCCATCCTCATCGCGCAATTCAATGAGCTGTCGGTTTTCCAGATAACCCTGTGCCAGCGTCTCACCTTTCACCAGAATCTCACCTTCGTGGGAAATAATCAATTCTCGACCCGGTAGAACTTTCCCGGAACCTGCCAGGGCAGCATCGCGATGGTCCCCACTGGTCGTGGCGATCTGGGAAGCCATTTCAGTTGAACCATAGCTGACATGGATGGGGAGAGCGTATTCCAATGACTTCTGAATCAAGGAATGGGGGATAGCACTCCCTCCCAGGAGAATCGCCTTCATCCCGCTCAAAATCCCAGGACCTGATTCATCCCTGAGAAATCTTTGCAGTTGTGTAGCGACCAGGGATACATGGGTTATGTCCTGCAGCTCAATATCTCTCAGAGTTGAGTGCTTTTCTTCAGGGATAATAAGGGCTGCACCAGCCAACACGGTTCGAAACATTATGGAGAGGCCACCAATGTGATAGAGTGGCAGGCTTAATAACCACCTGTCTGATAATCCAAGAGGGATATTCTGGCTGGACCCCAAGGCACTTTGGATATGATTCTGGTGACTGTGTTGAACAAACTTGACACGACCGGAAGAGCCAGAAGTCATGAGTAAACTTGTGGCGTCTGTGACCTTAAAAGGGGGTGGATCGACCGGGTCCATTTGCTCTGCTTCCTGCTGCAATTCAGCGAAAGTCATGGTAGCAAAATGAGGGTAGGCCATAGTTGAAAGGGTGAGCGCGGGTTTTACGTCTGCGAGTATTTCAAGTATGGATGCCCTGGGGAAACGAACATTCAGGGGGAAAACAATAATATTGGCTAACATACAAGCCCAGATTGAAATGATCATTTCAATGGCGGGCAGGACACCCAGGGCAACCCTTTGGCCAGGCTGAATCCCTCTGCGAGAGAAGCCCGTAGCCATTTGCATTGCCTGTAAATACAGATCAGAAAATGTCAGTGAGGTTTTCCCCATCCTCAAAGCAATGTTTGAGGGATATTGGACAGCTGCATCAAAGAGGGGATGCTGCTGGATAGGCTTAGTTTTCGTGGAGTAACTCACAATAGCTGAGATCCAGATCCTGTGTGCTTAATGATCTTGTAGACATCCATCCCTCTTGAATACTGGCGGGTATTTTACAGGTTCCTGCCGAGAATACAGATCGAGTGTCCAGACCGACTGCAATATTTTCACCACTAATGGATCCTGCCAGCTGAGCCAGAGTCGTCAAACCAACATCACTCTCAAAGCTGGAAGAGAGGACGGGGAGTACACCCTTGTTCTGGGCTTGCTTGACCAATGCAATGAATCGGGCAGTACTGGCAATCAGCGTCGGTTTTAGGACCAGCGCGCTTAAACCTGTATAAGCGTCAAATGATATGGTGGGGTCGATGATGTGATGGAGCGTTTCGTCAAAAGCAAAATGAACACCGCAAGCATCAAAGAATCGCGGAAGCTCCACCGCATTCTGGAGAGGCTCTTCGATGTATTCGATGTTGACCGGCTCGACGGCTTGTCCAAATTCAATCGCTGTGGCCAGATCCCAGCTTCGATTGGAATCGAGGCGCAAACTAATCTCTGAACCCACAGCCTTTCGCACATCCTGGATGCCTCTGGCTTCCAGCACACTGTTGATGCGGCCCACTTTTATTTTAATGGTTTTAAATCCCTTACTGACCAGGCGTTCTGCTTCAGGAACCCAGTCTGAAAGTGAGCCTCTTATTAATCCATTTATGGGTACCTTAGCACTTGATTCACCAAAAATAAGGGCGCCAGGGTTTACTCCCCGACTATTGGCCAGCAGGGATAAAATGGCAGACTCTACACCATAAGAAGCCACTGAGGGGTCGGCTATATTTTCCCAGCCATCTTCACTGCTGGGATTACAGTGGGCAACAAATTCACCCCGACTCATCATTTTTTCTAAAATCATCGTCGTGTTTAACACTGCCGTATCCAATGTTTCACGACTAAACCCCGGGAGGGGGCTAATCTCAGAAATGCCAGCATGCCCATTGACATCTGTCAGGATGAGAATAAGACCCTCTCTTTGATGCAAGGTCGTATGCTTTAAAACCAGGGGCGCTTTGAAAGGGAGAGAAAACTTATACAGTCGGGCAGACTTTAGCTCCAGAGAACTATCCTGAAATTCGGGAAGCAGGGTAATTTCTGCAAAATTTGGGGGATGTAGATCCATGCTTTTTGCTTTCCCTCACATGACCCAGGAAATCATGAAAATGACCGTAAATATAACCTGCAATTTGGCTGTCATCTTTAACACCGCCAATAATTCCAGAGGTTCTCTATAGTGAGCAGTTACCCGCAAAGCATGGAGCGCCATCAGACTGGTGATGGCTGTGAGGCCAGCCATGGAATGTGTAGGAGAGGTAAAGATGAGCACAAGGGGCAATAGAGTGGCTGCAAATATGGAAAAGCCATATTCAGCAACACCAAATTGACGACCGAAAAGTGCGATAAGCGTTCGTTTTCCAACTTTTCTATCTTCAACAAAATCGCGAAGATTATTGATAGATAATAATGCGAGGGAAAAGAATCCTGCGGACGAACCCATAATCAGAGCTGTCGTACTCCAGCTCCCTGTTTGAACATAAGTAGTTGTGGCACAGGCAATGGGTCCAAAGAAAAGGAAAGCTGGCAGCTCGGCCAGTCCAAGATAGGCCAGGGGAAAGGGACCCCCAGTATAAACAACACCAAAAAAGAGGGAAAGCAGACCAATGACAACAATGGGCCACCCACCCAGATAGACCAGGTAAATACCCAGAATAAACGAAATTCCAAAGCTGGTGAGAAAACCATTTCTTACGGTTCCTGGTGCAATCAGACCTGATTGGGTAACCCTTTGGGGACCAATTCTGGTCTCGCTATCAGCCCCTTTTTTAAAATCAAAATAGTCATTGGCCAGATTGGTACCGATTTGTATAAAAACCCCACCCAGAAGGGCAGCAAATGCAGCCAGCCAATGGATTCCACCTTCAGTATGGGCGATAATGGTGCCCATGAGCACTGGCGAAACAGCTACGCCGAGAGTCCAGGGTCGTGCTGCCTGGATCCAAAGCTTGATAGGTGGTCTTTTGGAAGTGGTCAAGGGCGCCAGGGATATTTTCTGAAATTTGGTTTACGTTTCTCGTTAAAGGCATTGCGGCCTTCCTGAGCTTCTTCCGACATGTAGTACAACAAGGTGGCATTACCCGCCAGCTCCTGAAGTCCAGTTTGCCCGTCAACATCGGCGTTGAAGGCTGATTTTAATAGGCGGATAGACAGGGGTGAGTGTTCCAGAATTTTCTCTGCCCAGGCAACGGTTTCTTGCTCCAGCTCTGCTAAGGGTACTACGGTATTTACCAGACCCATATCAAGGGCTTCCTGAGCTGAATATTGCTTGCAAAGGTACCAGATCTCCCGGGCCTTTTTCTGACCCACAATTCTGGCCATATAACTGGAGCCGTAGCCACCGTCAAAAGATCCCACTTTGGGACCGGTTTGACCAAAAATGGCGTTGTCAGCCGCAATGGTTAGGTCACACACCAGATGAAGGACATGACCTCCACCGATAGCATATCCTGCAACCATGGCTATGACGGGTTTGGGGAGGGTCCTGATCTGACGCTGCAGATCCAATACATTGAGTCTGTGGACACCTTCACCATCAGCATATCCCGCATCACCGCGGATGGATTGATCACCACCTGAGCAGAAAGCCTTTTCGCCTTCGCCGGTGAGGATAACCACACCAATCTCAGGATCTTCGCGGGCATTTTCAAAAGCCTTGATCATTTCCATGACGGTCTGGGGTCTGAACGCATTCCGTTTTTCTGGCCGGTTGATGGTGACTTTGGCAATTCCATTATATTTATGATAGCGAATATCGGTGTATTCGCCTGCAGATTCCCACTTTATCAATGACACATTATTCTCCTTCAATTGTTTCGCTCAGAAAATGTCTAATTAAACGAGCGGTTTCCAATGGTTTTTCAAGATGGAAGGCATGCCCTGCATCTGACACCTGGAGGTGCATACTGTCAGGGAGAAGCTGGTTCATTTCCTGGTTGAGCTGAAAATATTTTGAGTCTTTTTCTCCGGACAAAAGGAGGGTAGGAACTGAAATTTCTTTCAGACTTCCCCAGAGGGATGGCAGGGCACCATTTCCCATCAATTCCAGGGCTTGACGCAATTGACTAACATCGTTCTTTGATCTGGCCTGGCACAGTTGTGAAAAAAGGAGTGAATTGAGCTTTATGTTTCCAAATAATCCAGCTGAATACCACTCCGGCAAAAAAGCAGAAAAACCGGTACGCTCCAATCGAGTCATCAATTGTTGATCCTGAATGATTCTCTCCTGGCGTGCAATATTTGATTTTAAACCTGGTGCGCTGGACAGAAATATCATGGTCTGGATTCGCTCAGGTATATAATGATGAAGGTGAAAGGCTAGGCGCCCTCCCATGGAATAACCAATGGGAATAAATTTTTCAACACCCGCTAATTCAAGCTGTTTTACGAGGGATTCCAGGATATTGGAGAATTCTACTTCCGCAGGTATGGCGTTTTGACCATGGCCTGGAAGATCAACCATGATGTTGCAGTAATCTGAAAAATGATTTTTAACCAAGTCAAGCCAATCCGCTCCTGAGCCCAGAAAACCATGCAGCCAGAGTAGGATGGTCCCATCATCTTTGCCGACGCGCCTGAAATTCCATTCAAAAAGAGGATCAGGTAGATTCACGGAGACTTTTAAAAATGTGTTGGTGAAACTGATGGTTTGCTGTCCGGTCCGTAATCAGCTCGATGAGAGCTGATTCGAACTGTTCAGTGGCTGTTTTGTAGGTGAGGAGAAATTCATCCATCGTTGTGGGCTTTGAATAATTCAGCTTAAACATGGCTGCGGCATGCTCCAGCGTCAGACCGTGGGGGGTCCCAAAAAAAGGTTCGAATACATCGGTCTGATTACTCACAGGGAGGAAATTGAATATGCCGCCACCATCATTATTCATAACCACCAGGATGATGGGTTGCTTTGCCTTTTTGATCAAGTCAAGTGAGTTCAAATCATGCAGGCAGGCTAGATCTCCAATGAGCAGCGTCACAGGTGTATCTGCCCCAGATGCATATCCGGCGGTTGTGGCCAGGAGGCCGTCAATGCCACTGCTCCCCCGATTGGCGAAAACAGCCCCACCGAAATGACCCACTACCCCAAACATTTCCATTTCCCGGATCGACATGCTGTTGGCGAGCATGAGCCCGTGATTGCCAGGTATGAATTTGGACAAATGGTAACTAGTGGCTGGTTCAGATAGTTTGGTTTGTTGGTCAAAAATATTGTTTAAAGAGAGAGCTGTATGTTTCTCCAAAGCTTGCCAGGTGTTTAGCCAGTGCTCATCATGCTCATGCCGCACTGTCTCAATGCTTTTGCAGAATTCTGTGATATCCGTTTGGAACTCAATCTGCACTTGATGGTTCGGATCTATGCGTTCAGGAGTTTCTTTGACCGATACATAGTAAATGCTCATATCATTGAGGTAATTGAGGAGCCGTTTGGAGGTAAAAGCCCCTCCCAAATGGAGGACAAAATCCGGCTTCAATTGCTGTAGTTCCTCATTCAGCAGGGCCAGATCAAAATGATTGATGATGTGAGGATGTGCAGTGAATCTCAATGGTGATTGAACATCAGCCAGCACGGGTAAATTCAATTTTTCGGCCAGCTCAACAATTTTATGATTATGATGCGAACTCACCCCTCGCCCCACCACGATCAGGCTACGTCTGGATTGCTTCATTTTTCCGAGTACCAGCTTGAGCTTGTCTTGGGGGAGGATTGATACGCGAATAGGCTGCTTCGTAAATCTTGAGTTTTTTTCCTGCCACTTCTCTTCAAAGGAAGCGTTGACATGATCATTTGATGTTTCAGGGAGCAAGGGTTCACGAAATTGACAATTTAGATGAACGGGACCGGGTCGATTCCCAATGCTGGTATCATAGAGTTTATCCACCAGACTCAGGATGTCAGAGGCTAATGACCCGGGATGAGCAGGTGCAAGTTCCAGGGCCAGTCGGGGATAGACCCCATAAATATTGTGCTGGAAAATAGCCTGGTTGGCCCCCACATCAATGAGCTCAGGCGGGCGATCAGCAGTGAGCACGATCATGGGGATATTATCCATGGAGGCCTCGATCACTGCTGGGAAATAGTTGGCCACTGCGGTTCCTGAAGTACATACCAGAACCGCAGGAACCCCTGTAGCGCGAGCATAACCCAAAGCAAAAAAAGCTGCCCCACGTTCATCATAGTGAATCGTGACCTTTGCTTTTGGATGTCTGGCAATTGCCACGGTGAGGGGCGTGGATCTGGATCCAGGTGAGACAACAAATTGGGTGACGCCCAGTCGAGTCATCTCCTCAACGATCAGATTCCCAACATCAAGGTTAGTCATCATAAACTGGCTTGCCATGTATTTGAATTAAAAAAAGGGTCTCTCATAGGCTGCAATCTAATGAAGATGAACTTTGAATACAGTGACAAAAGAGAGCTAGGGGAGGAGCGGGAATTGAAGGAGGGGTGGTTTAGAGATCCAGGGCTTTTAAGAATTTGCTGATCTTATCTTCGATTTCCTGCCATTCTTCTGCAGGATCTGATCCCAGTACAATTCCAGCGCCAGAATACAGTGAAACCCGTTCCTTCTCGATGAGGGCAGAGCGGATACCTACCACAAACTCAGTGTGATCATGACCAACAAATCCAATTGGAGCCGCGTACCAGCCCCGGTTGAAGGGTTCCAGTTCCTCAATAGCTTCTAGAGCAATATCCGTGGGGTAACCACCCATAGCTGGGGTGGGGTGCAGGGCTTCAATCAAGTCTGCATCGCTGGTTTCCTCATCTAATTGACCCTTGAAGTGTTTACACAGATGTTGGACATGGGAGAGCTTGGTAATCTGAACGTCCTCATCCACGATGAGATGATCACAATACTTTTCCAGAACATTTCGAATCATATCCACTACAATACCATGTTCTCTGAGTTCCTTATCAGAGTTTAGCAACGCTTTCGAATAGCGTTCATCATCCCGGGTCGTCAATCCCCTGGGCCGAGTACCTGCAATAGCCTCAGTCAGGAGTGTGCGTCCCTGTCGCTTAAATAATCTTTCAGGCGTCGCTCCCAAAAAGGCATGACCCTCATCTGCCTGAAAATAAAAATTAAACGTTTCTTCAGTCATCCTGCGCAGTCTCAGCAAATAGGCGACCGGATCAACTGGATCATTGAAGGTCAGCGTGGCTTTCCTCGCCAGAACCACTTTCTCATATTTGCCGGCGCCCATTTCTGCCAGGGCAGTGCTCACTGACGATTGCCATTCTGCCCGATCAGGTATGTCTCGCCGATGAAGAATGGTGCGCTCTTCCCAGTCGCTGAGAGTCAGCTCAAATTGAACTTCTTCCAACTGCTGGAGGAGGTCATCAGAAAGTTTATCATCCCTGCCATGATGCAGAAAATTACAGACGAGAAAAGTTCCTTCTTCAGAACGATGGAGTTCAAATTGTGGGATGATAAAGCGGTAGGCACCAAAACTTTTCCATTCCTGGGAAGGTTTGCTGCCCCGATTAAATTGGAAGCCACCGTAATAGCGAAGATCCGGGTACTGGGGATCCAATAGAACCCGCAAATCATTAAAGAGTTTTATCAGATCGGGTCTGGTTTGTCCTGAAATTTCATGAGCAACACCGACGCCAGCCATTTTGAATTCCTGATTTCGGTTGGCCCAATAAGTCTTGATGGGAATGGTTTGGCAGGCCAGCCACTGCATGGCAGCCACATTTTCAACTTCAACTTTACAGCGAATGATGCGGAGTGAGTCGTCTCTCGGAGATTCCGAGGCAGCATTTTGTATTTGCTCTAGAAGGCGATGTTTGGCTGTTGAAAACGCGATAGGATCCATATTAACCAGATTTGCTTTTTAGAATATAGATACGGGATAAGGATGAAAGCGTTGAGGTGTTCCGTCTAACATGGCGACTATTTAGTGTAAAGGTCAGAGGTGGGCAAACAATATTTTCCATCTGGTGAGCACTTTAAATCACGAGGAGATGCCAGAATTGACCAACCCTTGTTTCACCGTAATCAGCGATTAAATTCCGCCTTGCAAAGGAGGGGCAAATTGGCCTTACAGATGTTAACAAATGTCAGCATCGCTTTCATTTATCGTGATGCAACCTTCAAATCTGAATCAACATCTCAGACACATCTGGGTGAGACATTGGATGTTCTTAAAGAGCAAGGTGATTGGCTAAGGGTGCGACAGGAAGATGGTTATGAAGGATGGGTTGCCAGATTTTTTGTGGTGGAAAAGCCCAAATCATGGGAAGATCATAGCTTCTATTATTCTGGAGCTCCAATCGCATGGGTGTTCCAAAGTCCAGATAGTCAATCTAATACAATTAGAGACATGACCATTCTCTCAAGGCTGCCCCTGATAGGCCAGCAGGAAGGATGGGTGCAGATTCTGCTCCCCGATGGGGTCCAGGGATGGGTCCAGAGTCAACCACGATCCCTAGCTCATTCAGTGGATGTGGAACTGCTGGTTCAAACAGCCTTTGGTTTCCAGGGTACACAATACTATTGGGGAGGTCGATCCCCGAAAGGCTTTGATTGTTCTGGATTTGTTCAGACCGTATTCGGACTCAATGGATTGCAGCTACCCCGGGATGCCTACCAGCAAGCTGAGGTAGGGATCAGAGTCGATGATAATTTTTCAAACTGGGAAGTCGGAGATCTCATTTTCTTTTCTGAGAAATCAGAAAAGATCACCCATGTTGCCCTCTCTCTGGGTGGCGGTGACTTTATTCATGCTTCAGGTTATGTGAAAGTGAACAGCCTTAATCCTGATCACGCAGATATATACCTTGAGAAATATCCAAAATTATTCACGAAGACCATGCGTGTCCTATAAATTAGAAATGTTGACACAATGAACGATCTACAGAAACAAAATAAACCAATCCTGCTTTCCGGCATTCAACCATCTGGACATTTAGCCCTGGGGAATTATGTGGGAGCCATGCGGAATTGGGTGCAACTCCAGGAGAATTATCTGGGTATTTTCATGGTGGTGGATATGCACGCCATCACGGTTCGCCAGAAGCCGGCCGATTTAAGAAACAGGTGTTTATCCTTTGCCGCTCAATATCTGGCGGCAGGTATTGACCCCAAGGAAAGCATAATCTTTATTCAATCCCATGTTCCCCAACATGCCCAACTCGCCTGGGTTTTGAATTGTTATACCTATATGGGCGAATTGAATCGAATGACCCAGTTTAAGGATAAGTCGCAGCGGCATGCGGACAATATTAATGCTGGCCTGTACACTTATCCCGCCTTGATGGCCGCTGACATCTTACTTTATCAAACAGATCTTGTGCCTGTAGGAGCCGATCAGAAACAACATCTGGAACTGACCCGGGATATTGCAGCTAGATTCAATAGCACCTTTAGCCCCACTTTTAAAATCCCTGAGCCATTTATCCCTGAAGCCGGGGCACGTATCATGAGTTTGCAGGACGTGGATAAAAAAATGTCCAAATCTGATGACAATGTGAATAATTACATCGCTCTGCTTGATCCACCCGCCGTTTTGAGAAAAAAAATCAAACGGGCGGTGACTGATTCAGCAAGCGAAATTACACCCGAGTCACTCAATCGCCCGGGAATAGGTAATTTACTAACGATCTATTCTGTTTTGAATGATATGCCACCCCTTGATGTCGTCTCGAGCTTTGAGGGTCAACAATATAGTGGATTTAAAAATGAACTGGCCGATGCCCTGGTCGCCTTTTTAGAGCCTTTTCAACAGCGCTATGATACCATCATGAATGATAAGGGCTATCTGAGTGGAATTCTGGATGAAGGCGCAGCTCGAGCAAGATACATGGCCTCAAAAACCATCAGCAAGGTCTATAGAAAATTGGGATTTGTACCACCCGGTCCTGCTTGATGAAGAATCAACTCCACCGAATTGATCTTGAAATGTTTGAGGGTCCTCTGGACCTGCTGCTCTTTTTGATCAAACGGGATGAGTTGAATATTTACGATATCCCCATCGCCCAGATCACCAAGAATTTTCTTGATTATGTTCAATTGGCAAAAGAACTTCAGTTACACACTGCCGGTGACTTCGTACTCATGGCTGCTACATTGATGAAAATAAAAGCCCGCATGTTATTGCCCATCGAAGCCGAGGGCGATGAAGAGATTGAAGATCCGCGAACCGAATTGATAAACATGTTGCTCGAATACAAGCGCTATAAAGAAGCGACAACCGCTTTTGCGGCAATGGAAAGATCCGAGCGTCCCCACTATTACAATATTCCTGCGGCCTGGAGTCCTCAACAAGAGGATCACACCGCTATTCTGGAAGACGTCAAGCTCTACGACATCATGCTCACTTTCCAATATCTCATCAAAAATTATGAGGAGCCACTGACCCATTCCGTTGCAGTTGAAGAGGTCACACTGACTGAGCAGGTCGGTTTCCTGAGTGGATTGCTACAGGCCAATGCCAGATTGAGTTTTGCCGGCCTACTGGCAAAATTTGAATCCCGTCTGGTGGTTGTCGTCACCTTTCTTGCCATTCTGGAAATGTTAAGGAACCGACAAGTCAAAGTAAAACAGTCCAATCTATTTGATGATCTCCTTATATCAAGAGGTAGCAACTTTGAAAATGAATGAACTAAAGCAGATCGTTGAAGCCCTGCTCATTGCCACACCGGAGCCCCTGACAGAGGCTCGTTTTCATGCATGTTTGGGTGAAAATGAAACCAAGTTGCCCCTTGCAGAAATCGTCGAAGGCCTGACTGCTGATTATGAAAAATCTGAAAGAGCTTATTTCATCAAGGAAGTTGCCGGGGGATACCAGATTGTCACCAGGGCAGAATTTGAACCCTATATCAAGGGTCTCTTTTCTAAATCGGGCAAACTCCGGCTCTCTCAGGCTGCGCTGGAAACTCTGGCTATTGTGAGTTACAAACAACCGGTTACCCGAAATGACATTGAATCTATCAGAGGGGTCAGTTCTGATTCCTCATTACGGACATTGCTAGATCGGAAATTATTAGAAATCCGAGGTCGGGAAGACGGTCCCGGACGTGCCCTGCTATATCGGACAAGCATAGAATTTTTACAGTATTTTGGTTTGAATTCTGTAAAAGATTTACCTCGGTTGAGAGAAGTAGAAGATATTCTTGCCGAAGATGAAGAAGATCTGATCTAATCAGACAACAGATTCTGGGATTATATAACAACTCTTGAGTGACATGACGGAAAAATCAGGGGAGCAGGTTCGCTTCAATCGCTTTTTGGCCATGGCTGGTCTGGGGTCCCGGCGTGTCTGTGATGATCTGATTCAAAAAGGTCTTGTCAGTGTGAATGGTTCTGTGGAGAACAATCCAGCAACCCGTATCAATCCATCTAGTGACGTCGTCGAATTCCAGGGTCGAAAAATTGTTCTGGGGATCAGCTATCATTATTATCTCCTCAATAAACCCACCCAGGTCATCACCACAACCAATGATCCCTACGGACGGGCGACAATCATTGATTTGATACCCTCCAATGACAGGATCTATCCAGTTGGCCGATTGGACTTTGATACGACGGGGGCGATTATTCTGACCAATGATGGGGATCTAGCCTACAGTCTCACGCACCCCAAATTCCAAATTCCCAAAACATACCTCGTACGGGTTCTGGGCCAGGTAAGTCGTGAAGACCTGGAGCGTCTCCCACTTGGCATAAATATTGAAGCTAAAACTGATGCAATCGCAGAGGTTCTTGATTATAACTATTTCGAGAGATTCACGGAAGTCAGACTCATTTTGAGAGAGGGTCGAAAACGCGAAATAAAAAGAATTTTTATGGCGCTGGGGCACAAAGTCGTCAAACTCCACCGCGAGCAATTTGCATTTTTAAGAGTAGATGATCTGCCCCTGGGAAAATATCGGGAATTGTCTGATACCGAGATCGCAAAATTGAAGGAATTATCACATGGACATTAAAGGCAAGCGCGTATTGATTTTTGGTGGTTGGGGACTCGTGGGTCAAGCCATTGCAAAACAATTGCTGGAAGAAAAACCATCTGAATTAATTGTGACTTCCCTGAGGGAAAATGAAGCTCAAGAAATTAAAACCATCCTGGAAAATCATCCTCTCAATCATGGGACAAAAATAATATCCGTCCATGGTGATCTCTTTGTTCGAAATGAACTTTCATTTCTCTCAAAGGCTGATATTTATTCAAAATCAGAGCAAGTCGAATTATTGATTCATGATATATATGATGATCTGGGTCCAGATATTATTAACAATTCGAAATTGTATCAGATCATGGATGCGCATAAACCCCAGATTCTTATTGACTGTATCAATACAGCCACCGCCTTTGCCTATCAGAATGTTTATCAGATTGTCGCTGAACTTCGAGCAGAAATCAATGAAATCCGCAAGGGAAAAACAGCGGATGACAAGCTCATTGAAACGGTTGAGCGAATCATCTCAACGCTGTATATCCCTCAGTTGATACGTCACGTACAGATACTTATTGAAAGTATGCGGCAGGCGGATACAAAATTGTATTTGAAAGTTGGTACCAGCGGAACCGGTGGTATGGGTTTTAATATTCCCTATACTCACTCCGAAGACAAGCCCTCGAAAATGCTCATGAGCAAGTCATCTTTAGCTGGAGCTCACACCATGTTGCTTTGGTTGCTGGGACGAACTCCTCATGCGCCTATCATCAAAGAAATTAAGCCAACTGCAGCGATCGCCTGGAAAAAAATCGGATATGGGAAGGTCGTGAAAAGGGGCAGTCATATTCCTCTCTACGATTCACTGCCAAGTGATGCCACCGTTTTAGGCGATGCTCTAGTTAAATCACCAGAAACAACCTGGAATCGGGTTGGAAATGAATTTCTGGAATCAGTCTTTATTGATGCCGGTGAAAACGGTTATTTTTCAGCTGGAGAGTTTTCAGTGCTCACGGGTGAAGGGCAAATGGAATTTGTGACCCCTGAAGAGATTGCTGATTTAACGATTCTGGAGATCAAAGGTGGTAATACTGGAAATGATATCATTTCCAGCCTTGATTCATCTGTATTGGCACCTTCTTATCGTGCGGGTCTCATTCGCAAGGATGCCTTGCAAAAGATGGAGGCTCTGGAAGAACAGATGGGGAAGGATAGTGTGGCTTTCGAGCTATTGGGTCCCCCTCGCTTAACCAAACTATTGTATGAGGTCTATATCCTCAAACGTCTGAAGGGAAATATTCCAGCAGTTTTAAGTGCTGACCCAGAGGAACTGGCAGCTGACATGGAAGCAGAAATTCTTAATAATCAAGAACTCCGGACCACAATACTTTCAGTTGGAACACCTATTCTACTAAAGGATGGTCTCACATTTCTGCGTGGTCCAGATATCTCCGTACCCAATTTTGAGGGTCGCACTGTCCTGGATGTAAACCCTGAAAACATCGAGAAATGGACCAGCGGTGGCTGGCTCGACCTCCGTAAATCAAATATTATCAAATGGCAAGAGCGCTTGTCAGCTTTGGGCTCTGATATGGAGAAAGAAACCAAGCAGGACTATTCATCATATTACTTCAGGAACAGACGTTTTCTGGGCGGTACCCAGCGCATGGATATTGGTATCATAGTGAACTGGATCCTGGAGTATGAGGATAAAGGCTATCGAATTAAATAGACACGCTCGCCTTCTTCCTATTAAATTCAATTATTTAGCCTGCTTATTCTGGGTTGTGTTGGCATTGATGGTCGTCTATATTGCGCCGCTTTGAAACAGGTAGATAAAATAATATTGATTAAAGCGGCTCTTTGAAATGATTATTGCCATTGATGGCCCTGCTGCATCTGGAAAGAGCTCAACCGCTCATGGTGTTGCCCGGAAACTAAGTTTTCGGCACATAGATACCGGTGCCATGTATCGGGCTATTACTCTGAAAATAATCAAAGAAAAAATAGATTTATCACAGCTTGATGAGCTTCAGCATTTACTGGATGATCTTGATCTGAAAGTCACATTCAACAAGGACATCCAGGAAATCCATCTGGACGGGACACTATTAGGTGATGAAATTCGGTCACCGCAAGTGACAGACCTTGTGGCCGATGTGAGTGCCCTTCCCAGTGTGCGGAAACATCTCTTGGGTGTTCAGCGAGATCTTGCCAAATCCCATGATGTGGTTCTTGAAGGTCGTGACATTGGAACCGTGGTTTTCCCTGATGCCGATATAAAGATCTACATGATTGCTGACGCTCGGGTTCGCGCCTTGCGCAGACAGAAGGATTTTGCCAGGCAGGGAATAGATAAATCTGTGGAAGCATTGGAAAAAGAGATTCTTGAAAGAGATGAACACAACGCCAAACGCAAATTGGCACCAATGAAAGCCGCACATGACGCAATAACTCTCGATACCACTGAATTGAGTATCGATGATCAAATAGATTTTATTGTCTCCAAGGTGGAGACAGCGAAGTTAAATGGAGGAAACTTAATGACCAAGAAACAAGACATGGATGCAAAGGTTGCAGAAGAAGTAGAAGAATCAACCGACGTATCCACTGAACCCCAAGACGCCGTCGAGACGACGCCCGCCGAGGAAACCCAGGAAGCCGTTGCTGAAGAAGCTGCGGTCGAAACCAAACCTGAAGAGCAGGCTGAAGTCGTAGCAGACGAGCCAGCACCTGAAGAATCGGTTGAAGAAGTTGAAGCAGCAGCGCCAGAGGTAGCCGCAGAAGCAACACCAGAAGTTGTTGAAGCAGCAGCACCTGTTGAGGACGTAACGACTGAAGAAGTCACCGAAGAAGTTGTTGAAGTGACAGAAACAGCTGCAGAAGAACCCGCTACTGAAGCACAACCCATAGCTGAGACTACTGAAGAAGTGGTTCCTGAAGCTGAAGTGGCCGAAGCAGCCGAGACCGTTGAAGGACCAGATGTTTCACAGGGCAAACGATCCCTGATGAATGATCTTTTCTCAGAGATTAAAACTATCAAAATGGGTGAATTACCTGAGGAGCAGGAAGTTGCCAGTAAAGAGCATACTGCTTTGCAGGAATTGCTTGATCATACCGTTAAAAACGTCGAGCAACAAGCGCTGGTTGAAGCACGCATTATCTCTATCAGCGATCGCGAAGTGATGGTTGACTTTGGTGGTAAATCTGAAGCTCTCGTTCCCCGTCACGAGTTTGGTAATGATGAGTTGAAAATTGGTGAAACCATTGAACTCTTCTTAGAACGGATGGAGGATAAATCTGGACAGGCTGTGTTGTCTAGAAGCAAGGCCCAGTTTATGGGTGTCTGGAATAAAGTTAAGCAGAAATATGCTGATGGTGAAATTGTTGAAGGTACCATCACCCGTCGTATCAAGGGTGGCATGGTTGTTAATATCCTGGATGTAGATGCCTTTCTACCTGGATCACAGTTGGATGTTAGACCCATTAGAGATTTTGATGCTTATGTTGGAAAAACTTTCGATTTCAAGATCGTCAAGGTCAATGAATTTCGTAAAAATATTGTTGTTTCCCGCAAGGAATTACTCGAAGAGAGCCTGAAGGAACAACGCAGCAAGCTTTTGGATGAGATTGAGGTGGGTCAGATTCTCGAAGGTCGTATCAAGAACATTACTGATTTTGGTGTTTTTGTTGATCTCGGTGGAATTGATGGCTTATTGCATATCACCGACCTTTCATGGGGTCGTGTCAATCATCCCTCTGAGGTTGTCAGTCTGGATGAGGACATCATGGTCAAAGTTATTGACTATGATACAACCAAACAGAGAGTATCGCTGGGTCTTAAGCAGCTCAAACCCCATCCGTGGGAAAGTGTGGTTGCCAAATATCCCGAAGGTACAACGGTTCATGGAAAAGTTGTTAGCCTTGCCAACTATGGCGCCTTTGTTGAATTGACAGCCGGCGTTGAAGGACTGGTTCACATCTCCGAGATTTCCTGGACTCAACACATCAAGCATCCCTCGGATGTATTTAGTGTTGGTGATGAGATTGATGCCATTGTGCTCTCAGTTGATGCTGAAAACCACAAAATCTCACTGGGTGTGAAACAGCTGCAACCCGATCCCTGGACTACGATTGAAGAAAAGTATCTCGTGGGTTCAGAACATGAAGGTACCGTGCGTAATCTGGCACAGTTTGGTGCTTTCATTGAACTTGAAGAGGGTATTGATGGTTTGGTTCATATCTCCGATTTATCCTGGACAAGCAAAGTTCGCCATCCCAAGGAGATTGTAAATCGCGGTGACAAAATCATGGTGAAAATCCTCGATATATCTCAGAGCGAGCGTAAAATCTCTCTGGGAATTAAGCAGGCCCAGGAAAATCCATGGCCAGAGTTGAAGGATCGTTTTGCTGTGAATACCAGTCATACTGGAACCGTTATCAAGCTTCTTGAAAAGGGTGTCATCCTCAGCTTCCCAGAGACCGATGTGGAAGGAATCATCTCTTTAGGCAACTTCCGTAAGAAGGAGCGCAAAGAAATTCTCGATCAGTTTGAACTGGACGCTGAAGTTGAAGTGAAGGTTGTTGAAGTGGACGCGACGGAGAAAAAAGTTGTGGTGAGCCATGAATCAGCCATCAAGGACAAAGAGCGTAATGATATCGATGAGTTTATCCGTGGTCAAGACCAAGTAAGTGATAAACTTCAGATTCCAGAAGAAATCCTTAGCAAAATCCGTGAAGCTGAGGATAAACCGGCTGCGAAAGCTGAAAAGAAGCCAGCCAAGAAAAAGGCTGCTCCTAAAAAGAAAAAAGTAGAAGTCGAGGAAAGTGACGAGGTAGAGGCAACTCCTGAAGTTGCTGAAGCCCCTGTTGAAGTGAAGGAGGCTCCTGAAGTTGCTGAAGCCCCTGACGCTGAAGCCGCCGATTCAGATGAGGGAGATAAGGAGTAACACACTTCTGATCCACTCTCATCGGGCTCAGAACACAGACCCGATTTGAAATATAAAGGCGATGTTTATCTTGTTTTTCAGGTACATCGCCTTTCTTTTTTTGCTAATAATTATTATGAAATGATTCCAATCAGGAGTGTTGAAGGCTTTGTGCCTGAAGTCTTTAAATTTATATTAACAGAATGCTAAAAAAAATATTAACAACTGATATTCAGATAAAAATTGGTTCACTCATCCTGGCCATTCTGCTGTGGTTCTTTGTTGTCACTGATATTGAGTATTTTTATGACCTGGAAATTCCCTTGCGGATTGATGGACTCTCAGAAGACAAAGCCTTGAACAATGAAATTCCTGAACTCATCACAGCCCGGTTCAGAGGGAAGGGTCACACTTTGCTTTGGGCAAGTATGACCATGCCCATCTCAGAGACGGGGTTGATTTTGGATTTGACCAGAACCAAAAGCACACAGGTATACTATCTCAATGAGTATTTTGCTGAACATCCTGACCGATTTATCATGCCTAGAGATTATAAATTGGATCTGTTGGACATTGTAGAACCTGAATCCATCTGGGTGAGTGTGGAACGTATGGCCCATAAGGAACTTAATGTGAATGTCCAGGCAGATATTAATCCTGCTTTGGGCTATATGCTGGTTGGGGATATCAAAGTTGAACCAACCAAAGTGATGGTGCATGGTCCGGTGTCACTCCTCAATGAATTAACCAGCATCACTGTTCCCCCGTACCGCGTTTCTGATGTGAATGCTGATGTGGATGTATCGCTGGCTCTTACCCTGGAGCCGGCACAATTGTTTAGCCTGGAAACGTCTGCGGTGACATTACGGGCCGATATTCAAAGTATCGGAGCGGTTGAATTTTTTAATATTCCCGTGCGGCTTGAGAATGTTCCACGCAATGTGGAAGTCTCTGTGATTCCTCAACTCATCGGACTGGAAGCTGAAGGCGGTCTTGATCGTCTCCTGGACCTTAAACCCGAGGATTTTGTTGTTAAATTTGATTACAGTGCTCATTGGGATCAGAATGAACAGATGTATGTTCCTGAAGCGGTGTTGCCCATGGGTGTGAAGCGAATCAATAGATTTATACCGGATAAAATAGAGATCGTACAAAAATAGATGCACAAACCTGTCATCCTTGGGATTGAAACATCCTGTGACGAGACCGCGGCGGCTCTTTTTCGCGGACCAGAAATGATTCACCACATCACCTCAACTCAATTGATCCATACCGGTTATGGGGGTGTCGTTCCCGAGTACGCTTCCCGTGAGCATAACAAATTGTTGGGACCTGTAATTCGTGGGGTTTTGGAACAGGCGGAGATGTCTCTGTCAGAGGTGGAGGGGATTGCTGTAACCCAGGGACCGGGTCTGGCTGGATCGCTGTTAGTGGGTTTGAGCTACGCCAAGGGTCTTGCCCTGGGATTGAATATTCCCTTATATGGTATTAATCATATCGAAGGTCATATCTTTGCAAATTTCATTGGTCATGAGGTCTTGCCGACTCCTTTTTTATGTCTTCTGGTCTCAGGCGGTCATACTCAACTGATTCATGTTGAGAATGCCAGAGACTACAAATTAATTGGGCAGACCAGGGATGATGCTGCAGGAGAAGCCTTTGACAAAGTGGCCAGGTTATTAGGTATCGGATACCCCGGAGGTCCGCTTATTGACAAACTGAGCAAATCTGGGGACTCCAATTTCCATCAATTCTCACGGAGCTCGTTTAAAGATAGTTATGATTTTTCCTTCTCAGGTCTCAAAACTAATGTGCTGCAATACATTTCAAAACAGGACACTGAGTTTATTCGTCTCCATTTAGCTGACATCGCAGCCAGCTTCCAGGAGGCTGTGGTGGATGTTCTCTCAATGCAAACCATGCAGGCTGCCAGGGATCTGGGTCATGATCGGATCGTTTTAGCCGGGGGGGTAGCCGCCAATTCGCGTTTGCGAGAGCGAATGGTTGAGCTGGCACGGGAGGAAAATAAAGTTCTTTACCAACCTGATTTGCGCTATTGCACAGATAATGCTGCCATGATCGCTTATATGGGCTATTGGAAAGCTAGCACCCAAAGCGATGACTCCCTGGATATTGCAGCCATTCCAAATTTAAAACTCAGTTTTGGCGGCTAAATGAACCTGCCATTCGGCATTTCAATGGAAACCGATTTCAACGGTAATGGATACCTGTTTCTTGGGCTGTTGCTCATGGGGCTCATTTTTATTTTCCTGATGAATAGACCTCGCAGGAATAGTCAATCCCCACGCGAATACTGGTTGAATTGGCTCATCCCAATCGTGCGAAGTGCAGCACTAATCATTCTTCTCATCCTCCTTTTTAGCCCTGAACTATCATTATCACGGAAATACTCCATCCCCAAACGACTGGCCGTTGTTATAGATGAATCTAGCAGCATGGGGAAAGCCTGGGAGGGCGATATTGAAGCCCTTGAAAATTCCATCTTAAAAGTTATCGGAAAACTTGAGGAGAATCACTCCGTTGATATCTGGACGATGGACGGTCAATCCCTTGTGTCAGACAAACTCAGCTTCGAGAAGAATTTATCAGTGTTTGATTGGAATCCCCTCAGCATCAACGGTGAGGATAACAGTGATATTTATAGCTCGATGTTTCTGTTTTCAGATGGCCACTTAAACGGCGGGCGATCCCCACTTGACTTAGCATGGTCAAAATCTCTTGAAATCAATGTTGTATATCCTTTGATCCCCAGGTCCAACGCATTTCTCAAATTAATTAATTTGAATTACGTGGCAGATGAGAAGAAACCGGAGCAAATACAAATAACGGGTAGATTACATCAAGAAGGGCTTTTCGGAAGAAACGCGAACATACAAATTCTAACCGAAATGGAGCAGTTACTTGGAGAGGAGCATCTCCAGCTCAAGCAGGGCTTTCAGGAGATGAGTGTACCCATCCGCATAAAAGATGATGTGGCCCAACGAATAAAGGTAAAATTGTCGCTTGATGGAGGAGAATTCCTCACTGAACAATTCCTCGTAATCAATCAGAGAAAGGCTCAGCCCAGCGTCCTCATTGTGAGCGAGAGAATTAATGAGCTGCATAAATTCCTGGTCCAGAGCTTTTCAGACTCTTCATACCAGGTGTATGTTGTCCAAGGAACCATGAGAGCTGATGCCAATCCGAAGCAGGAAATTATCCCCGATAAAGTCGATTTAATTATTCTTAATCATCCAGGGGATCAAGCGCTTCAAGCCATTTCACGGACCACTTTTAACCTGAAAGCTCAGCTGAAAACCCCCACGGTTCTATTTTATGATGGCGTGGAAAAACTGGATCCCCAATGGGTTAAAAATCTTGATATTCAAGGGATTCATACGAACAGCATGGCCGGATCTCAGACCTGCTTTTGGAGTGAGAACGCCAAAGATCACCCATTTTACCTGGGACTGCTGGGGCGGGGATATGCCCATCGGGACCTGATGGATTATGCCCCAGTTGATGTCCCTGGCTATAGATTGGTAAGTGGAGGCGTAGATCTGCTCATGACCGGTTATGGTGCCGCCACCCGACCCGTACTAAGCCTAAGCGACCATCCTCCCCGTGCCATCTTTTCAGGGAAAGGGTTTTGGAGGTGGTTTTTCCATCCCCAATCCAGGACTTCATTTGAAAAATTATGGAATTACCTGCTGACATACCTGGAAGAAATTGCATCATTCACTCCAGTTCAGATTGCTTTGCCCATGGAAAGTGCGGCAACAGGTTCCTACATTGTGGCTGATGTAAGTATCAAAGACCTGGATAATCGATCCATCAAAGCTGCTGAATTAAGGGTCTGGCAGGAAGACGAGATGGGCGATAAATCACAATTGAATCTTAGCCGAAATGAGGGTGGAAGTTATCAGGCACAGCTTGATACCAAGGTTGCTGGTGAAAAACTCATCATCGCTGAAGCTTATCGATTTGGGGAACTATGGGGTAGAGATACGAGTAGGATTCAC
>JAIPGJ010000026.1 GCA_021736185.1 Fidelibacterota bacterium | reverse complement strand
ACCGGTGAGAGTTACGGCTAAAGTTACTCTGGCCTCAGGAAACATCTCGGCCACAGCCATCCCGGTGACCATTGCTGCCGGTCCGCCTGCATTTATTGACGTGGATATTGATATCAATCAAATAGAACCCATTGGGGGCGGACAGTATCAGGCCGAAATGGCAGCTCGAGTCTGGGATCGTTACACCAACCCGGTAGAGGATTCCACCCAGGTATACTGGCATGTGGTTCCAGATAGTATTGCCTCAGTCATCGGTGGAACGCTCACTTACGGGGAAAACTTGAATGGGGATCAATATCATGGTTTATCCTGGTCATTGGTTTACTGGAATTCGGATCGAACTTTCGATCAGGTTCAAGTCATTGCTCAGACCTACGGGGCTAATGGTGATACCATTCAGGGCTATATCAATGCTGCTGAAGACAGTCTGCTCCTGTTACCTTTTTATCCTGGTGAATTGATTGTCATTCCTTCAATTAATTTTCATGATTTCCAACCGGCAAATAACCCATCTCCTGATCCTGTTCCAGTCCTTCTAACTGCTGTTTTGACTGACTATTATAACAACGCCATTAAAAATGCGCGTATCCTGTTTGGCTCATTTGGTGCAGCAGGATGGCAACCGACAGATGAGAATGGTATGCCAATTGTCAGAACAAACAATGCAGGCATTGCACAGATTACCGTCTTTTTTGACTCGGGTTTATGTACACCTAACTTTAATGCTGATGGGTCTATTAATTCCTATAACCCTTTCACAGCACAAGTTTGGGGTACGCTTTTAGATCCACAGAGCATTGGTAGCGACCAGTCTAGTATTCAGTTGGTACGAACAGTTCAGTAATTAATTATAGGGAATTCCATAGCAATGTTTAACCCTCAATTTCAGAAACTCGGTGATATCCTCATCCATGAGAATGTCATCACACAGGAACAGTTGGATCAGGCACTGGAACGACAGTCCACGACGAAGGAGAAACTGGGCAAACTTCTCATTCGTATGGGCATGATTACCGAAGCAGATCTGGTCAAAGTCTATGCGCTGCAACTGGGACATCCTGCAGTCTATGAAGAGGATTTGATGAAAGTCGCGGGGACTATTGTTAACACAATTCCCGAGGACTTTGCCTATGAGAATATGTCCATTGTGCTTGGGAAGTCCGAGAGCACGGTGGTTGTCGCCATGGAAGACCCAGAAGATTTAGCAACTGTTGATTCTATCGAGAAGTTGACCGGTCTGAAGGTCGAAGTTGTGGTTGCCGGAGAAACGGCGCTTCAGGCCGCTATTGAATATCATTATGGTAGAATTCGTCAGACTGATGAAGTCGACGCGGCCCTGTCAAATATCCAGGTATTCTCTGGTGATGAAGATGATTCAGACATGGTCGACCTCAGCAAAGAGGGTGTCAACGAGGAAGATGCGCCATTTGTCAAATTGGTCAACCTGATCCTCATGGAAGCCATCAAAGAGCGATCAACAGATGTCCACGTTGAACCCCAATCACACGTGGTGAATGTGAGAATCAGAATCGATGGTGTCCTGCAGAAGATCATGACACCGCCCATTAGCTCTCTGAGCGGTATCACCACCCGTATCAAAATTCTTTCAAACCTGGATATTGCTGAGCGACGACTTCCACAGGATGGTCGTATGAGTATCCAGATGGGGGAGCGGGAAATTGATGTTCGTGTTTCTGTGCTGCCCACCGTTCATGGTGAAAAGATCGTGATGCGTTTGCTGGACAAAGGCGGGTTTAATCTTGACTTAACTACCCTTGGTTTTCATACAAGGGAGCTGAACATGTTTGGTCGTTGGATTCGCCAGCCCTACGGTTTGGTGGTTATCTCTGGTCCTACTGGATCTGGAAAATCAACCACTCTGTATGCTTCGCTTAAAGAAATTAAAAGTGAAGGTACGAACATTACTACGGTTGAGGATCCAGTGGAATATCAGATGGATGGGATTAGCCAGGTGCAAATGCGTGAAAAAATAGGCTTAACCTTTGGCTCAACATTGAGATCCATTCTGCGTCAGGATCCTGATATTTTGCTTATTGGAGAAATTCGTGATGAAGAGACCGCAGATATCGCCATCAAATTTGCCTTGACCGGTCACCTCGTGTTTAGTACGGTGCATGCCAATGATGCACCATCAACTATTACGCGACTCATTGATATCGGGGTTCCACCCTTTCTGGTGGGTTCCAGTTTGAATCTGGTAATGGCTCAACGTCTCGTTCGTACTATCTGCTCAAATTGCAAGGAAGAATACACGCCGACCAAGGAAGAATTGACACGTCTGGGTATGGAAGATGCGCCGTCTCAAAAATATTATCATGGCCGGGGTTGTGTCCAATGCCGGCAGACCGGTTACCGGGGCCGCTCAGGTATTTTCGAAATGTTAGAAATGCGTCAGGCGATCAGAAAACTTGTGTTTGAGAATGCCAACCAGGAAGTCATTCGGGAGAAAGCCATTGAGCAGGGGATGGTATCCTTGCGAGAAGCAGGAATCAGAAAGCTCAAAGACGGTATAACCACCTTTGAAGAGGTATTACGTTCAACAGTTGAGGATTTTTAAGTGGCTGAAATCGATGCAAAATTAGCTGAACAATTAAAAAAGGCCGAGCCTACGGCTGAAGAAGCGTTTGCGAAAATAGCTGCTGGTGGCAAAAAGAAAAAGAAAGCGGACATTCAATGGGGCGATGAATTCATTGAAGAACTCAATCTATCCCTGACCAAACTAAAAACACGAATTCCCCTAAAAAATCTGGTCTTTTTCACCCGTCAGCTCGCGACAATGTTTGCAGCTGGACTGACACTGGAAAAAGCCGTCACCAATCTCGCTGAAGAAGAAAATCATGCCGGTTTTAAGAAGACACTCACCAATGTTTCTGATGATATTCGCCGGGGTTTGAGTCTCAGTGATGCCATGGAAAAACATCCCGCAACTTTCGATAATCTTTTCGTGGCTCTGGTCAAGGCCGGAGAAGTGAGCGGAAGTCTGCAGACGATTCTTGATCAGCTCGCCTCATATATCGAAGCGGTACATGATACCGCCCAGAAGGTGAAATCGGCCTTGTACTACCCCTTTATGGTTTTAGGATTCCTCGTGGTTGTACTGGCTGCCATGCTCATCTTCATCGTCCCCAAGTTTAATGAGGTATATCAATCCTTAGGTGCTGAGCTCCCGTTTGCCACCCAGATGTTGGTTCGAATTTCTGATGCTGTTGTGGAAAGTTACGGTCAGGTTCTGTTCTTCCTCTTCGTCGCCTATGTAACGGTCTGGATGATGAGTCTCACCCGGAGAGGGGGCTATCTGGTTGATACATTTAAACTGAATTTCCCTGTGTTCGGCAAACTCATCAACTACAATATATACAATAAGATGACCAAAACGCTTGGTATCTTATTGGGCGCTGGAGTACCGGTTATTCCTTCCATGCGACTCATCCAGAAGGTGGTGAACAATCGAGTCTATGCCAAGGCCATTGGAACTGCAACCGAATATATTCGTGACGGCTACAATATTTCCGCGGCCTTTCGCATCACTGAGAAATTTCCATCCATCCTACTCCAACTCCTCTCAACAGGGGAGGAGACGGGTGAAATTGATACCCTGCTTGACAAAGCATCTGAATTTTATGGGAAACAAGTAGATTCCATGGTAAACCGCATGACATCCCTCATCGAACCCCTGATGATCATGTTTGTCGGCGGTCTCATCCTGGTCATCCTGATTGTTACTTATTTACCTGTATTCTACATAGGTATGGCAATGAAGCAAGGCATGTAGGGGATTCTGGGTGATCGAATGATTCCTGCTCCTGAAATCATCTTTATGGGCGTTTTGGTTGGGATTATTCTTGCTTCCTCACTCACACATCTTTTTGCCATAAGCTCTCTGGGGATATCAGTATTCTCGAAAAGTCCTGTCTGTGAATCCTGCGCTGATCCACAACCTTATTCCCGTCGAATTCCTATTCTTGCTACGTTGTTTTTCAGCAAGAAATGCCCGGTGTGTGGACATGAGCCTCCTCGGCTTTACGCCTTTCTGGAAATGGTTATCTTTGCCTTCTCCATCTGGGCCTTCAGTGCTGCAAAACCTGTATTAGCCCTGCAAATCAGTGTCTTGGGTTTTGCCCTGCTGGGTGTGACTTACATGGATCTGAAAAAATGGATCATTCCCAATGTATTTATCCTTTACATTCTGGCTGTTGCTTTGCTTGCGATGGTGGTTGGGACGGTAAGTATTGCTCATGCATTATCAGGTCTACTGGTTGCATCAGTCGTTTCACTCTTTATCATCCTGCCACAAAAATTTGGATCTGGAGATAAAACACTGGCCCTGGGTGATGTGAAATTATGTCTGGCTGTAGCGCTATGGTTAGGTTGGATCCTCTCGGCTTATGTATTCTTCCTGGCGAGTGTTTTGGCAATACTCACCTGGATGCTTAGTGGTTTTTTCAAAGGTTTCTCTGCTCGGCGCAGGGTACCCTTTGGCCCATTTGTTGCCTTGTCGACCATGATCTTTGGAATTGGCAGGGTATTAGACCCCCAGTTTGTAACTCATTTGCTAACCTACAGATTTTAAAATATCTTGAATGAGTGGGATTATCAGGGACAGAACTTATCTGCCCCAAATTTTAGGCACAATAATGAGGAGTGATAGAGATGAGTGAAGTCAGAATTTCGGGCTACGGTGATGATCTCACCATTAATGGTGTTCGAATCGGCGATCTTGGTCCCGCTGAGCATGAAGCCATTGAATTGGCAAAGGGTGGGCAGAATTATGCCCCCCTTGAAAATGTGGTTGTGAGTCATGTGAAGGATAGTTCCACCTTGATTTGCAGAAAACCTGATCCTGATGGCATAAAAGCTTACATCGAGGAAGAATTGCTGGATGGATTATGCTGTTATTCAGCGGTAAATCAGGGGCAACTCAATAAAACCATTGTTGATGCTGTTATCGCTCACCTCCGCGATGAAAAAATTCCAACGGTTCCCCGCTCTATCAGGCATAAGTATATGGCTGCTTTCCTCATGGCTGCTACAGCCATCACCAAAATGGACAAGGTGGTGCCCAAGGTTGCTGGTGTTGAAGCTCCTGAGCTCATGGCTAAACTTTCACGTCGCTGGGGTTATCGTGTCAAAGGTATTCCCTCCAATGAGGCCCTTATCGTTGTCGCCGCTGAGAATTTTCACGGCCGTTCACTCTTTGCTGTTTCGGCTTCCACGGATTCGGCTTCTAGAGATGATTTTGGACCCTTTCTACCTGGCATTGAGGTCGTTCCTTTTAATGATGCAAATGCCCTGGAAGCATTGTTTAAGGAAAAGGGTGACAGAATCGCTTCATTTATAGTGGAACCCATTCAGGGAGAGGCTGGAGTTATCCTGCCTTCACTGGATTATCATCCCCGTGTTGCTGAACTCTGTAAACAGTACAATGTCCTTTACTGTGTCGACGAAGTGCAAACGGGCTTTGCTCGTACAGGGGCGCATTTTGCCCATCAACTTTATAACGTATTTCCCGATCTCATGGCCTGTGGCAAAGCGGCTGGCGGCGGAATTATGCCGGTTTCATTTGTCGCTGGACGGCGTGAAGTTATTGATGTCCTGACACCAGGTTCAGAGGGATCTACCTTTGGAGGATTCCCCTTGGCTTCAGTTACGGCTGTTTTTTCTATTAAGGCCATGGTTGATGAAAAGCTGGCTGAGAATGCTCAACGGATGGGGGATAGACTTTTAGGTCACTTCGAAAGTATCCGGGCTGAATTTCCTGATAAAATTAAAGAGGGTCGGGGTGCTGGCTTATTGACAGCATTTGAAATGTTTAACAAACCGGGTCTTGATGGACATAAAGTCTCGTTAAAATTGCTTGAAAATGGCATCTATGCCAAGGAAACGCATAAAACCACGGTTCGTCTGGCACCAGCACTCACTATTACTGCTGCCGGAATAGATCATATTGGTGATTCCATTCGAAAGGTGATCCGAGAACTATAACGAGTAAGCCTTACCTTCCGAATGCTCAAATCCGTCGGAAGGTTAAAATATTGTAAAGGCTATAGTGGCTGGAAGGATAACCCTACGAAGGTTTGAAACCTTCGTAGGGTTAACTTAGGATAAGGAGTCCGATTTTTTAATCTGATTCCTTTTTTTGAACTGGGTTTGAACAAAGCCATTGGAGTAGCTGCTAACGCGCTCCACTTGCCAGACTGCTTCATTCAGGGGTTCTTTGAATAAGCTGATGCCTTTGCCTAGGAGAACGGGGACCTGGGTGAGAATGATTTCATCAACCAATCCGTCTTTGAGAAATTGCTGAACAACATTGCCTCCATCAAGGTATATGTGTTTATCACCTTCTGATTTGAACTGTTTGACCAATGTCTCAGGAGAACCCTCAGCGAAACTAACTATTGCATCCTCAGGAATATTTTCTGGAGGAGCCTCATGGGACAATACAGTTACGGGCAGAGCACCATAGGGCCAGCTTCCAAAGCCCAGAACCTGATTGAAGGTTGTGCGTCCCATAACCAACCTATCCACAGAGTGAATCAAGACCGAATAACCATAATCTTCTTCTGAATCTTCAGGGGTTGGCAAGTCGTTCAGCCATCCCACGCCGCCATTTTCGTCGGCAATGAAGCCATCCAGACTGCTTGCCATGAATACGGTGATTTTCATGGCAATGTGGTTTCTTTGGGAAGCTTGCTTAGATCAAGATCAGACAAATGCAAAGCCCTTAAACCGGATGAACGACCATGAGATAGAGTGCTATCATGGGTAACAATGTGGCAATGCCTCCCAGAATGGCCCACCATCTATTCAGTGTTTTATATCTTATACCGGCCTCTTTCAAGGAGTGCGACTCCTTGATGAGGAGCAACTGTTTCCTTTGAATGGGCAGGAGTCCGGCCACCCAGATGAGTGCTGAAATGCTTAGGAGAGCATAGCTATGATAGATCCACCCGTGGGCTCCAATCCCTCCGAATGCAGGAGCCAGCATATGCCCTGTCACAGCGATGAGGATAATACCCGGTATGGTAAAGATCATATCTGTTCTCTGAATCAGTTTAATGGAAAATTGATGAACGTTCTTATCATCGCTTTTTTGAGCTCGCATACGCCAGACAGCGCTGACTATAAAGTTCCCCAGGAAGAGAATAACCCCGAGAATGTGAAATGCTTTTATCATGATATTTAATCTCCTTTCAAGGCCCGAAACTAGACAGTTCAACCTGTGGGCACAAGCAATTCAAATAATGGACTGAAAAAGTTGCTTCGGGTCTACAGCCGAAGCCAGAGGTTTATCGATTGAGCATCTTGGGAAAAGCCCTGCTCCCAGGAGAACAGGGCTTACGGGAAACGGAGGTTATTGGACCCGACCTGGCGGGGTGTTGACCCGAATAAACGGGCGGTGTTACTTCTTGACTGACGTTTTAGAGAGTCAAACCCTCTTGACGTCGGATATAGGTTGGTACAGACAAGTCATCACTGAAATGCATGATAACTTCTGGCGACTTCTGACGTTCATAGCTAGGAACTTCCAGTTGTTCTCGATCTTTTGACGCATCCAGACGAGGAGCAATTTTTGGTTCCGCAAAACCCTGTACCGGAGCTTCAATGATGATCTCATCATTACGTTTTGCCTCTGCCACGGGTGGGTTGGGGCGATATACTCTGGCTGGTTGAGTTTCTTTGTGGTCAAATTTTAGATCAGAATCATGATGAAAACCGGTGGCAATCACAGTGACCCTCAGCTCATCACCCATATTTTCATCTACCACGGCACCAAGAATAATATTGGCCTGTTCACCAACTTCTTCAAAAATCAGGTTTGAAGCTTCGTCCACTTCTGCAAGAGTCATGCTTGGACCACCGGTAATGTTGATGAGAAGTCCCTGAGCACCATGAATATTGGTATCATCCAGCAGAGGTGACGATATAGCGGTCTGAGCGGCCAATACAGCGCGTTCTTCACCAGAAGCCACACCTGTACCCATAATGGCATCACCCATGCCTTCCATGACCGTTTTAACATCGGCATAATCAAGGTTGATCAGCCCATGAACATTGATGAGATCCGAAATACCCCGAGTGGCTTGATGTAAAACCGAATCCGCTTCAAGGAAAGCATCAACCATACTGGTAGTCTTGTCAACAATGGAGAGTAGACGTTGGTTGGGAATAACAATTAAGGTATCCAGGTATTGACGCAAATTATCAACACCTTCTTTACCGCGTTTTGCCCGGGGTGGACCTTCAAAGCGGAAAGGTGTTGTTACGATACCAATGGTTAAGGCACCAATTTCCTTAGAGATACGTGCCACAACCGGTGCTGCACCAGTTCCTGTACCGCCACCCATACCGGCGGTGATAAATACGAGATCAGAACCATCAAGGGCGGCTGCGATGGCCTGTGCATCTTCTTCAGCAGCTGCTTCACCGACATGCAGTTTTGCTCCAGCTCCAAGACCCTTGGTAATGGTTTTACCGATCTGGATCTTGACGTCGGCCTTACTGTGGTCCAGGGCCTGAGCATCCGTATTGACGGCGATGAATTCTACGCCGGTCAGTTCAGAATCGACCATCCGATCAATGGCGTTGCTTCCTGCACCACCGACACCGATAACCCGGATCCGAGCTTTCTGTTCTTTTAAACTATCAAATTCAAATAACATGTTAGTATCCTCCGTTTTGGATGTGGTTTCTTATTAAAAATTTTTCTGAAAAAAATCAGTTATCTTCTTAAACACACGGCTAATCGTTCCGCTGTCATAGCGGCTTGTATCTTCCGATTGAAATTTTACGGCGTAAGCGATGAGACCTGTGGCAGTTGCATATTCCGGGCTATCGATTTTTTCCGTGGTGTCAATAAACCCAATTGGATTACCCAGGCGAACCGGTAGATTAAAAACTCGTTTTGCCAGGGGTAACATTCCAGGGATTTTTGACCCGCCCCCGGTAAACACCAAACCTGAATTCAAATGTTTCATCATTCCATTCTCTTCCAGATTGGCCTTAACCATTCTCAAAGTCTCATCCATCCGAGCTTCGATGTACATGGAGAACTCAGATTCATTAATGTTACGATCCTGACGACCACCTACTCCTTTCACATCAAATACCTTATCCACTTCAGTCTCAGCTGTGAAACAATGTCCGTATTTGAGTTTGAGGTCATCCGCCTGCTCGGTGGTGATACGCAGGATACCGGCAATGTCAGAAGTGACCTGGTTCCCACCAAAGGGGAGGGAGACCGTATGCTCAATACCAAATTTTGAAATGACAATGGCATCTGTCGTGCCTGCACCGATATCGATAAGACCGACACCAATTTTCTTCTCTTCTTCTGTCAATACAGATTGAGCGGAGGCAATCGGTTCCAGAACAAAATCTTTGACCTGGCAACCTGCCTGACGAATGGCCGTGATAATATTTTTGGTGCTGGCTGTGGCTGACGTGACCAGGTGGACCTGTGCTTCCAATCGACGACCCGTCATGCCCACCGGGTTGCGCAGACCGGATTCATCATCCACCGTAAATTGTTGGGGAATAACGTGGATGATTCTCCGCCCATTTGGGAGACCCACGGCTTTGGCCGACTCAATCACTCTTTCTACATCTTCCTGGGAAATCTTTAATTCTTTTTCAAGCCCACGGTTGGAAAGGTCGGCAATACCGATGACTCCCGTTGCATTCAGGCTATATATATGCTCACCAGCAATACCGACAGTGACATATTCGGCTTTGATGCCGGCGCTGGCTTCAATTTCATCCAGGGCGGCTCTTATGGCCTTGGCAGTTGCTTCAATATCAACAATAGTTCCGCGCCGAAGCCCTGTGGAGGGTGAAGTACTGAGACCAACCACCTTGAGGACATCTTCGTGATCCGGTTCTGCTGCTATTGCGCATACCTTCGATGTCCCAATGTCTACGGCTACGTATATTCCACGGCTGTTCATTGTGTTTCTCTCTCCTTTACGATGATCTGGCGATCAAATCGCAGATCGATATACTGATAGGGACTAATGATCCCTGAATCTGATTCCTCAGATATAAATTTCTCCAGAATGAGACTATTGAGGATGGCATCATCCTCGTTGCCGAGAAACACAGTGGTTCCGTGTGTGGCAGAAATCAATTTGATTCCCCGGCGGTCATAGGAAATTTCTGAAATATCCAGATAGATGCTTTGGTGTTCCTTGCGGATTTGCTTGAGAAAGTTGACCAGCATTTGCACGGTCTCATCTGGAATGATCTGGCCAACATCTGAAGCCAGCACATCAACATTGATCCCGGTGATAATGGGCAGATTGTAAAGCATCCCCTTATCAGGCAAGGGGAGTAAAATCCCTTTTTCGTCCAGGGTCATAATATCATGAATCGATATATAGGCCACTGGCAGGACATCATAGAGGTAGATATCCAGTGAATGGGGATAGTTGCGGGTTGCCTTGGCACTCCGTATCAGGGGATATTCCAGAAAACTTTCTTGAATTTTGTTAAGCTCGAGCTTTGTAAGTGGTTTGCCCAGATACCCTTCCGTTAGGCTTTTTACTCTTTCCGGGCTCATGGTCCGCTGGCCATAAAGGTTGATTGCGGTCACCTCGTCACTTTTAAGCAAATTGGCATAAGTCATACTTAAAAATCCCAACAGCAGAAAAGCGACCAGCAGTCCTGCTGAGAAAAGCCAACTGAGGGGTGGAATGGTATGTGTGCTTGACCGAACCATTTACTGACTTTCCCCAAGAAAAAGACCATGGAGCTTCCAGATATCTCCAGCACCCATGGTGATAAGCAAATCATCATTTTGTAGTATTGGGCTTAGATAGGCGTGTACATCTTCAATAGTAGAGAGGAGGTGAATCTTACCATTTCCTGATTCTAGAATCATTTCTGAACTTACCCCGGAAATGGGCTGCTCGCGGGCTGGATAAATATCAGTGAGGATGGCCAGGTCTGCTAATTGAAGGGCAGCTGCAAATTCACTGGCAAAATCTCGGGTACGGGAATATAAATGGGGTTGAAATACGGCAATGATGCGGGAGTCAGGCCAGCCACTTCTGGCAGCCAGGAGGGTGGCTTCCAACTCTGAAGGATGGTGAGCGTAATCGTCAATATACAGCACTCCCTTTTTCGACCCCTTGAACTGGAAACGACGGTCTACACCATGAAAGGATTCTAGACCAGCCTTAATATGTTGAAAATCGATACCCATTTGATGAGTAAGTGCACAAGCCCCTAAGGCATTCAGGACATTGTGATTCCCAGGCATATTGAGCCTGATATTGCCCAATATCTCACCCTGGTTGACCACAGTGAACTTGCTGGTAAAGGTACTTACCTCAATATTTATGGCGCGGTAATCCGGTTGACTGCTAAGACCATAGCTTATGACAGGATGAGGACTCCGTTTGGCCAGATCAACCAATTCTGCATCATCGCCTTGTATGACCAAAAGCCCAGAATCATTCAATTTCGTGATGAATTGAAGAAAGGTATCGCGCACATCCTGTAAATCTTTGTAAATATCCAGATGATCAGCTTCCAGGGTTGTGACAATAATCTGGGTCGGCTTCAGTGCCAGAAAAGATCGGTCGTATTCATCCGCTTCAACGACAATATGCTGCAGTTTCCCAAGACGGAGATTGGATTTCAAATCAGGCAAGATGCCCCCGACCAGAATGCTGGGGTCCAGTTTAGCTGTAATTAATATTTGACCACACATACCAGTCGTTGTCGTTTTGCCATGGGTACCAGCAACGGCCAGTGTCTGGTCATAAGCTTCGGTAATTTGACCGAGGAGTTCGGCCCGGCGGATTTCTGGAATACCGTGTGATTCGGCAAAGGCACGTTCTGGATTGTCAGACTTGACAGCGCTGGAATAAACCACCAGGTCAGCTGATCTGGCATGACTGGCTGCGTGACCGATATGGATTTGAATACCAGCCTGCCGGAGCGTGTTGAGTAATTCACTATCCACCTGATCTGAGCCTGAGACCTGCTTGCCCTGTTGCTTTAATAGCAATGCAAGGGCACTCATGCCGATGCCTCCCACGCCTACAAAATGAATATGTTTTGCTGACTTAAGCACTGGTACACGCAATCTTCAGGATACAGTCACAGATTTCCTGTGTGGCTTCCGGACGTCTGAGGGCTGCTGAGGCTTTGGCCATATCAGTCAGCTTCTCTTTGTTAGTAAATATTTCAGTGAGCAGGGGCAGAAATGCTCCTTCAGCCAGCTCTGATTCAAGAATGACTCTCGCAGCCCCAGCTTTTTCCTGACTCCTTGCATTGAATTCCTGGTGATTGGCTGCTGCACTGGGCAGTGGGATTAGAATCGAGGGTAATCCAAAGTGGTTGATTTCGGTCAAGGTCATGGCACCTGCTCGACAAACCATGAGATCTGCTATGGAATAAGCTTTATCCATTTCTTTGATAAATGGTTTAAGGACGATACGGGGATTGGTGCCAATCTGCTTCTGACAAAATTCGAAATCCGCCTTGCCTGTTTGCCATAGGACCTGCATCCCCAGTTTTTCGAGATAGGTGGATATGCGATTCACAAAATGACGGTTAATGGCGCGGGCTCCCTGGGAACCACCCAGGATAAAGAGAGTTGGAAGTTCAGGATTTAAGCCAAATGATTCAGCAGCGCTACTGCGGTCGATGCTGGCACCTGAATAACGGATGGGATTCCCAGTTACCTGGGTCTTGGACCCTTTCAGGTAGCGCTTCGCATCTTCATAGGTAAGGAAAACTTTTCTGGCTTTGAGTGCAAAAAGACGCGTGACCATGCCTGGATAGCTATTCTGTTCCTGTAGTACAACGGGAATATTGTTTCGCAGGGATTGTCGCACGGGTACGGCGCTGGCATAACCACCTGTTCCCACTGTGATATGGGGATTAAATGCGCGCAAGGCCTTATTGGCTTTGATGATGGATGCGATGAGTCGCCCCGGCAATAAAAGGTTCTGTTTAAAGCCGGCCAATGATAACGATCTGGAAAGACCACGAATAGGCAAGGCTTCAAGATTGAATCCGGCTTCAGGAATGAGGCGGGTCTCCATACCATAATCGCTGCCAAAGAATAAAACCTCTACACCTTGAAAAGCACTTTCTTTGGCCACAACTTCCTGCAGCTTTTCGGCAATCGCCAGGGCTGGAATAATATGTCCGCCGGTTCCTCCACCTGCAAAAGCGACTCGGAGTATGTTATCAGAAGTCAATGTTCAGGACCCTTTCTGCTGATAAAATTTTTCCGGACTCATTATTGGATGAAATATTGAACAGAATTCCCAGCATCACTGAAGTGGCAAGTAAATTTGACCCTCCGTAGGAAATCAGAGGTAGAGGGAGCCCGGTGGTCGGTAAAAAACCAGTGACGACTCCAATATTGACCATGGCAAAACTGAATAGAGAGAAACTGATGCCAATGGCCAGCAACATGCTGAAGGAATCAGCTGAATTCCGGGCAATTCTCAATCCTCTGAGAAAGAGGAGTAAAAAAAGTAACAGGAAAAAGGCTGAGCCAATGAATCCAAACTCCTCACCGAGAATACTGAAAACAAAGTCCGTATGAGGCTCTGGTAAAAAGAGATCTTTTACATAACTATTCCCGAGCCCAACACCACCTAAGCCACCATGAGCCAGCCCCATAAGAGAGTGATGAACTTGAAATCCCTCATTGGCGACATCAACATTATCGCTAAAAAAGGTCAGGATGCGCTGCCACATGTAGGGTTTGCTCCAGGCATAAGCGAGAGCTGAGATGGAACCAATAGACAGAAAGGCCGAGATATGACTAAGTTGAACATTGCCGAGATAGAACAATATCAAACACAGCATCATGATCATCAGCGAAGAAGAAAGATCCGGCTGTATGGCAATGAGTCCAACCACACTGGCCACGATTAAAAATGCTGGCAGGACGCTTTTTTTGAAATCTGCCAGGGTTTGCTGATAACGATGGAGATAATCGGCAATAAAAATAATCATCCCGAGTCGGACAAAATCCGCCACCTGGAAACTGAATTTCCCCATATATAACCAGCGGGCAGGATGTCTCAGCCCCATTGATTTGTTATAAAACAACACACCGAACAACAATACATACATGCCGATGAGGATGACCCAACGGAGGTGTCTGAAATATTGATGGGGGAATCTGGAAAAAATGATTCCCAACATAACGGCGATGCTGCCATTGATAAGATGACGTTTGAGATAATGAGCTGAATCCGCATTTTGCGAGGTGGAGGCTGAGTACATGACCACAGAACCGGCAACAAAAAGAATCACCACAATGACAAAGAGGACTCTATCAAGATGAAAATATTTCACATGGACCACCCTTCATGAGATTGAATAAGGGTTCTGAAGTGATCACCACGGACTTCAAAATTATCAAATTGATCAAAACTGGCACAGGCGGGGGAAAGGAGTAATACGTCGCCTGGTTTACCGTGCTCAAGACAATAACTAATGGCACTTGCGATGGTTTCCACCTTCCGCGTAGGCAAGGCCGGACTCATTTGCGTTTCGATGAGGTCTGCAGCAGCCCCAACCAATAGGATTGCCTTTGTGTTGGCCTCAAGTTGACTGACCAGCGAGGTAAAATCGCCGCCCTTGTCCTTGCCGCCAAGAATCAGCCACAGGGGTTCCGGGAAGCTGTGAATAGCTACCTCCGTAGAGGCGATATTGGTGGCCTTTGAATCGTTATAGCAACGAATTCCTTTTATCTTGCCAACATATTCAATGCGGTGTGGTACTGCTGCAAATGTCATGAGACCCTGGGCTAAAATTTCCGGATCACTGATAAAATCCATAACTGCAGCAACTGCCGCAAGGGCATTGCTCAAATTGTGCTTGCCAGGGAGGGGTAGCGCTTTGGCCGGCAAAATGGGCTTCCATTCACCCTCCTCCATCATCCCGATGATACCTTCTGCCAGCATGGCCTGACCACCCAGGGGGCTGAAAACGGAAAAATAGCGAATATTATCGATATTGATATCATGGCGGGAGAGTTCCGGATCATCCCGATTGATAACGGCGGTGCCTGTCTCATCCAGATTCTTAAATATACCCAGTTTGGATTCATAATAAGCTGCCAGGCTGGCGTATCGGTCGAGATGATCTGGAGTAAGATTCAGGATAACAGCAACTTGCGGTTTGAAAGTATCAATATTATCCAACTGAAAGCTGCTGACCTCAAGTACAAAAATGGGCTTGGCAGGGTGCTCATTTAGACTTTTCAGAAATACTTCTGAAGCAGCAACACCGACATTGCCGCCCAGATAACTATCATACCCGGCAGTCGGGAGCAGGTGATGGATCAGATTGACTGTGGTTGTCTTTCCATTGGACCCCGTTACCGCAATGATGGGGGCGTCAATGAACCATGAAGTCATTTCGATTTCTGAATACAGGGGAATATGCTTTTGCCGAATCTTTTGAATGATGTCAGCATTCTCAGGAATTCCAGGGCTGACGACGACAAAATCACTCATGAGAACATCAGGAGAGTGAGTGCCAAATTCGAATTCAGCATCTATGTCAGCGAGGATTTGGCGTTTGTCAGCAGTAAATTTGTCAGCATCGAATTCGCTGACGAGAACCTTCGCTCCAAAATGTCTGAGTAAACGCGCAGCACCCATGGCTGAGCGTTGGCTGCCCAGGATGGTGACGTTTTTACCTCTGATTTCAGATTGTTTCATATTACCTGATCTTGAATGTTGTCAATGTTAGAAAGGCAAAGAGAATCCCGATAATCCAGAATCGGATCACCACTTTATTTTCATCCCAGCCTTTAAGCTCAAAGTGATGATGAATTGGGGCCATGCGGAACAATCGACGGCCCTCACCATGTTTTTTCTTGGTGTATTGGAAATAGCGCACTTGAAGGATTACGGAGATGGACTCAATGATAAAGACCCCTCCTGCAAAGGGCAGCAGGAACTCTTTCTTCAACATAATCGCCACCGCCCCAAGTGCGGCACCCAGAGCCAGCGATCCGGTATCACCCATAAAGACCTCTGCAGGCCGGGCGTTAAACCAGAGAAAACCAAGCGAAGCTCCAAGAAGTGCCGCACAAAAGACAGTGAGCTCTCCTGCACTAGGGAGATATATGATATTTAAATATTGACTAAAATCTACACGACCAGTGATGTAGGCAATTCCTGCAAAAACCAGGGCTGCTATAGCCATGAGACCAGATGCCAGACCGTCAAGGCCGTCACTGAGGTTAACAGAATTGGATGTGGCCGTAATGACAAAAATGACAAAGGGGATGTATATCCACGCTGATTTGAGATCGATGACCAGGTCTTTGAAGAAGGGCATGGTCGTAGATGTTTTAAAATCATTGAATTCGGGATGCAACATCATGACAGCACCCAATACACATCCAAGGCTGATCTGACCTAGCAGCTTATAGCGGGCAATCAGACCTTTTTTGGATTTCTTGACCGCTTTGAGATAATCGTCGATGAATCCGACAATGCCCATCCAGACCACCGATACGATCATCATCTGGATGTAAATATTATCTAATCTGCCGAATAATAATGTGGGGACCAGGATGGCACCAATGATGATCAGACCGCCCATGGTGGGTGTTCCCGCCTTGGCTGAATGGGACTCCGGGCCAGATGTACGAATGGTTTCCCCGATTTGCATGCTGTGCAATTTTTTAATGATCCAGGGACCAACAATGAAAGAGAAGAGTACGGCTGTAATAGCCGCGCTGGCAGATCGAAAAGATATATATCGGAATACATTAAATGCTGAAAAATATTCCTGAAGGGGCAACAGTAGATGATATAGCATTAGTTGAGTTCCTTATAGGCGATGACAAAATCTTCCAATTGCATTCCACGTGAACCCTTGAGATACACCAGATCACCCTCTTGCACCTCATTCAGGAAATGCTGGATGGTCTGAGCTTTATCAGAGGCATGATAAAAAGATGTAAAGTCTTGTTCTTTAAGAAAATGAGCGGTATTTTCTACTTCGTTGCCAAGTAAAATAATGTAGTCGAATCCAGCCTTTAAAATTTGCACAGCTGCCGTGATATGGGATTCCACGCTGCGCGTTCCAAGTTCCAGCATATCAGCAAAGATCAGAATTTTACGTCCCGGCGTTTGAATCTCAGCCATGGTCGCGAAACCGGCTTCCGCACTGGCGGGATTGGCGTTATAGGCATCATTATAAAAATGTACCCCCCGGATTTCCTCATGTTGCATGCGTCCAGATTCACCCTGATAGTCCTCAAGGGCTTCCTGGATCTGATCGAAGCGAATGCCATTTTGCAGGGCGATCGTGGCTGCTGCTGCTGCATTGAGCGCGATGGCTTTGCCAGGCTGACTTAAATGCGCTGAGTAAGTTGCAAAATGAAGGTCATAGTGACCGAAATGGTCCGGACCAGTCATACTAAAACGACGTTCGGCTTGATCTCGGAAGCTGAAGGAAATATGATTGTTACAATTTTGACCCAGTTCAGCTACTTTTTCATCATCTAGATTAACAAAGGCACGACCACCATGGATACTCAGATATTCAAACAATTCACCTTTTGTCGCTTGAATGGTCTCTACATTATGGAAAAATTCTGTATGAGCTAAACTGATATTGCTAATCAATCCCTGATCAGGCTGGGCAATGTCACAGAGGTATTGGATATCGCCCTGCTGACTGGCACCCATTTCAATCACTGCCATTTCATGGCTTTCATTCAGGTTCAATATTGTTATGGGTAATCCAATGTGATTATTAAGGTTGCCCTGGGTCGATAGCACTGAAAATCTTTTACTAAGGATGTGAGCGAGTAAATTTTTTGTGGATGTCTTTCCGTTGGTCCCCGTAATCGCTATAACTGGTATTTTAAAGCGTTTCCGGTGAGCCGTGGCAAGGTCTGAGAGCGATTTTACGGGATCTTCCGTCATGATCAGGGGGATGGAGGCTTCCCAGTTTTTACATCCTACCCATGAAGTGGAGGCCATGACCGCTGAAGCGCCACGGGAAATGGCTTTTGGGATGTAGTCATGACCATCCACTTGGGTACCAATAAATGCAACGAAGAGATCTCCGGCATTTAAGCTTCGAGTATCAATACTGACACCGGTAATCGGAGACCCCAGAGCCCCCAGAATGCGTACATTAGGGAGCGTGGTAATGGTCTTAGGCAGAATAGCCATGCTGCTCCATGAATTGATCAACAATACTCATATCACTAAAAGGTTTGCGCTCACCCATAATTTCCTGATAAGGCTCATGACCCTTGCCTAAAACGGCAACAATGTCACCTTTTTTGGCTTCAAGTAAGGCAGCATTGATGGCAGAAGTGCGATCTTGAATGACAGTGTAATTCGAACGATCCTGACAGCCTGCAATAATTTCTTGAATAATGTGCAGGGGCGCTTCTGTACGCGGGTTATCATCGGTAATGATGGCCTTGCTTGACAGGCGGGTGGCAATTTCACCCATAATAGGTCGCTTGCCCTTGTCTCTGTCGCCGCCGCAACCAAATACCGTAATCAAGCGACTGTCAGGATATGATTCTGCCAGTGTTTTGAGCACGGTTTCCATGGCATCAGGCGTGTGGGCGTAATCCACAAAGACTTGAAAGGGGGCTTGATTGGAAATTTTTTCCAGCCGACCTGGAACCAGGGGAAGGTTCCCGGCAGAAAGCTCAACTTTCTCAATATTACATTCCAATTCGATAGCAGCAGCATAGGCTGCCAGAAAATTATAGTAATTGAAAGTTCCCACGGTATTGACCTGCACAACTCTTTGTCCATAGGGAGTGTCAAGGGTCAATTCAACACCATGGCGATTAATGGAATGGTCCAGAATATGATATTCTGCATGGGAATTATAGCCATAACGGATGATTTTTGCTACGCAGACTTCAATAATTCTTTCGGCATAGGGGTCGTCCATATTCACGATGGCTACCGACTCTTTTGGTAAACCCTTGAACAAGAGCTGTTTGGCTGCGAGATAATCCTCCAGTGAACCATGGTAGTCCAGATGATCCTGGGTAAGATTCGTGTAAATGGCCACATCAAAGGTGAGACCATCTACCCGGTTTTGAGAGAGGGCATGGGAAGAAACTTCCAGGGTCACTGCCTTGGCACCATGAGCAACAAACTCTGCCAGAATTTCGTATAGATCAGCAGATTCAGGTGTTGTATGCATAAGATCGATCTCTACATCTTCCATATGGGCCCCTGTGGTGCCGATACGTCCCGCTTTCGTTCCAGCCTGAGTAAGCAAATGCTGAACAAAATAATTGGTGGTTGTTTTTCCGTTGGTGCCTGTTATGGCGACGAGTTTTAAACCCTCTTCAGGATGACCAAAAAAGGTGGATGCTATGACTGGTAAGGTTAATCTCGAGTCTCGAACCAGAATCGACGCAGTGCTCTCCGGAATGACAAAATCTGAGCGATCATAGACAATAACCTGAGCACCAGCTTCGATTGCAGCCTGAATAAAATCGTGACCATCGGTGACGATACCCCTCACCGCGATAAATAGATGCCCCGGCTGGACCTGTCTGGAATCATAACTAATTCCAGTGACTTCAATATTCACATTGCCATGTGTCTCGAGGATATCAGTTACTTGCTGAATGATGTTAGTCAGTAGCATTATTCACCTAGATAGATTTCTACGGATTGACCTGATTCAAGTATTTTACCAGCTGCTGGCACTTGCCTGATGACTCGGCCACTTCCATGGGGGATAGGTTTTAAGCCCATGGCGTACAGTCCAGAAAGGCTCATCTTCATACTCATGCCTTTCAGGTCAGGCATGGTTATCTGAGCGGAATTGGTTTTTAGGACAGGCAGTGAGGTGCTGAGCAACTGGCCCTGGAGAGACCCCAATGGACCCTGTTTGCTTTCATCTTTGTCTCTTGGTGATGCAGCCTGCAGGTATGGCTCAGCATCTTGTCCATGCAAATTGTATATGCGGCGATAAATTTCTTTGGCGATTGGGGCTGCAACCATGCCGCCTGTATAGCCACCTTCTCTGGGATGATCCACGGTGACGATCAAGGTGTATTCCGGCCCATTTGAAGGGAAAAAACTGGCGAAAGAGGCGATGTATTCACTGACGTATTTACCATTTTTCAGTTTCTTAGCAGTGCCGGTCTTGCCGGCAATTCTCAGGTTTGGCAGAAATGCTTTTGAACCCGTGCCTTGTGAAACGGCTTTCTCGAGAATACCTGACAGCGTATGCATGGTTTTCTCTGATGCAACCCGGCGTAAAGCATCCATATGGTCAATCTTCTGCTCATAACCTGTAGGTGTCTGCAACTTTTTTATGAGTTGGGGTTTCATAAGGATTCCGCCATTCCCAATCGCTGAATAGGCCATGGCCAACTGGAGGGTGGTTACTGATACTTCATAGCCAATCGCTATTTCAGATTTTGATAAATCAGACCAGAGTTTGTTATTTTTTAAAGATCCACCGTTTTCATAGGGGAACTGCACGCCGCTCTTTTCGCTAAAACCAAATTTTCTGGCTGTATTAAACATCTCTGCAGCATCCAGTGCTTCTACTGCCTTGATGACTCCAATATTAGAAGACATCTGCATGACTTCTGAAAAGGTCAGTTTATCGAATGATCTCCAATCCTTGATATCTATTCCATGAATAGAGAATTTGCCATCTTCACAGTAAATAACATCGAGAGGGTCAACTTTGTTTTCTTCCAAAAGTGCTGTGGCTCCAACGACCTTGAATGTTGAGCCTGGTTCGTAAGCGGACATGATGGGGTGGGCTATCAGGGATGCTTCAGTGAGTTTCGCCCGTGAATTGGGATTAAAGGTTGGTATGTTGGCCAGGGCAAGTATTTCACCCGTGTTCGGATCTACCAGGATTGCCTCAGCTTTATCAGCCTTGTGTCTTTCAACGGCAGAACGTAATTCTTCTTCAATAATGATTTGTATATCAACGTCAATGGTAAGGAAACAGTCATCACCATTGATTGGCTCCTGCTCTTGAAAGCCGCCACGAATTCGGGTACGGCCTCGCCCATCAGAGCCCAACTCTTTCCACCCTTCAATGCCGGCCAACTGGTGATTATAGTGTTCTTCCAAACCTGACAACCCGTGATTTTCGGTGCCAACAAAACCAATGAGGGGGGCTGCGACTTCGCCATATGGGTAATAACGACGCACTTCAGATTGTACTTGAACTCCGGTAGGGAGGGGGTTTTGACTTAATTCACGACCCAGAAGCGGATTTACATTTCGTTCAAGGTAGACAAAAGCACTATTTGAATTGAGTTTATTTAGATAGGAACGCACAGATTTATTGAAAGTTTTACTAAACAGCCTGGCAACGGCATCTTTGTCTTTCACCTTGGCCGGGTTAGCGGAAAAAGTAAAATGTTCTATGTTGTCAGTGAGCTTTTTGCCATTCCGATCATAGAAATTTCCCCGCCGTGCCGATATAGACACCTTGTCTTCAAATTGAGATTGGAGGGCTTTTCCGAGATGGTTGGGATCGATGACCTGGATATAGAACATCTTCAGAACCAGCATGGCCCAGACGATGACGGAAGAAACGACGACAACGATGTATCGTGCACGGAATTTCTTGTAGGTCATGCTCATTTGAGCCTGACCCTTACTTCGCGGGTCTCTGGATCAGGCTGAACGAGTCCCAGCTTTTCCCGTGCCAGTTTTGATAGTTTGTCCGGCCGATGAAGACGATTGCGCTCGCTTTGAACCAGATTGTATTCGCCCCGTAATTTAATTTCCCGAGAGCGCAGGGAGTCAAGTTCGACGGCACTGGATCTTACTTCCTCACCAATCCATATATACAGGAATAGCAATCCAGCGACGATGGGTATCATCCCTATATAGAGAATCGTCTTGAGTATTTCATTACGTGTCTCAGTTGGCCGCATGGGAGGTTCTTTCAGCAACTCGCAGCTTGGCACTACGAGCTCGTGGATTTAAGGCCACCTCTTCAGAACTGGCGATAACTGGTTTTCCCGTGATGCGCTTGAGTACAGGAATTTTAATTTCGCTGTCCAGCATACCCGGTTGGCGGGGAACATCCTGGGATAAATCTCGAAAGTGAGTTTTCACCATGCGATCTTCCAGGGAGTGGTAACTGATAACAGCCAGACGACCGCCGGGTGCCAGAACATCAACAGCCTTATTCAGAACCGTTTCAAGAACTGCTATCTCGCGATTGACCTCAATGCGGAAGGCCTGAAATACACGGGCAAGCGACTTGTTGCGGAATCGGGGATCCACACTTCTGGCAACGGCATCTCTGAGCTCGTTACTCTGTGTTAATCTTTTTGTTGTCCTCATTTCCACAATTCTGCGCGCTATTCGGCGACTATTCCTTTCTTCACCATAACGATAAATGATCTCAGCCAATTGCTCCTGGGAGTATTCATTTACCACGGTTTCAGCAGTCAACTCGTTAGATCTGTCAAAACGCATATCCAGGGGACCACTGAGACTAAAGGCAAACCCTCTTTCTGGATCATCCAGAGAAAAGGAGTTGAGTCCCAGGTCCAGCAGAATTCCATGGACTTGCGTGAGCTTCAGGTCATTTAGAACCTGATCCAAATTTTCAAAGTTAGTGCACCTCAGGTGCAGTGTTTGCTGTACTAGGGAAGGGTCGAATTGTGTAAGGGCAGATTCATCCTGATCGATACCGATCAGTGTGGCATCAGCATTTAACCGTGAGGATATTGCTTTTGAGTGACCACCGAGACCGAAGGTGCCATCTACATATATTCCCGACCGATCGGTGAGCAGCAGCGCGCAAACCTCGTCCACCAGTACTGGTGTGTGACGAAATTGCGGCTGAGCTACCTGATTCACGATGATCGAGTGTACTTATCAATGGCTTCTATGTCTTCAGCATCAAGTTGGAACTCAGTTTCCTCATAGCGCCCAAGAATATCCGGATCCCAGATTTCGATTTCGTCGATCATCCCAATAATCACGACTTCTTTGTCAATTCCGGCAAATTGCAGGAGATTGGTCGGGATCATAACGCGGCCCTGACTATCGAATTTCAAAGGAGTGGCAAATCGAGTCGCCTGCCGTTTATAGGCTCGGTGTGCTCGAAGTTTAGAAGAAAGCATAAGTAACTCTTGTTCCTTCTCTCGCCATTTATCAAGTGAGTAGACAACAATATTCTCTTCTTCACCTCGTGTCACCACGAAAGTATCCTCACTTGTATCCGGTAGCGCTTTGCGAAATTTCGCTGGAATATTCAATCGACCTTTGGCATCAATAGAATAACGAAATTCGCCTGTAAATGTTTGTGTTCCCATTTCCCGTTTCAGCTTTTAGTAGCAGGGATTATTACCCACTATTAACCACAAGTTAGGGATTATTACCCACAAATCAAGAAAAAATGGCAAAATATTGTCAATAAATATTAGAAATAGTTCTCAATAAGCTGGCTATTAGAATTGAAATATGGCATAGATATAAGGAGTTAAGTGTTAATAATACATCATGTTATGCAAAAGGGATAAAGGTCCCGGGTGTGAAGAAGTGGGGGAGCGTGGGTAACTTGGGGGTTAAAAACCCATGAATTTCCCGGGAATATGCTTGGATTTAGTGAAAAAAAATGATGAGCGAACTAGAGCGTGGGATAAGTCTCCAAATGACCACCCGTAGAATCCGCCGTCACCACTAGCCAGGAATTACTGAAAGGTGACCCAGGCAGGGTGTCTCCCTTGACTGAAAGTAATGCCGCTTCACCAGGAAACAGTCTGAGCTCAGTGGTCGGTGTGAGGAGAACTTTTAGCGAAACACCGGGTTCCTGAAATAAAGTATCCGTATTATTTTTGCCCTTGGCCCAGATGATGGAGAGAAAGTCAGTTGACGTCACCGTTATACTATCCGAATTAGCCGAGAGTAGGGAATCTGAAATAAGCATGGATTCCAGGCTCTCCGTGAGATTCATGGGAGGCAAAAGCGATGAATCTGTTTTCGACCCAGGTTCATTGTCAGGCTGGAGGAGACTTTTGCCAATGATTATGACAATAATAAGCGCTGCGATGACTCCCACGAGGCGAACGAGGTTGCTTTGAGATCCTTTTTCCATCTGTAACAAATTTTGCGCTTCGGGGAAGGTGGCTCCACTCATATCCATAGAACCATTCAAATCTGCGGAAATGTTTCCAGAGACACCCTGTTCACCAGTGAGTTTAAGCTCGTTCTCCAGACCCCTGAGAATATCCTCAACAGGATAGTCGATGGCCTGTGCGTAGGCTTTCATGAATAAGCGGACGTAGGGTACGGGGAGAATGTGGTAATCCCCCTGCTCCAATGCCTGTAGGATACGAACATTGATTTTTATATCCTCAGAGATTTCCTCAAGGATAAGTCCTTTTTTCAGGCGATGGTTTCTTAAGTCCTCATGAAATGCCACGGTAGTCCCTCTTCGCTAAGTGCTGGTGAGTTTAAGTATTTTTCCAGGTAAATCAAGACCGCAGAAAGTGCCCAACGGTCTTTTCTACAGAAAGTCTCCAGGAATCAGGGAACCAATTTAATGCTTATTTCAAGCGAAGAGAGTGTTTAGTGAGGAGCTTATTTAAATTTTCGTTGAAATCAGAGATTGGTAATCCAACGACGTTATAGAAACAACCTTCGATTCGGTCCACAAAAATACTGGAATAGTCTTGAATACCATAGCCACCTGCTTTGTCCAGAGGGGCTCCACTGGCGATGTAATGTTCTATCTCAACCTGACTCAGCTTTTTAAAATGAACCTGGGTCAGGACATGGTTGACTTCCTCTATCTGTGCTTCCTTCAAAAGAAAACTGTAGGCTGTGACGACCTGGTGGTTGCGGCCAGAGAGGAGGGCTAACATCTGGCGTGCAGATTCAGCATCTTCTGGTTTCCCAAGTACTGTATTTCCAATGACCACGATAGTATCTGCTCCGATGACGAGGGAAGCAGGGTATTGGTCTGATATCTCACGTGCTTTCAAAATGGCAAGTGTAGAGGCGTATTCTACCGGATTCTGGTCTTCACAGGGTGGTTCATGCATCTGGCTGGGAACCACCTTAAACGAAAGACCGATCTGTTCCAGGAGTAATTTTCTCCGGGGAGAAGCGCTAGCCAGAATGAGTTCAACCTTGGGCATCAACGAGCAATGACTAGTTTTTGGAGACTCTGGGCCGGCTCGCCGAAATCATCATTATGAGCTTCTATAACCAGAATATATACACCATTTGACAGTTGATTGCCAAATTGATCCCGACCATCCCAGGGGAAGGAGTTAAAACCCTGGTTTTGAAATCCCTGAGAGTCAGAAATAATTTTTCGTCCAGCCAGGGTATACATGGCGAATTCAACGTCTGCAGCATGTGAGAGCATATAGGTGACTTCAGTATGGGTCCGCATTGGATTGGGAAAATTAAAAAGATTGTATATTCGGAAATCATTGGCGGCAAAAAACTCCAGCCTGACACTTGCCTCGCTGGGATTGTTTTGACTATCCCAGGCTTTTACCGATACAAGATGCTCACCGGGTGGTACCTCTGCTAGAAATGCCGACAGACGACCCATATCTGAATGATCAAGATCATATTCATATAATTCGGTGACATCATAGGCGTTTTCCCAGTCTTCATCAATGGCCAGCGTAATGCCATGCCCTGCCTCCCCCGTCAAATTGATGCCCTGTTCATCGCTGATTTCAATTTCAAGGGGTTCATTGGCTGAAAAATGATCTCCATTGAGTAGCACCATGTTTTCAGAAATGAAAAGTATCTCGGGGCCCTGGTTATCCAGTGCAGTGGAGTCGGTCCCCATAAACTTCAGTGTATCAACAAAGATGCTGCCGTCCAAGCCTGTATCATTCCAATATTGAATCCGCAAAATTCCACCATTCCCTGAATATTTGATATCCTTGGGCAGGGTAAAATTCCCTGAAAAATCACGATCATTTACTGAAATCAAGCCGCGGAATATCCGTTTACCTGGCAACACATAAGAGATATAGCCGGTGGTACCATTGTAGCTATTGTAAAAGGGTCGTGTGACAGGAGTTGGTGTATCGTATACCGTCACTGCCGCTCTAGCTTCGCCTGCTAGAATGGTATCTGCGACTCCGGCATAGTGCACGGTACCCATAGCCTGAAAGACCGAGGGGGAAATGGAATCAATATGACCTTTTCTCACGGGGGAAGCCAATCTCAGAGCAGGATCGGAGAGCAGAATATACTTTTCATTATTTGCACTTAATCCAGTTGAATTTTTTGCCATCATCACCGCATCCCCTACAGCGAGGGATCGACCGGCATCCTGTTCTGGAAAGAGAAATTCAAAAAAATCAGAGAGTAGGAGCTCATTAAAATAGGCATAAGTTTTGCGCGTGGTGGACAGAATCCCAACGGCTCCGTTGCTTTCCATTAACATCAACTCTTCAGGCACACAGGATGAATTCACGTCATCATATTTAGCCCAGTCACAGGTGCCAGCGACCCAGAAGGGGAGACGCATCCCTGTTTTAACCAGACCAAGATCTGAAACCGTAAACACTTCCTCCTGAGCCCACACATTCGGGGAACCGTGTCCCAGATAATTTATCAGAACGGTTCCATTATAGAGTTTTTGGATAAAGGCATCACGCGCCTTAGGCTTTTTGATATAGGGCGAATTTGGATCAAGGACTTCAGGATATTCCGTTAAATAGACCTTGTTCACATGCATACTCTTTGGAATGATACCTGCCAGACCCTCTGTGTCATTGATGTGTTCCAACTCTGCAGTGTGTCTGGGACGAAGTGGGTCATCGGCAACCAGGGTCACGGTATTGCGCCATATTCCCGGTTCGGGAGTCAGCTCATAGCTGATAATTTTATCTACCATGACTTCCAATTGAGCCTTGGTTTGTGCCGGCAATCTTCCGATGGCAATATCAGGGAGGTGATCAGTCTCTCCAGAGGCGATATGGGTGTACCTATCATCTGTTGGATAGGAGCTTACATCTGTCATACCATCCTTTTCATATGTGGGTATGATCATTTTACTCTGACCCGTTATATTGCGGTAATCGTAATCGGTGTCACCAAGAAAAATGACATATCTCAGTCGTGGAGTTGCCCAATTGAAATAGACATAATGCAAAAAATGTTTGATCGCAGCAGGATCCTGGGTCCCTGCTGAAAATTCATCGTAAATATCTTCGATGAAAACGATCTCAACCTGGAGTTGTTCATCAGGAGGAACCTGCTCTTCACGCAAAGTTTTTAGGCGTTCTGCCTCCTCTGCAAATTTCGCTGGTGTAATGATGATATAATCTGCCTGCAACCCTGAATGTCGGATTTTAGGCTCACCGAGATTGGAGGCTTCACTCAATACTGCCAATTCAGGCTGGTCATCAGTGAATCCTATCAGCTCGCGAGTCCCGGATTCAGCGATCTTGAATTGACTGTTGGCAATTTGCCATTCGTTGACTGAGGTGGGGTCAGTCACATCCCACACGTGAAATTCGGGGGAGTTGTCCTGAAAAATTAATTTGTTGACACCACCAGGAAGCTCGACCAAACCAAATAAATAATCCACAGAGGGTGCCAACTGGCGTCTATAGATTAATCGCAAGCTATCCAGATACAAAATGGAGGCGCTGGAATTGCTGGAGTAGGCAAGACTTAAGGTATTTGATCCCTCTCGCAACATATTTTCACCAGCACTTCCAGTGAGGACTATTTGCTTGGTAGTTCCAGGTTGCTGAGTCGTGTTAAAAGGTAGACCGTTTAACTCAACATCGAGATTATGAGTAAAATTTCCTGCATCATAATCAACAATCAGGAGTGCATTAAAATTGACTTCTGAATTGAAATCAAGATAATCATCACGAAAGTTGATGCTGAACTGGGCAGATGGGCCGGTAAGCTTTTCTCCCACCCAGTTCTCTCCAGAATGGAGTTGATTGTGAAGTTCAGATTCATGATAGATGCGTTTTTCATAAGATGTAACCGTATGGGTCTCATCCAAGGGGGACGTTTGCAGCGTCACAACCTGATTCGCTGTTTGAGAATCCTGGTCTGGGATACATAACCAATAATAACGTTGAGTCCCGTAGAGGTGAGTGAAGCTATTGCTTTTAAAATTGCCATTCAGGGCTTGAGCAAAGAAGAGAATTTCATCATTGCCACTCATCACACCATCTTCAAGTCCCTTGGTTTGCACGCTAATGGCTTTCAGGTTATCAGGAAGGGGAGCAGTATTGCTCAATTCAAAGGACAATGATTTACCCTCATAGTTGGGGGCGTATACCTGCCAGCTTGCTGGATTGGAGCTGGGAATCGTACCGGGGAAGGAGTTAGCATTAATTCGATGAATGCCCATATCATTGACGGGGAAACGGTACCACTGACCTGAAGGTAAGGTCTGGCTCAGTCGATTTAAGCTCGCAGGAGCAATTTTAGCCCAATTTGAAGCCATATCAGAATTCAGGTAGGTGGAGATCAGATCAAGATCCTGGCTACTGCCGGCAGGCGAATTATCTGGAAAGGTCAGGCGAAAAGTAATTTT
>JAIPGJ010000025.1 GCA_021736185.1 Fidelibacterota bacterium | reverse complement strand
TGACATGCTTGAAACCAAATATCTTGTTGATCATGGCTTCAAAATGGAAATAATTTTTACTCCCGGCGTAGGATTCATCGCCCAGCATCATCCCCGCCCACTGATTATCACTCATGGCACTGGTTCCACTGTCGGTGAGCAAGTCGATGTAAATTTTTTCGGCAGGGATATTAAAGACATTATAACCGGCATCCTGTATGACAGCCACCCGTTCCCAGTCCGTGGTGCGGGCAATAGCCTCAATGGTTTTGATTCGAAATGGTTCTGGTGGATACTTCATCATGATTTCCCTTTAATTGGTTAAAGCAAGGCTAATAAGTCAAAAGTCAAAGGTCGAAAAGTCAAAGGTCGAAAGCATGCCCGCCGTAACTCGGAGAGTGCAGGCGGGTCTAAAGTCTGAACTGAATCGGTAAGATGATCTGGAAGGTCACGGGCCGCTCATCGTATTTGGCCGCCACCCAGTTACAATCATGGATGGCTTTTGAGGCGGCTTCATCCAGATCAGGATAACTGGATTTCAATAATTGAACCTCACCCAGTGATCCATCAACCTCAATAATGATTGAAAAATAGCTGACCCCGGTGCGGTTCATACTTTGAGCCATTTCCGGGTATTCCAGAATTTGATAAAGATATTGATAGCCACCCACGGGCTCGGGTGCGGAATCCAGCAGCCTGTAGTCTTTTTCAAGAAACTCAGCGGGAAATTCCGGATAGGACTTTTGCCAGGTCTTAAAGCGCTGTGAATATTTTTCTGCCAAGTTTGGATCACTCTCTATTTTTCGGAAAGCTTCCGGGTAAATCCAACTCGCACTATCACTGATTTCCAGTCGATGGTATACTTCAACCAGGAAAGGATAAGCCTCAGGATAGAGAATGTATTGGTCCAGCTTGATGACCCGCTCCAGATCCTTTTTGGCCTGAGTGAGATCATCATTCTGTTTGAATAAAATGGTTTTGGCTCCCCGGAAGAAATAATATGACTCATCGGCATTGCCTGGTACGGGAATATCAATGCCTGCCAGGGGGTTTTGAGGTGCAATACAACTGCTAAACAAGAGGCTGAAAACGAAAATGGTAATGAGTCCAAACTTGAATTTCATACGCTTTCTATCCTTTCTTAAACTGAGTCTGAAAAAAAGTATCGACGCGCGCCCAAAAGCCGGGTTCATGATGGCAGTTGGAATGTCCACGACCTGCAATGGGCCAATATTCACACTGCCCGGGTCGAGCAGCTTCACTGAGCCTTTTCCCCTGTGGGGGAAGCACGACATCATCATCTTCACCATGAATAACCAGAAAGGCGGCGTCAGCCTTGCCGATATTATTTATGGGAGCAAATTCCTCGTATTTTACACCGATTCGCATTTCGATCTGTTTCAAAATCAACCAGATGATGGGTGCCGGGAGGTGATGTTTCTTAAATTCATATTTCATCACATCGGCAGGATGAGACGGTGCTCCAACCGTCACCACCGCCTGGATGGCCGGTTCAATGGCCGCGGCATAAACTGATCCCGCGCCTCCAATGGATAGTCCGAGGACGCCGATTTTATGGGTATCGATGTCTCGGGAAAGGGCGTATTGCACAGCTGCTTTGATGTCCCGGCCAAATTTGTACATGGAGGCGTGATCATCCAGGTCGCTGGAGCCATGATGCCGGGCATCGAAGGCCAGGAGGTTGTACTTGAGGGGATGCAGGTGCTGAATGTAGCGGAGCATGCGACCCAGGTTGTGGCTCCATCCATGAACCAGGATCAGGGTCGGTGCCTGTTGGCTGTTTTTACTGGCGGGAATCCACCAACCATATAATGTTTTATTATTTTCAGTGGGGAAATGAACTTCTTCAAATTCGATGCCCAGTTTTTCAGGAGTATCAACATGGCGCCTGGGTTTGAGCGCATACATTTTTTTGGTAACAAAACGAGTCAGAAGGATAAGTAAAACAAAGGCGATGAGGATGGCGGCAGTTAGAGTCATATAGCCCTCAAACTAAAGTAGTTCAGGTTGAAATGCTAGCTTAGCATTATTGTGAAATTGAGAGGATAACCTCTTTTATCAGAGGTGAATTAAAATTTATTTTCAGTGAATGAATATGGGAAATTCAAGGTTGAGAATAAAAAGTCGTGTTTTATCTGGAAACAAAAATCATTTTAAGGCATGTATACCAGGGTCATGAACTTGATTAACTCCAGAATTGTATTAGGCCTCCTGCTGACTGCAGTAGCACTTGCCGAAACGCCGTCTCATCAATTATTAACCTATCCCTTTAGCAACCGCTCTGCCGCTATGGGTGGGAGTCGTTCTGTTGATCCATCGGGACAGATTGATATTCAGGGCAACCCGGCCAGCGCCAGTTTTGTCCAGGGCTTGCAGGGTCAGGTTGGTTTTGTCAATCATTTGGTGGGTATTCAGGGTTTCTCGGCTGCCGGTCTGCTGCCCCTGGAGCGTCATCGTATCAGCGCTGAATTGATTTATTTTGATTATGGTCTGTTTGACAAAACGGATATTGTTGGCACAAATCAAGGTACCTTCGGTTATCACGAGCTGGCTGCCGCATTGGGTTATGCCTTCAAATTTTCAGAAGGGATACGTCTCGGCGGTCGCGTGGGTCGCTTTACCCGAGTGGCTGATGGAAGCACCGGGGGTGATTTTTACTACGACCTGGGCGGTGTGTATCACAATCAGGAGGATTCTCTGACCATCGGCGTGTATCTGGCCTCTGTGGCTCTGGGTGAAAATGACGAAAGCTTCCCTACTCAGCTACATATCGGGAGCTCAAAAATACTGTCCCACTTGCCCTTGCGACTCAACCTGGAAGGCATATATGACTTCAACGATCAAATTCGCTTTGCCCTGGGCGGTGAAATCCTGCTTCACCGGAATTTCAGGGTGCGCCTCGGTGTGAATTCAAATCGATTTGATCTGCAGACGGGCGTTACGGAATCCGATTTTATTGCAGGGACCACTGGCGGCTTTGCCATTGACTGGCAAGGGATGCTTATCGAATCCGCCACTCAGAGTTTTGGTGCCGCTGGCTGGGTAAGCCAGATCTCCATTGCCTATCGACTCTAAAAACCAATGCGCCACCCCTTTTACCCTTCAGATATCTCTTAAAAAAAGACCCCTGTTTTCTCTAAATCGTGATTATACTACTCATCTAGCATATTGCTAAGTGTGTGATGGGTCACCTGCTTGGAAGATGTGGATGCTTAGTTTAGTGATGAAAAATTTATGATGCCGTATTTGCAACGTACCATATTAATCTCAGTTCTTCTCGCAACCTTTGTCTGTGGCGGACCTGCTCGCTTTGTCGAAAATGAACTCCTCGTACGTTTTGATGCAGGAATCACTCAGGCAGATATTGAAATGATCATCATGGCTGATAATCTGGAAATTGTGAGACAGGTGAGTCGACCCCTGAATCTGTGGCTACTGCGTGTAGATATTCAAAAGAATCAACTCTCCAAAACCCGTCGACGGGTTGAGAATATTCCTGAAATCAAATATGCTCAAAGGAATCACTATTTAAGTCTCCGTAATACACCCGATGATCCGCTGTTTGTCCAGCAATGGAATTTTCACAACACGGGCCTTGATGTGAATGGCAATCCGTCTGGAATTGAAGACGCCGATATCGATGCTCCCGAGGCCTGGGACATCAGTACGGGCGGGGAAACCGTGCTGGGGAGGACAATCGTGGCAGCCATTGTGGATGGTGGTTGCGATATGGATCACCAGGATTTACAGGCGAACTTCTGGTCGAATCCGGCGGACATTGCAGGCAATGGTATTGATGAAGACGACAATGGCTGGGTAGATGATTCCCTGGGTTGGAATGCCTATGCCCACAACGGGAGTATTCCCCAGACAAATTCGGATGCCAGCCATGGCACCCACGTGGCTGGTATTGTAGGCGCTCATTCAAACAATGCCAATCAGGTGGCTGGCGTTAACTGGGATGTTCAGCTTATGATTGTGGCCGGTGCCAGCACCACAGAGGCTGTGGCCATGGAAGCCTATACTTATGTTCTGGAGCAAAAATTGGCCTGGTTGGATTCAGATGGTCTGGAAGGCGCTTTTGTGGTGAGTGCCAATTCAAGTTTTGGCGAGAATTATGTTTCTTGTGATACCATGCCCGTCTGGAATGATATGTATAATGCCATGGGAGAAGCCGGCATCCTGTCCATTGCTGCCACGGCCAACGTGAATGTGAATGTCGATAATTCAGGTGATTTGCCTACCAGCTGTACCAGTCCATATTTGATCACCGTGACCAATTCAAACAAGAGCGATGCATTAGTCTATTCTGCTGGTTTTGGAGCAGTCTCCATTGATTTAGCAGCGCCGGGTTACGGTATTTTATCAACCAATTATAACCAGGGCACCACCACCAAATACGGTACATCCATGTCAGCGCCCCATGTAACCGGAGCGGTGGCCCTCATGCATGCGGCCGCCAGTCCCCAGTTGGCCCAGTATTACGAGGACAGTCCTGCTCTGGCATCCCAAGTCTTCAAATCATTATTATTGTCCTCAGTTGATCTCCTGGCTTCGCTGGATGGTGTTACCGTGACAGGTGGCCGACTGAACCTCCACCATGCCGTGCTGGCGGCTTCAATCTGGCCTGCCGGTTCAGGTGATATGAATCAGGATTACGCGACCAATGTTCAGGATGTGGTGATTCTGGTCAATTTGATCTTAGGCAACCTGCCCCCTTCACCAGAGCTCGTGTTGGCAGGGGACCTGAATTATGACACCCTGGTGACGGTTCAGGATTTGGTTCGACTTATCCATTTAATCCTTCAGTAAATATTTACCGACATGAAAGTTTTGGCAAAAAAAAGCCCATTGCTTAGCGATGGGCTTTTTATCCTGTTTGGATGTAGGATCAGTACAGGAATTTCATGATGAACATGGCGCCGATTCCGGCTAAAGTTATCAAAAAAGCTCCCATCTGTCTAATGGGTGCCTTGGGATCCTTAAAAACATTCACTTCAAATTCATGAAAGCTGGATGACCCCCGGGAGTCGGTCAACTCGATGATGAACTTATTGGCACCATCATTGGACCCATCTGGCACCCAGGTAATGAGACCTTCAGCTTCATTCATTTCTGCCCCATTGGGCAGGAGTATCTTGGTGTACTTTATCCCATCTTCATTGAGATCCCGTGAAGCCATTTGATAGCGATACTCACGATCCATCAGGACGACAGGAGACGGGGTTGAAGTCACTTCCGGCAAGGCATTCACAAACAGTTGGACATTCTGCACATTGGTGATGTATCCATCGGTCACACTCACTTTAAATTGCGCCTGATTAATCTGATCTATTTTGGGAGTCCATTTTACGATAGATTCATTAACCAGGTGAACACCTACGGGCGCATCATAAACCTTGTAAACCAATTTCTGGTCTGTGTTCAAGTCCAGAGCTTTAATCTCGTAGGTATACTCTTGACCAGCGATGGCCATGGTATCCGATTTAGAAACGATGACAGGCGGTGCGTTGGCATAGACTGCAAATTTGTAAGTGTCTGAGCTATACTTGTCGGAGACTTTTACAAAAACCTCATTCCAGCCTTTCTGCTCTTTGGTTGGGGTCCAGGTGATTTGACCGGTAGGAGAAATTATCATCCCCTTAGGAGCCGTCAAAAAGGCAAAATTTAATTTTTGATCCTTATTCAGGTCGGTTACGGGCAGGAGGGTGGTGTAGGGTCGCGCAACGGTTGCCAGCGTATCGCTTACCGTTCCCAGGACAGGTGCTCCATTTACGTAAACGGTCACTTTTTGCAAATCATCCCTGAGGCCATCGGACACAGAGATGGTAAAGGTCTGTTGCCCCAATTCTGCCTCGGTGGGTGTCCAGGTGATATGACCACGACGGCTGATGGTTAAATTGGGTATACTGCTTTCTGATAAAAGATAGCTGATATCCTGATTGTTGTTGGGGTCGGTGACCTCCACCTTGTAGTTCCAGGGTTTTCCTACCGGCACATGCTCATCATATTTGGAAATAATCACAGGTGATGTGTTGACAAAAATGGTGAATGAATCCAGCATGGTGGACATATCATCAGTCAATTCAAACAGAATATCATGGAAACCGGTTTGCTTCGGTTCAGGAGTCCAGGTGATTCTTCCAGATGATTCCAGAATGAGATTTTTGGGTGTACGCAAGGGAATCAGACGAGCGCTATTCTTACTGTTCTTATCCTGAATACTAACCTGCCCCACATAGGGTTCATTAATAAAGGCAACCGGTCCTGGCTTCTCAAGGATGACGGGCAATATGTTGACATAGAGGGTGAACTTTTGCAAAACTCTTTCAAAACCATCGCTGACACTGAGCGTAACATATTGTGAGTCAAGCTGTGTATCACTGGGCAGCCAACGTACCAGCCCTTCTTCATCAACCTGCATTCCAGTGGGTGCTGAAATAAGCTCGAATTCAAAATACTGTTCCTGATTTAAATCTTCCAACTGTACCTGATAGAGGTATTGTTGTCCAGTCTGGGCCAGTGGCGGAGGTGTTGAGAAAATTTCCGGGATATGATTGACATACAGGGAAAATGTCGTATCCAATTGCTGCCCAAATGAGTAGGAAATCTGATGATATCCCAATTGATCTTTAGCGGGGTTCCATCTGAGTATGAAATCTTTTCCCAGACGCATGCCTTCGGGGTAGGTCTTGAATTTGACATAGGCTTGTCCCGGGTCCATCTCATCCTGGCGAGGAATCGCATGGGAAAAGTTTTCCCCAACATGCAAAATGACATCCGGTGCCTTGGGTTTTCTGCGAATTTCAGGAGCGCTGGCTTTTTCTTCCATGGGTTCAGACAGGAGTTTTTCCGGGATATCAGGAATTGTCGCTTCGGCCTCCATAGCAGAAAGTGCTTCCGTGACTGCTTCGGGTTCATCTGTGGCCTCAACAATATCCTGCTCATTGGGAGTAATAGCCATGAATTGGTAAGGGCCAGATTTCTCTAACAGGAGGCCATCATGGAATGGCAGGGCATTTGAAGCATTTATTTCTTTTTCGATCAAGGAGGAAAAACTTTCATAACGTCCATCTTTGATATTCTGTTCAAGATAGTGTACCCGATCGCCGGTACGGATCAGGCATTCGGTCAAACCATCTCCATCCAGTTCAGTAAATGAAAGTTGATTAATTGGCCCAGAGAATGAACTCCATAACTTGTTTTTGCCCGTAGAGCTATATTGGTAGATATTTCCCTTGGAGCTGCCGAAGTAAATTTTTTCAAATCCGGAGCCATCCAGATCAGCCGTGGCGATGCCTGTGGTGTTCACGATTTCGCCTGCTCCGGTTTCTAGTTTCACATCACGATAGTCAATGGTTTTATAACGATCTTCAGCTGATGATGTAATGCCGGCAGAACTCAACTTGGCGCCACGTTTTTGAAACACAACGATATCATCCTGATGGTCATGATTCACATCATTGATGGCCAGCATGATTGAGGAGGGTATACGGGTCATTTCTTCAGGCAGTCCAGCATATTCAATCTGAATATCAGATGAGCTGAGATCGCCTTTAATTTCAACAATTAATAGGTTGGCCTGAGGTGCACTCAATGAGAAGATAAGTTCGGTGAGTCCATCATTATCAATATCGCCTGCTATGATTTGGGTTGGCCGGGCATAAAGTCCATTATCCGGTGTCCAGCCCCATTGAAAAGTCGGGACATAGTCAAAATCTTTCCCGGACCATTCAAAGCCATACACCCATGGCGCACTGTTGCCTGCGGCAGCAGAAATCAATTTGGTAATGGCTACAAGTTCAGGTCGGCCATTCAAATTCAGGTCGGTCAGCGTGAAATCTGCCCATTCACCCACCAGGTTTTCCGGTAAGGCAAAACGCCAAGTCACCTCAAAATTTCCATCGGGTGTCATTTCAAATGCAATGAGCTCTGACCCATTACCCTTGGTGTTTCGAATAGCACCAAAATCATTGTTGCCATCATGGTCCAGGTCACCCAGATCCTTTAAATGGCTAATATCGCGTAGACCATTGGCACTCCAGAGACTGCTCGTCATCAGAATGACCAGGAGGGGAACGAACCAGATATGACGTACTGCTACATGGCTAAAAAAATGTTTGCTCATCATGGGAACCCACTTCTTTACGATTAAAACTTTTGAATCCTACTCCAAACTTTTAATCAATTTATGGAGCTAAGCCCCTGTATGCAATATAAATTTAGCCTGACACTTAAAGTAAATTCTTAAAAGACTTGTGTAAAAAAATGAGTGATGGTATATTGTGTCAACTACTTGTTTTGAGTTGAAATGGATGACAATTTGTCAGGTGACACATTATATCAGCCATATATAATTAACGACCTGCAATCTACTGATAGGATCAGGGAGGAGTTTTGAAAATGAAACCATGGTTAAGTATCTTCTTGTCTGCTGTCTTGGTTACGGGTTCACTTCAGGCACAATTCGCTGAAGGTCAAACCGTTCTGCATGGTGCCATTGGCCCATCCTTTTCGTATATGATTTCACTTGAGCTGGATCAGACTGCATTCGGTTTGTTGAGCAGTTTTACACCTGACTTCGATATATCAGATGTTGCAGAAGTTACGGGCATCAATAGCAATGGGATGGTCGTGACTGGGTTCGAGGGCTTTGGTGAAGTGACTCCTCACTGGACCATTGGTATGTATGCCGGTCAGGGTGAATACATTGCTTCTGCCCAGGATGCCTCGAATGTTGATTATACCGTCAATTTTGTTTTAAGCAGCGTTGGAATCACCGCTGAATTCAATACCCATTCAAGATCCCGGCTCAAATTATTGGGTGGATCCATGTTTGGGATAGGCCAGGCTTCCCTGGTTGCCAGTTCCTCTCCCGCCAATGAAAGCTGGGATGACATTGTGTCAGGCACGATCCCGCGAAAAGCCTTCGAGGTATCCGCCTGGACCCCGGTTCTCCAACCCTATCTGGGAATGCGCTTTGATATTTCACGATCCATGGGGTTTAAAACCATTGCAGGTTGGAATGAACAGGTTGCCTCAGCAGGTAGCTGGAAGTTGTACCACAATAAGGTTATTACGGACTCTAAGGAAGTTCCTTTGCGGGCGCTTTTCTTCCGCTTCCAACTCTACGTTATACTTTAATCTGCGTAGAGGAGCGCTTAACCCTTCAGCGCTCTCAGTAGAGACTCCATACTCCCGATTGTTACTGAATTGTGTAATATTATAGCGTAACGCTCAAATGGGTGCTTTCATCAAATCAATGTCGCCGTTATTTTACGTGCCGTTATTTAATCAGGAACCTTGGAAGAAAACAAGGATTAGCAAAGAGTTATGAAAATATTAAAACACATTTCGGTTGCCGCCCTCGTCCTCATTGGCGTTTTTGCGCTGAGTCCCTCAGGACAGGCATTATTTGCCCAGGGAAGCGACTTTTACGATAAATGGAGAGATTTCCAGGACATGGTCAAAATCATCAACACCAATTATGTTGAAGATGTTGACTGGGATAAAACGATGATTGGTGCCCAAAATGGTCTCATGGAAGCCCTTGACCCCCACTCAGTTTTCATCGGGGCTGACCGCATGGACCAGATTAATGAAAGTTTTCGAGGAAATTTTGAGGGAATAGGCATCGAATTTGACATTATCGATAACTATATCACCGTCATTACACCTATTGTAGGATCTCCTTCAGACGGATTGCTCTTTCCTGGAGATCAGATTGTCAAAATTGATAAAGCATCAGCTTATAAGATTACCAGGGATGGTGTCTTTGACAAACTGCGTGGGCCCAAGGGCTCCCGGGTCGATCTTGAAATTGCCCGACTTGGAGAGACAGACCTGGTTCCCGTCACTATTTACCGGGATAAAATTCCCATTTACAGTGTTTTGGCGAAATTTGTCATGGATGATGGTACTGGCTACATTTTGCTCAATCGCTTCTCGTCGACAACTTCCGAAGAAGTCATCACAGCCATTGCAGAGCTTCAGGACCAGGGCATGGAGCGTCTGATTATTGATTTGAGGAACAATAGTGGTGGCTATATGGATGAAGTGATCAAGATTGTTGATTATATCCTACCCGGTGGTGAGAAAATTCTGTCCACCAAAGGTCGCTTGAAAAATGCCAACGAGGAAATGTTTTCAAAGCATAAACCCACTTACTACAAACAGCCCATTATTGCCATGATAAATCGTGGGTCGGCATCTGCCAGTGAAATATTGGCCGGCGCCCTACAGGACCTGGATCGAGGCATGGTCGTGGGAGAGACCAGTTTTGGAAAAGGCTTGGTCCAGCGTCAATATCCCCTGCGTGATGGGTCAGCCGTTCGTGTGACGGTCGCCAGGTACTACACTCCCAGTGGTCGCTTGATTCAGCGCCAATATGAAAATGGTGATGCCCAGGATTATTATGCTGAGCTATATGACAAGGATTATGGCAAAGACACCACGGGTTTTAAGGATAAACCAATATACAAAACCAAAACAGGTCGTACAGTTTATGGTGGTGGAGGTATCACTCCCGATGTGACGCTGGAAGATCCAGACACCATTACCCGGGATCTCGCCAATGTCAGGCGTGCTGATATTCGGTTTTTCTTCAAGATTGCATCAGATTATGCAGTTGACCACCCAGAGCTTGGGGAGGACTGGGAAGACTTTTTTAAGAATTATACCGTCGACGATAAACTGATGGAAGAGGTTTACGAGAAGATGTTTGCCCTCGAAGATCTCAAGTTGGACAGGGAAAAAATCCGCGAGGATGATCAGACAATTCGCTATTATATTAAGAGTGAACTTGCAGCAAAATTCTGGGGACGTAACGAGCAGTATCAGGTGAGGACACTCATGGATAATCAAATCCAGGAAGCTCGTCAACACTTTAAGGAAGCCCGTGAAATTGCAGAAGCTGCAGATTATTTATAAAACAGGTTCAGATAAGCTAGAAACTCTAGGTCTGGGCGGGAATTTGATTGACTTTAGATACGTATGAAACTATGATTATGCGCTTGGTCAAATCAAGTTGAAATTATATAGGATTAGGAGGTAATACCGGATGGTTGCGTGGTTTTATAACGGTGGGCCCTTTATGTGGCCGATTCTCGGGGTTTTTATTTTTGGACTAGTTTTTGTGGTGGAACGTTTTATCAGCTTGATGAAAACGACCATACAGACCAAATCTTTCTTAAAACAAATTGATGTTACTTTAAAAGAGCAGGGTGTTGAGGCCGCAATGGAAGTTTGTCGTTCAACTCCTGGTTCGGTACCTTTGATTTATCTTGCCGGTCTTTCCAGAGCTGATCGCGGTACAGTTGCTGTTGAAAAAGCTATTGAAAGTGCTGGATCGATCGAAATGTCTTTCCTTGAGAATAACATGATCTGGTTATCCACTGTTGTTTCGCTGGCACCTATGCTTGGCTTTACAGGGACAGTGTCTGGTATGGTTAACGCTTTTGAGTCCATTGCCGCTGCAAATGATATTCAGCCGGCATTGGTGGCTGTGGGTATTTCCCAGGCCTTGTTGACAACATTATTCGGTTTGGTTGTTGCTATGATTATTCAGTTTTCTCAGAATGTATTCACATTCATGATTGATAAACTGATTATCAAAATGGAAGAATCGTCCATAAATCTTATTGATACTATTGAGACGCTTCAGAAAAAATAATAACACCATAACCGGGGTTAGTTGATACTATGCTGGTAAAGAAAAAAAGAAATAAAAGTGGTGGTGAAATTCCCACAGCATCCCTCCCGGATATTGTATTCATGCTGTTGCTCTTTTTCCTGGTGACCACAACCATTGATATGGATAAAGGTCTGGGTATGGTCCTGCCGGAAAAGGGCAATACCACCGAAGTGAATCCCAAGAATATCACAAATATTCTGGTGAATGCTTCTGGTAAGATTGCGGTGAGTCACGAGGGCGACATCCAGGTTATCGATGTCCGCGAATTGAAGATATTTGCAAAAAGATCGCTGGCAACCAATGACAAGATGATTTTTTCTGTCAAAACGGACGCACGCAGCAAATATAAGGATTACATTGAGGTGATTGACCAGCTGAAACAGGCCAACGCGACACGTATTTCTATTGCTGACCCGGAGAGCTAGATCATGCGTTTAAAACGAAAAATGAAAATTGAAGCCGGGATTCCAACATCCTCGCTTCCTGATATCATCTTCATGTTGCTGATTTTCTTCATGGTGGTCACCGTTCTGCGTGAGTTTCAGGGATTAAAACTCATTCTTCCTGAAGCAAAAAAAATCGCCAAACTGGAAGGTAATAAGCACGTCTCACACATTTGGGCTACCTCTGAAGGAACTATTTCCATTGATGATCAGATTGTAACCATGGGAAAAATTCGTACCATTATGTATGAGAAAATTCTCGCAGATCCCCAGATGACCGCCTCCTTGAAAGCTGATAGAATGGCTGAGATGGATGTGATTACAGACATACACCAGGAACTTAGAGAAGCCGGTGCCCTAAAGCTTAATTATTCAGCCAAACCGAGGGAGTAGGATTATGATAGAACAACAATATCCCCATGCCTCGGTCAAACTACAGCATCGAAAATATCTTGAAATCGGTGCTATGCTTGTGCTGTTTTTGTTTACCCTGGTCCTATATATCATTCCCAAGTTCGAAACTGAACAGCTTGAAGAACAGGCTTATATACCGCCTATTGAGAACATTGAGATTCCACCGGAAACCCAACAGTTCGATAAACCGCCGCCACCAGCCCGTCCTTCCATTCCAATCGAATCTGAAGATGAAGAAATCGATGAAGATTTCACTATTGAAGAAACCGATCTGGAAGACTTTGAGATTTTGGATGAGCCACCGCCACCCCCTGAAAGCAACGTCATTTTCATCGCCTATGACGAACCGCCGGAGCCCATGGGTGGTTATGCAGCTATTCAGAAGGCCGTTATCTATCCTGAAATCGCCCGTGAAGCAGGTATCGAAGGAACGGTCATTGTACAGGCTACCATTGGTAAAGACGGTCGCGTCGTGGAAACCATCATCCTGAAGGGTATCCCCAAGACCGGTTTGGATGAAGCCGCCATGGATGCCATCAAGACGATCAAATGGAAACCAGCTTATCAGCGCGATAAACCGGTAACGGTTCGTATCTCTGTACCCGTGGTGTTTCGACTCAAAAACGGTTAAAACCTACATCCTAGTATTACCCCAAGGCCGGATTTTCATCTGGCCTTTTTTTATCTCCACATTTAATTGACGGCTAAACTCGTTGAGGCCTCTCAGAGGCATAGACGGCTCATAATCACTTTTGTTTGCGCCCACTTCAGCTTTTTGGACCCGATCCTCGAACAGCAACTTCCAAACAGAATGATCCGGCCACTTCCTGTGCTTCAAATTGAACTTTGTTTTTCACCAAAACCAGGTGTTACATTACCCGCAGGTCGAAAAATCGACTCACGGTTCGACATTATGAACTGAAATGATAACAAGGGGTGAAAGGAGGACCTGGAGCGACACACTGCCAACGCTAACGATCTGGAGGTGAAAAATGATAGCACAGTATCCATGGGTATCCGTAAAAAATCAAGAACGCAAACACATTGAAATTGGAGCCATTGTCACGCTTCTGGCGGCCATCATTTCCTTTTATAGCATTCCCAATTTTAGAAGTGGGGTCATCGCTGAAAAACCCTATGTGCCCCCTCCGGTTGAAGTGCTCTCTATTCCAGCCACCAGCCAACCCCCGGAGGTCTTGACGCCACTGCGTCCCACCTTGCCCGTTGAGTCTGAAGATGAGGATATTGACGTTGAGATGGAGGGGATTATCCTTGGTGATACACCATTTGAGTATTTTGATGCACCACCACCTCTGTATATTCCCGAAATCCCCTTCTGGCAAGCAGAAGTAAAACCCGAACCCATCGGCGGAACCCAGGCCATCATGCGCAATGTGGTTTATCCACCCATTGCCATTGAGGCTCGTCAGGAAGGTCGTGTAACAGTGGAAGCATTGATAGGAATTGATGGGATAGTAAAAGAAGTATCCATTTACAGTGGATTACCTGGCACGGGACTGGATGAAGCGGCCATGGCAGCGGTGCTTAAAACGCCTTTCAGCCCGGCCTATCAAAGAGATAGACCAGTACCGGTCAGAATGTTTATACCGATTATTTTTAGATTGAAGTAAAGCCGATCTATCAGGCTTAGAAAAAAGCAGTCGGCTGGTCCGGCTGCTTTTTTTTAAGGGAACTTAGATCGGCTTGCGTTTGGATATTTCTGATTGGAGTTCAACCAGACCCACCAGAAGCACGACGATACAGATGAACCAGGATATTCTTTTTATTTCTCTCAAGCCACTTCTGCGGGGACTAAGTCTCAGCCTTGGTTTTCACGGCTTCGTTCATGGTTTTCAAAATGGTGGGAACCTGTTTATCCAGTTTACCCCAGAACAGGGATACCAGGATGCCGCTAAAGGCTTCGGTATGGACCAGTTTGGTACCACCCGGGGTCTCTTTCAACTCGAATACCTTATCATTGGCGAAGAGAAAATCAGCTATCATTTTAGCCCGCCAACGGAAAAACAGGGGTTCTTCAAAGGTGGTGATGGTGGCCACGTAGTGTTGTCCCTCCTGGCCCTCTTTGCCCCGCATATTCACATTGAGTTTGGATCCACGGGTAGCGACCCCTCTAACCCGCTTGACGATGGGGTTCCAGGTTTGCCATTTTTCAAAGTTGGTGAGAATGGCCCACACAGTCGTTGGTGGTGCAGCAATATCTATTTCACTTCGAATTTCTCGCATTTGTTGTCCTCGCTTTCATCCTAACCTTAAGAGAAAAAGCAAATAAGGCTAGTGCTTTATCCATACGGTGAGGGAGTAGCTTTTCTTCATGCATAGATTCATATACGAAGATGAGCGGTGACTAGATAGTCCTATCTGGTTTCAGCTGTATCACCTGCTTGTTCAGGCTAACGATCTGAAAAGGCCAATGATCAGCCAGCCATTGTGTGATAAATGGCTCCAGCTTTGATTCCAAGCCACCAGCCAATTCACTCTGTCTGGCCCAAAACCAAACGTCTGCTTCGGTGCCATCAATGACTGGTGGATCCACATAAACACAACCCAAAAGTTGGGATTGATCCGGGCTAATCACGGCATAGTTAAAGCTGGAATGCAGCTGAGCTTCTTTCTGATGCCAGGCCAGATCGATCATATCCTGCTCCAGAGAAAGATTGGCAGGAGGCCAACCCCACATTTCCCCAAAGCGTTCCCAGAGATGATCCCGGCTGGACATCACAGCATCATAATCCTTGATCACATCGTGTATGGTGATGGGGCGTAGCAGGAAAGTTTCAGTATTGATCTGAGTTGGTGGCTGGAAATGCGGGGGTAAGAATGCCATGGATATCCTCGAGTGTCTATTGTGGTTTGTCAGCACTTGGTTCAGAGGAGTGCTTCGGGTTATGAATGATATATTTGTAACAATCCATCCCAAAATAATGATTTCTCTCTCTTGAATGCATCCCAATCTTTTCAAGTACTTTTTGGCTGGCTTTGTTCTCCAGATGGGTGATCCCGATGATCGTTTCGAGCTGCAAGACTTCAAACCCGAACTGCAAACTGGCCTGGGCACCTTCACTGGCCAGACCTTGTCCCCATTTCTTCCTGGAGAGCAGATACGCTACCTCAACTTCGTTGGTTTCCGGAAGATATTGCAGGCCATTCCAGCCAATTAACTTCCCGACATCGATTTCTTCCACCGCCCACCATCCAAATTGATGGTCTTGATAATGTTTCATCTGATCTTTGATGATCTTTTCTACTCTCGCGTAGGTGGGGGTGTCACTGTTGGGGAAATATCGCATGATACCTGGCTCAGTAAGAATCTTGAAGAAAGTATCCACGTCCGCCATGGTAAAGGGGCGCAGCTTTAATCGCGGGGTGTGGATACTTTTAATAGGCATGGCGTGGGCTTAATGGTGACGAGCTTCTTGCCTGTCCCCGAAAGCCTCTAAGAGATCATCCAGCTCCCCCTGAGAAACAAGCATTTTTTTGGCCTGAAAGACACCCCAGAACCCCTGGAGCGCGATACCTGCAGCGACCAGCATATTTAAAATGTTCACGGGTTCAAATTTTAGTAAAACCAAATTTAGAATGAGCATAAAGACACCGAAGCCTGCATAGACAGAGTGTAACCAAAGATGTCGTTGTCTTTTCTTTATTACAAAAAGGCGTATTGCGTCCTTATCTGGGTTTACCATCAGCTCATAGGGTAAATCTTTCAGGATCTTGTGTTTAATAAATGGGTTCATATCGTTCTCCTAGATTAGTCGCCATTTCTGTACCCCCGTTTGGGTAAAACAAATCGATAAAGGAGCAGTCCGGTTGCCGTGAGAGCTGCGAAGGATGCGCCAGCCAAAAAGGTAGCCGAGGCACCAAAGAGACTCCACAATAATCCGGCAATCACGCTGGCCAGTAGGACGGCCACGCCGCTCACCATATTGAAAAGCCCAAAGGCCGTGCCACGCAGATCAGTTGGTGCCGCTTCGGCAACGAGTTTCGAAAGCAAGCCCTGAGTAAAAGCCATGTGCAGCCCCCAGAATGCCGAGCCCAGCAAGGCCGCCCCTGCTGAGGTAGCCATGGCCAAGACGATATCAGCAGCGATGAGGACACCCAGTCCCCATAGTAGCAGGGTTGGTGCTGAAAATCGATCGGCCGCTACCCCTGCTGGATAGGCAAACAGGGAATAGACAACATTCATCACAATCATGATAACCGGCACATAGCCCATAGCCAACCCCACGTCCTGAGCACGCAGTATGAGAAATGCTTCACTAAACCGGGCCATGGTAAATACGGCTCCGAGCCCAACGATAAACCAGTAGCGCAGAGGCAGGCGTTTGGTGGCATTAAAAGTCAGACGCTTTCTATGAGTGCTGCTGGGATCAGAGGCCTTGGGTTCGTGTACCCCGGTAATCAGTATAAATACGGCGATAAACGCTGGGATAACAGCCACCCATAGCACCGCTTTGATATCATTTGCCAGCATGATCATAAAGAGAACAGCGAGGAGCGGACCAACAAAGGCTCCCACCGAATCAAGTGCCTGCCGTAAACCATAGGCGGCTCCTCGAAATTTCGCGGGGGTTATATCTGCAATGAGCGCGTCACGCGGTGCGCCACGAATGCCTTTACCGATACGGTCAATCAGCCGTGCTCCGAACACCCATCCAATGGAGGTGGCCAGCGGAAATATCGGTTTGGTGAGCGCAGCCAGACCGTAACCCAGTACAGCCAGAAGCTTACGCTTCTGAAAATAATCACTGATGACGCCTGAAAATACTTTGGTGATGGCCGCGGCTGCCTCAGCCAGGCCTTCAATGACGCCAATGGTAAGCATACTGGCACCGAGAGTCGTGGACATCAATATGGGGAGGAGACTGTGAACGAGCTCCGATGAAACGTCCATGAACAGGGACACCAGGCCAAGCATCCAGATACTGCGGGGTAATTTGCGAAAAAAGCCCGGAGTGCTTGGACTTGATTCAGGATTATCTGGGTGTGATGAAGTCATGAGACTTATTGGTTCTAGTGCTTATTAAGCTATCGGTCAACCTGGATTAGGGTGCTCGATGATCGGTTTTATTCCATGACCATTGATCAATTGAATGGTCATTCGCATCAAATTGCCACCAAGACAGCTCCGCTTACTCATCCATTTTAATCGTGATGTATTTGATAATTTCATTATCCAAACCATGATACTCATTGGATTTTTCATAGCCTTTAAGGCCGATGAGTGTCTCAAAATATAGCATGTGGGGAGCACTTTCCCGGAGCTCGAAGGTTAAAATAATTTCTTCCCTGGGGCTGCTCTGAGGATCAAAAAATGACAGTTGGAAGGTCATGATACTCTCATCAATTGTGGAAATGTTTCCCAGCTTAATCTGGTCAGATCGAAGCCCATATTTTTTACTGATAATAAGGGGAATCTTCTGCAGAATAGAGGCATGGGTGGCCAGGATACTTTTCATCTTAACGCCTTTCGAATTTGAGTACGTCTCAAGGCAGGCTTTACGATCTCGTCATTGAATTCCTGTCAGACCGTGGTTCGGTCATTTTCTGCTCTGTGAAGGCAAGAACTCCCATCAATAAATCTGATGTCGCTGCATGCAAAGCCAGTCCATAGAGTACAATCAATATAAGTATCTAAGGCACTTCAGTGACAAGATTATAGAGCCATGCATGGTCAGGTCTATTGATTAATAAATTTGTTGTGTACTTCGCTGGTTAGCACTTCAATACGTTCGCTTAGCTTTTGAGTCAATTCAGTAAGTTCGGTATTTTTCTTTAATAGTTCAAGTACCTGAGCGGTTTGTTCAGAAGCAAAAAGCTCACGTTTTTCACTGGCAGCAGCCAGATCTTCCCTATGTTTTGCGTCTGCTTCGGTGTGTGCCTTGTCCCGTTCTGCCTGCCGGGTTTGCGCCAATAATATTAATGGAGCTGCGTAGGCAGCCTGCAGGCTAAAGGCCAAATTTAAAAGAATGAATGGGTAGGCATCAAAATGAGTCAGGCCATACTGGTTGATGGCAATCCATATTCCCACAATGATGGTTTGGGTGATGAGAAAGAAGGGGGTACCAAAAAAACGAGCAAAGGCTTCAGCTTTGAGAGAAAACCAGTTATTTCCAAAAGTTGGAGCTAGATGTTGATAGGGTAAATGGAATCGGTAATGATTTTTTGATCCCATGTTTTCCTTCAGCGAGTGGCGTTTCATTTTGACTCTTTTTTGTTATCGGCACCTCCAAGCTCGTCAGACTGAAACCCAAAGGACGTAGTCTGGGCATGGTTATAGCTTATCCCCGCGTACAAACTCATTTGCTAAATTATTCAGCGTATCACCTTCAAGCCGCTGAACCGTCCACTCATCCATGGGAACGGCTCCCAGGGAACGGTAGAATTTCAGGGCGGACTTATTCCAGTCCAAGACCCACCACTCGAAGCGGCCACAGTTGCGTTCGCGGGCCAGGTGGGCGAGATAGGCTAGCATGGACCTGCCAAGTCCTTTACCGCGCATGTGCGGCTTCACATAGAGGTCTTCCAAATAGATTCCTGGCTGTCCCAGAAAGGTTGAGAAGTTGTGAAAAAAAAGTGCAAAGGATACGGCTTCTCCTTGGAAATATCCCAGCAGAACTTCTGCAACCATTCGATCTCCAAATAAGGAATCACGCAAGACTTCTTCGCTTGTCACCACTTCGTTGGCAAGCTGCTCGTAAGCAGCAAGCTCACGGATAAATGCAAGAATGAGAGGGACATCCTCTTCCTGGGCTTCGCGAATCACAAAATCAGGGATACTTGTTTTGATTTCCATGGTTATCTGCTATTTCCTTCTGGAAAACTAACCTCCTGGGTGCGTTGCGCCGCTTTTTGGCGTCAACTTGACCCAACTGTTAGCTGCATGTAAAGCGTAGCGTGCTATGGCTGATCAGGCATCATGCTACGACGCCAAAGAGCCGACCTACTGCTGCGGTTAAACCCATGGCAAGCGCACCCCAAAAAGTTACTCTGATTGCACCAATAGTCATTGATGCACCGCCTGCTCGTGCTGCCAGTCCACCAAGTACCCCTAGAAAAGCAAGCGATAAAACGGCGACTGCAGTTATTAAAAATCTCCCTGGAATAACCCAGGCCACTATTAATGGAAGTGCAGCCCCTAGGGTAAATGTCCCAGCCGAATAAAAAGCTGCTTGAACTGGCAGAGCGCTCACGGTTTCTGATATGCCGATTTCATCTCTGGCATGTGCTCCTAAGGCATCATGAGCCATTAATTGTTCAGCAACCTGTCTTGCTAAAGCAGGATCAAGCCCCCGATCGTGGTATATTTTCGCCAGCTCATCTTTTTCAAATTCAATATTATTCTCTAATGACTTTTTTTCTAGCGCGAGATCCGCATTTTCTGTATCTGATTGTGAACTGACAGATACATATTCACCTGCTGCCATGGACATGGCACCGGCTACTAATCCAGCAAAACCGGCTAGCAGTATGTTTGCCTGGGTGGCGTTGGCAGCCGCCACACCAATAATGAGACTGGCTGTAGAAACGATACCATCATTAGCCCCTAAAACAGCTGCCCGCAACCAGCCTACGCGATGTGATTTATGTGTCTCATGCTGTGTCATTTATTACCTCGCTAACCCTTCTGCAGCTAAAACTTGAATCACGAGTTTCGCCAGAATAGAAAAGCGCAGCGACCTCAGACGTTAAGGGCGCAAGTTATTCAATTATTGACCTATACAATTCCTCTTTAAACATTTTCTAGCCATCTGATCACTGATTTGCTGCTTATTTGGATACCCATCGACATTGGATTTGCCTGTAAGAGAAGAATATGAGGGGTGTCCCTAATTTTTTACTCGTGTTTCCTCGGGTGAAACAGAGGCTAAAAAAATCTCGCCATTCTGATGCGATGCTACGAGGCTGGCAATCGTATGTGTTTTCAGGGCAAGTGCAAACCCATCCCGGACAGGTGCAAAATCATCATGTAAGGCGCAAGGTCTTTCACTTGAGCAGCTCGGTAATCCCAGTGCGCAATGCTCGAAACTTTGTAAGCCGTCCATGACGGCAACGATCTTGATAAGCGGATTATTCTGTTGTTTCTCCGTGAGAAAAAATCCACCGTTCCGCCCTTTGAAAGAATTCAATATGCCATGACGGGTAAGGAGTTGCATGACCTTTCCCAAAAAGTGCACCGGAATATCCAGAGTCTCTGAAAGCTGTTTTAAACCCATTCGAAGTTCTGGGTTACTCTTTTGATTGCTGGCAATACACAGGACAGACCGGATAGCATATTCACAACTTTTTGATAACATCTGCAAGCTCCTCACTCACTGCCAAATATTTCTTTTTCAAGCTTTATGGCTGAAGGAAACAAGATATTATTTTCCAGGTGGATATGTTGATGTAAATCTTCCTCAAATTGATGCAAACCAGCCAGGGTAACTCCATATGTCGTACAGCCATCGGCCGGCACAGTATAGTCATTGCTTAAATTTCGTATTCTGGCTATAAGTTTTCCCGCTCCTACATGTTCTGTTTCCATTGCATTGATGGGATTTTGAATGGAACCAAAAGGCGGACGGCTTGGGTTCTGATTACTGTTCTGGTCCTGGACCATCTTCTTGATGTATGGAAACAAAATGATTTCTTCTTTTTTCATGTGGGTGGTCAATTCACTGGAAAGCTGATCAAAACAGGCTTTAATCTCCAATAATTCAGGGTGAGGGGAGCCATGGGCTCGGAGCACTTTTACAATATCCATGCTGATCTGATCTATGGCGTTATTTACATAGGCGTGATGTGTATTTACGATATAATCGCATAAAAAATCCAGCTTCCATTGACGATAATCTATACCAGATCCCTTGGGCTGCTTCACCACTTCATTTAAAGCGGTAACCACGCCAACTATTTCAAGGTCATTCTCCTTACAAGCCTGTTCCAGCGTTTTTTTGCCTCCGCAACAATAATCAATATCAAATGATTTGAAAACACTGGCGCTACGAAAATCGTCGCTTACCAATTGACCCACTGACTTGTGCCTGATCTCACCTTGAATTTCACCCATTTGTAATCCTTTCGGTTGATGCCTTGTTTCATTCATTAAAAACATTATAAAAAATTTAATTGTGGACAACAAGGTCTTTTTATATTTATTTATCACATGCATGCAATATTTATTGAAGATGGAAATAAAAGAGAGGACTTTCGCTATGCTTAAAATATTTCAGGGAATTTTCAAGATCATGTCTGTTGCCCTGTTGTTGGTGATGATCGCCTGTTCACAGGAGCAGCAGGATGCTGCCACAATTCGGGTTAGCGGTGAGATGCAGGCTGAGCTGGTTGCTCCTCCCATGGTTCCGGAACCTGTAGGTAGTCGTCCGGCTACCAGGCTGAAGGTAGAATTGGAAATCATTGAAAAAGAAGCAGAGATGGCCAACGGTGTACGTTATGTTTATTGGACATTTGGAGGGAGTGTTCCCGGGAAATTCATCCGAATCCGTATCGGGGACGAGGTAAAAGTAACGTTGAAAAACCACCCCGATAATAAATTACCCCATAATATTGACATGCATGCCGTGACGGGTCCCGGTGGTGGTGCCACATCTTCTTTTGTAGCGCCTGGACACACCATTACTTTTTCTTTCAAGGCACTTAATCCTGGATTATTCGTTTATCACTGTGCCACGGCCCCAGTGGGCATGCATATCGCCAATGGAATGTATGGGCTCATTCTGGTTGAACCGGAAGGCGGATTGCCCCCTGTGGATAAAGAATATTACATCATGCAGGGTGATTTCTACACCAAAGGCAAATATGGTGAGCCTGGTCTACAGGCATTTGATATGCAAAAGGCCATTGATGAGCATCCAGACTACGTTGTTTTTAATGGCAAAGTAGGTGCCTTAACCGGTGACAATGCCATCACAGCCAAAGTTGGCGAAACCATTCGTTTATTTGTGGGTAATGGCGGTCCCAACCTGGTCTCATCTTTCCATGTGATTGGTGAAATATTCGACAAGGTTCACATCGAAGCCGGTAGTCTCATCAATGAAAATGTGCAGACAACCTTGATTCCCGCTGGCGGCGCAGCCATGGTAGAATTGAAGGTTGAGGTGCCCGGCACCTTTATCCTGGTAGACCACTCTATTTTCAGGGCGTTCAATAAAGGTGCTCTGGGCATGCTGAAAGTTCTCGGCAAGGAGAATAAAGCCATCTATTCTGGTAAAGAGCAGGAAGGTATTTATCAGCCGGAGGGTGGCACCATCCAGGAAATGCCGGGTGAAAATGCCAAAACTCCCAAAGCCGAGTCTCTCTCACAGAGAATCGAATATGGCAAACAGATTTATTCCCAGACCTGCTATGCCTGCCATCAACCCAACGGCGAAGGTATTCCCAATGCGTTTCCGCCACTGGCCCAATCGGACTACATGAATGCCGATGTTGATCGGGCTATTTCAACGGTGCTACACGGAAAATCTGGCGAAATCATGGTTAATGGAAAAACTTTTAACAGCGTGATGCCTGCCCAGAATTTAAGCGATGAACAGGTCGCCAATGTTCTCACCTTCGTTTATAACAGTTGGGGCAATAGCAAGCTGGAAGTCAAACCGGAACAGGTTCAGAAAGTGCGAAGTGGACACTAAAATCTCAAAATTCATCATCATGGGAACGATGATGGTATCGATGTCAGGGCTTTCACTTGGCCAGGATGATATGAAGATGATAGGGGCTGGTTCTTACCTGCCCCTCTACGGTAGCGATACAGATGAAGTCTTTGTCCCAGCTTTTTATCTGGATGTTTACCCCGTCACCAATCAGGAGTTTCTGGCCTTTGTGAAAGCCAACCCCGCCTGGCGGAAATCCAAAATTCTTGGACTGTTCGCCGATGGCAGCTACCTGAATACCTGGCTCAATGACACAACCCTGGCTGTTGAAATGGACCCCAATGCACCGGTGACCAACGTTTCCTGGTTTGCAGCCAAGGAATACTGCGATTGCCAGGAGAAAAGGTTACCTGGCATGGATGAGTGGGAATACGCCGCCATGGCCAGCGAAATCCAGGCCAATGCCCAGACGGATAGTGTCTTTAACCAACGCATTGTCTCAAGCTATGAGACGCCCAAAACCTATTCCCAACCAGTCGGTAGCACCTATCGCAATTATTGGGGAATTTATGATATGCATGGTCTGATTTGGGAATGGACCTTCGATTTCAGCTCGGTGCTGATCTCGGGAGAGTCCCGGAAGGATGGTCAAACGGATCGTAATCTGTTTTGTGCCGCTGGGGCCGTATCTGCAAGCAACCTCATGGATTACGCCGCCTTTATGCGTTACGCATTCAGGGGCAGTATTAAAGCCAACTATGGAATTCGAAACTTAGGATTTAGATGTGCAAAAACTGCAAACAAATAATATGACCAAATTTATGGGACTGATTGTATTAACGATGATCTTATTATCCTGTCAGTCAGAAAAAAAAGCAACTGTCCAATACCAATGCCCCATGCATTGTGAGGGGGAAAAGTCCTATTCTGATCCAGGCATCTGTCCTGTTTGTAAAATGGATTTGGTCCGAACAGACGAGACACAATTGGCAGCAGAGGAAAGGGACGTCTCCGATGTTTCAATTTTCAACCTGAGTTCCAAATGGAAGACGCAAAACGGGAATAGCATTGAGTTGAAGGATCTGAGAGGGAATGTTTTAGTCATGGTGATGATCTACACTTCCTGCAAATCGGCCTGCCCGCGATTGGTATACGATATTCGAGACATCCATGATAAGGTTGCTGATCCATCGGTTAAATACGTTTTTGTGAGTATCGATCCAGAAACGGACACACCCGAGAGATTAAAAAAATATGCCCGAGACAACCAGATGGATGGCCCACAATGGTTCTTTCTTCAGGGTTCTCTGGAAGATGTCAGGGTCTTTGCCAATGTACTGGCGGTGAAATATAAAAAAATCGATCCCCAGGTTTTTTCCCATTCCAGTATTATCAGTGTCTTTGATAAAAACGGTGTTCTCAGCTATCAACGAGAAGGTCTGGGAGAGAACACGGATCAAACGGTAAGGGAAATCCAGAAATTGATAGTCCGGGATTAAGTCAAAATAAGCAGGGCATTCATTTTAGCGGCGGCTGTTTATTCCCTTATTTAGCCTCGACATGCCTTTGAATCCCGATGACCTACAGTCCACTTTGGTGAGGGATAAGCGATGATCCAACTCAGATTTAAATTGTACTCGAATCTGGTCCTTTTGGCTAATTGATCAATGAATTATCCAGGGAGCAGCAGTAGGGTAGATAAGCTCTTAACGAGTCAGACCGTTCTGTTGTGGATGAATGTCCGTGGTCCCCAGACGAGGACAACCAGCACAGCGATGAATGTAGTGATCAAGCCGGTGATCATGGGGTCATAATGGGAGCCCTGGACAGGAAACAATTGCCAGCTGACATTGATCATGGTGTGACACAGTGCTACGGCAATGACACTCCGGCCGCTATTGTAATAGAGCCAGACAAGCAGGACACGGGCTGTCACCAGGGTGACGCATTGCCAGATGATCCAGGTCAGAGACCGCTCCGCCTGAATAAAGGGTATGATGTGCCAGGCAGCCCAGATCACACCCAGGAGCAGGCTGGCCTGGAGGGCATTCCAGCGCCTTCGCATGGCATCGATGGCATAGCCGCTCCAGCCGATCTCCTCTGCCAGGGCGGCGATCAGGAAAACAAGGAACATCACCAATGTTGATATGACATGGAATTCAGGTGCAGGTGCTGGTTTCTGTAGCAAACGCAGAAGACCGTAAGCCAGCACTGCAATCCCCGGCATGAGAAATAGAGTGGGTATGAGCCAGACCCTGGATTTGATCTGTCGGAAACTAAATGAGCGTTTTAGCAAGCGGGTAATACCCGTGGTCTGGTTCTCGCTATATACTAGCACCAGAGAGGCAGTTAAGGGACAAAGTACCATGAGCGAACTCACAGGGAGACCGGGCATGATTTGGAGCGGGGTGAAGGCGCCTATGAGCCAAAGTGGAATGGATAAAGCGATAACCAGGAAGATGAATTTCCCAGGTGATTGTGGTTCCGTGATGGATGAGTCATTCATGTTATAATCCTCCTTTCTGGCTGGCAGCGAGTGTTTCGCCCCAGATAATCTCTGGTTACTCCTGGTTAGTTCCTTTAGTCACTTTTGATTTTACAAAAAGCATGGACAGGGGTCCCCAGATGAGAATGAGATGGGTCGTGGCACCCACAGCCAGAATGTTCTGAATTTGATCATAGCATTCTGTCCCTTTCAAGGCATAGGAACACCCCAGAATCACAGCGCCCCAGATAAGAGCGCTTCCAATAATAAAAGCTCCAATTGAAATGATTTTCTTATCCATGCTAACCTCCTGCGTACTCGTTAAGACGAAATATAAAACTGGCATATTTAATTCAAAAGTCCTATTGGTCCCTTGTTTGCCAGCAGTCATCTCTGGCTAATTTTTCCCGATCATTCCTTTCAAAGTCCCGTGCTGGGATGGGTCAGGCATTTCAATTAATCCTTCGAATTTGTATCGGATTTCAAATACTTCATTAATTCAGCATAGTGATTTGATCCACGAGCCAGGCTTGGGCCTTTATTCTGAGCTCTATAAGCTGCTGCTTTTTCCAGAACGGGAAGATTTAGATTCATGATACTAGCCTGAAGGCTCTTTCCACTCTTGCGAACGATAAATGGAGTGTTCAGATGCTCTGCCAGGAGCATGCTTTGTATATGCAGATCAAGTTCATTCTCCAATCTTTCGGACAATTTTTTCATGTCCTCTGCTGCAAGGGATTCAATATTTCTCAAAGTCAAAGAAGCAAACAACCAGGAAGAACCACTCGTTCCTATCCCAAACCCAGAGGAATACGCTTGGTTGATGGCAACAATATGGTCGAGAAGGACCAAGATCGCGGCCAGTGTATAAATAAAAACCCTGAAACTTTTACTCCACTTCATAATATCTCACCTCCATTGATCCCTCGATCGAGAAGGACGATAGCTTGTTGATTTTCCGGTAACCTTCCTTCCCATTCAATTCAATATGCCTGACAAATGATTGTACTGAACCATCTAAGATTATAATGCTTGTATTGTGTCATATGAGCCGGCTTGAATACATGAATGCCCACCCCAGATTGAAATTTTACTCGATTCTAGCCCAAAGGGCTATTTAATCAAAAGTTTATCATTCGAGGAAAGGTCATTGAATAGATTGCAGAACTGTTTGAAAAACCAGGGATGCCCGTCTGCTCCTGCTCACCCGATCCTATCCCGGAAGGGGCATCCCTCGCGACACCAGCAGGAGAAGGACTGGAAGACTTGCATCAAGCGCAAAATGCACCACCATGAGATACGGGAGCGTTGTTGGCCGACGGTGGATGATGTATCCGGTCCACAGCGCGAAGGGAAGGTACTTGATCGCCAGCCAGAGGTCGTAGCGCCAGTCAATCTGGAACGCAAAGAACATATGCTGAACCGATAAGACGCAACCGACGATACCGATGACGACCCAGTGAGAAAAACCAGACGCTCTGAGCCGTGGCGCCACATAGCCCCAGTAAAGCGGCAGTTCAGCGAGCGCTTGAGTTGCCGGCATCAGCAGGAACAGCGGGTAGACAGCCAACAGCGGTATGGCCTGTATGAGCATTGTATTGGGGTAATTCGTGTCGGCCCAAAGCACGTCGGCGAGCCACATCCCGGGGAGTATGGCAAACGCGCTGATACCAAGGACTCCGATCAGCACCCAGAATAGGTCCCCCCTCCAAGTGCTTTTTCTCGCGAAGAAGAGGTCGCGCAGACGCAAGCCTTCCCAGCGACTGAAACGCAGCATCAACAGGATGCAGACGATGTTGACCGTGGTCACGAACCAGAGCCACCAGGCCGCCGATTCGGGGATGGGGTTCTCGTGCCCCCTGATGCCGAAAACCAATGCCAAGCTGAGCAGGAGAGCAAAGGATAGCCCCGACCGCAATGCGAGCATCGTCCAAACTCGCCGCATAGGGATGCGGCCATTTGCGACAAGTGGTTCCAATGATTCGGCCGCGTTAGACAGCCCGGTGATTTCGCTCAAGACCCTCCTGGGAGACCCTCGGTCTAATATGATTTATAAAATTCTGTATAAGATTCGGATGATTGGTTTCCAATTGATAAACTGAACGCAATGTTTGCATGTCCGGCCCCCTTTGAAAAGGACTCAAATCTAGATCAAAGGGCTAATTAATCAAGCCATTATGAAAGGTGGAAATCAGTGGAGGACGCGCTCATAGCTACAAGCTGAGACGGCTCCATACCACTCACAAAAGACTTATCTCAGTCACTCTAGTCTTTAGGGTCTTCGAACTCTTTGATTGAACCGGAAATTTCGTACTCCATGATATCTTCTTCATTGATCCAATAATCAGAGGTAATGATGGTGTAGGCGTTCTGCCCCTGGTGGTGGATCTCCCAGACTATTTTTTCCGCATCTTCAAAGGGTGCTTTGCCACTTAATTGGGGCTCAAATAAGCGTTTTAAAGGGCTTTTACTGCTTAATCCCTGACTGATGGCTTTTAAGGCGAATTCTTTGGACACATCAATTTCATCACCAGCACTTTTAATACTCAATTCAACATCGATGATGGTGGCCTTCGTATTCGGGAAGATGCCGTGATACGCTCGGTGCAGCAACTGGTTGATATTGAATAATGTATAATGTAAACCCATATCCGGGTTGTCTTCGGCTTCATCATCCTCGGCCATTTCATGGGAGAGGTTACGGATTTGACCGCTGCTCAATTGATCCCCCAATTTATATCTCAGCAATATTTCAGCGGACTCATGGGGCTCGTAATCATTCATGGCCATCTCCAGCAGCTCAGGGAATTCTGCCGGGTCTGAGTTTTTGGCATCCGGGTAATCAAAGGCTTCCAATAATTGGATATAATCGGCCTGGCTCCAATAGCCCTCAATTGAATTGATGGATCGAATGTTTTGTATCTTCATGGTAAAATTCATTGCTGTCTCTATCTTATTTTTATTGAACCTTAATATCCAGAATTGATTTGCGTTAGGCGTTAGTGATTCGGGTCGGGAATCAGAAGCCGGGGATGTCCGCCTTTTCATGATGGAGGGGAATGCCATTATCATAATCCACCCGCTGGGGTTCAGACTGCATCAATCCCGGGAACTGACGATACAGACTGCTGGCAAACAGATGATCCAAATGCTCATTACTCTCAGGACTCCAGCCCATGACGCGTTCCCAGATTTCCGCCGATTCCATACAAAAATAAATGAACAGATCATCCCCACCATAATGGCGCAATGAGTTGTACACGGTACGATACATTTCCAGACGCAGGGGTTTGGGATAGCGCATCTTGCCATCCATGCCGCGAATCAACTCGGCAAACATGATCTTGGATTTTGGGAATTTCTCCAGGACCTTGTCCTTCATCTCAGGAGGGAAACGCAGGGAGCCAATGGAAATCCAGGCCACATTTTTAGGATCAACCACCTCAAACAACTGACGGATCAAATCAGGATAACTCTGCTTCCACTCCTCATGAAACAACAAGGGATCAAAATGGAATCCAATTTTATAGCCTTTTTCCTGAACCTGAGCCATGGCTTCGAGGCGCTCATTTAAGGAGGCCGCCTTCTGTTCCTCAGCATCAATGATAACCTGGGGATTGACT
>JAIPGJ010000024.1 GCA_021736185.1 Fidelibacterota bacterium | reverse complement strand
GCTTGGGGGAGTATTGGTTGTATGTGGGAAAAGCCCTTTGCTCAGATCGTGGTCAGACCTCAACGATATACGCGTGGATATGTAGATCATTCAGATGCGTTTACCCTATGTGCTTTCCCGGAAAAATACGCAGGTGATCTGACCATCATGGGGACCATCTCCGGCAGAGATGGTGACAAACTATCCCAGACAAATTTCACTCCACGGCCATCAACGGTTGTGGCTCCACCATCCTACAATGAGGCCTGTCTGATCCTTGAATGCCGAACCATGTATAGGCAGGATATGGACCCAGCCGGGTTTGTGGATCAGTCCACCCACGAGATCTATAAGGAAAAGGATTATCATCGGATTTATTACGGAGAGATCCTGAAAGCCTTTGTTAACGAATAGCTGGCGAGAGATCCACTGATGATTCGAAATGATTTACATATTCATTCTCTCCAATCCCTGTGTGGTATTCACAGTCTTATGGAGATCATTGAGATTGCTACGGATAAAGGCGTTAAGCTGATCAATCTCAGTGATCATGGTTCAGCCAACGGTAAAACAATGAATTTTGGACCGATTACAGATAAGCGTCGCGTTCCACATATCATCCACAGCTCCAATGGATCGCCAATAAGATTCCTGGCGGGTATTGAGGCCAATATTCTGAACATCGAGGGGGATAGTGATTTCCCCATGGAGTTCTATTCCAAGTTTGATCTGGTGAGTGCCGGCTTTCATGATATGGCCCATGAGCTGCAAAATGCCCATGATCCAGAAATGAATCTTAAAGCCCTGGAAAACTACCTGAAACGCTTTCCCCTGGATATCCTGACTCATCCCAACATAAAGCCCTTCCCACTGCCCACAAACAGTCTGATAGACCTGTCTCTGGAATACGGCTTTGCCCTGGAAATCAATAATACCAATCTCAGATTGAATAAAACGAATCTGGAACTGGAAACCCAAATGTTCAATGAGGCCGTGGGCCGAGGCGCTCGATTGGTAGAAAATTCAGATGGTCACTCTTTTCTCGAGATCGCCGAAAATGAAAGCATCATCAAGTTTCTGGAGCAGCTAGGACATTCCGGTGAGGATGTTTTTCTAAATCGGAGTGATGAGCAACTGGACCACTTTCTTGGCGAAAGAAAACAACTTCGTAGTTAGCCCTGTCTATGGAAAAGTGGCAAGTTGAATTAAAAAAGAGCCTGGGGTCCAGGGTTCAATTTGATCCCCTGGATTTACAGCTTTATAGCACGGCTGCATGTCTCTACGAAATGACCCCGCTGGCCGTGGTGGTCCCAGAAAATACGACCGACATATCCAATACTTTAAAGATCTGCAATCAATATGGGGTTTCAATCTTGCCACGTGGCGCGGCGACCAGCTTATCGGGAGGAACCGTCAACCGTGCTGTTGTTTTAGATATCTCAAAGCATTTTAAGAGAATTGATCCGATAAGAAACGAGTCCGTGAATGTTGAATGTGGTGTTGTACTTGATGACCTTCAGAGGACTCTGTTGCCCTACTCAAAAAAAATCGGGCCGGATCCCAGCTCGGGAAACATCTGCACTTTAGGTGGGATGCTAGCAAATAATTCCGCGGGGCCCCATTCCTTAAAACACGGTAATTTGAATCGTCATGTGAACAGCGTGAAGATGGTGTTGGCCAATGGTGAAGCATTTCAAGCCCAAAACGTGCTTCTGAATGAGATTGAATCATTGGCTGAGCATGAAAGAACCTATTATAACTCCATCCGGAATATCCTGAAAAAATATCAGTCAGAAATTGAATCATCCCGCTTAAACGTAACTAAAAATGCCAGTGGCTATCAGGTTTGGGATGTCCTTACTGATACCCATTTGAATCTGGCAAAACTCTTTGCCGGGAGTGAAGGCACCCTGGGTGTTTTTATAGAAACCAACCTGGATGTCGTGGATAAGATTCCATTCCGGGGTGTGATTTCACTCTACTTTAAAGATTTGGTCAAAATGGGTGTGGCCGTACAGGAAATCCGCAAGCTGGGCGCTTCTTCAATAGAATTCGTGGATTCTTCTTTTCTCAAATTGGCTACCGATTATAAACCGGAAATGAAAAAACATCTCCCTGAAAAAGTTGAGTATTTACTCTATGTGGAATTCGAAGATAGCCAATCCATTGTCTCCCTGAAGAAGAAATTTGAGACCTTAATAACGGTCATAGGCCAGAAAGCATTGGGACAAATTGGTGATTTGGCTTTAAACGAAGCGGATATTCTAGATCTGTATAAAATTCGCAAGGCTGCCTCTGCCATCTTGAATCGTGTAGAGGGCAGTGATAAGCCTCTGGCCTTTATTGAGGATGCTGCCGTTCATCCCGATGTTTTTCCACAATTTCTTGAGCAATCAAAAGCCATTCTGGATAAAGCCAATGTTGATTATGTGATGTTTGGCCATGCCGGTGACGGAAATTTGCATATTCGTCCCATGCTGAATCTGAAGGATGAAGCCAAACTGGCCCGGGCGGTTCAACTGATGGAGGATTTCACTGATCTGGTCATCAAATTGGGCGGAACGCTATCTGGTGAACATGGTGATGGACGGTTGAGAACACCGCTCCTGAAAGACCTGTACCCGGAGCTGGTGCCCCTGTTCAAAGCGATAAAATCAGTCTTTGATCCGCAAAATATTTTAAATCCTGGTATTATTATTCCGCAAGAAGATCAATCCTGGAATCACCATTTTCGTTATGCTCCAGATATGGATTTTGCGTTAACCAATTCCATCCTGGATACGCCCCAGTGGATGGATGAGATTCAAAAATGCCATGGCTGCGGAACTTGCCGCACCTATTGTCCAGTCTTTCTGTCTTCAGGAGATGAAGCCACGACGGGACGTGCCAAAGCAAATATTTTGCGAGGATTCTTAAAAGACAATCTGGACCACTCTTTATGGAAAGATCAGGCCGTGTTAAATCTGATGGATTTGTGTTTAAATTGTGGTCAGTGTCTCACGGATTGTCCAACAGGCGTTGATATCCCTGGCCTGGTTGTGGGTGCTAAATCAAAGCTCCACCAACACCAGCCATATACAGTTGAAGAAAAAATGCTGCAAAACGGCAAGCTTCTGGATCAGCTTGGCCATTTTTTCAGGCCCTTTTCAAATTGGCTGATTAATAATAGTCTATTTCGAAATCTGTTGTCCAAAACCCTGGGAGTACACCCCCAACGTACATTGCCAGCGTTTGCTGCCAAGCTTCATTTCCACACGAAAAACCTGGTCACCGATGTTGAAAAACAGGTGGTCCTCTGGTCTGGTTGTGCGGCTATTTATAATGATCCAGATGGAGAACTCCTGCATTCAGAACAAATGCTAAGAAAACTGGGCTTCACCGTCATTCATCCAGTCTGGCGCTGCTGTAACATTGCCAAACTCTCTTACGGCAATCTTGGGGCTTTGGCTGGGGATCTCAATGAGAATATGCGCATTCTGTTGCCCTATGCAGAGCAGGGTATACCCATCATCTTTAGTTCGGCCAGTTGTGGTTACGCCTTCATGCATGAATATGAAAAGTTCTTCCCAGAGCGCATGGATGTTAAACAGGTTGCCGCTGTGTCCCGGGATATTCATGAGTTTATCGGCCAGGAGTTGGCGTCAGGTGAGTGTGAGGGCGTATTTCAGCCCCTTGAACTCAAGGTTTCCTATCATGAACCCTGTCATCTGAAGAGTCAAAAAAATGCGTATTCACCCAAACAGCTTTTCAAGCATATTCCTCAGCTAGAAGTGCTGGAGATTCGGGATGCCTGCTGCGGTATTGCTGGAACGTATGGTATGAAGAATAAGAATTTCACGCGCTCCCTGGAAATAGGTGAACCACTTTTTAATGAGCTTAAAAAAGCGCAGCCCCAACTGGTGGCATCGGGTTGTGGTACCTGTCAAATTCAGATCGAACAGGGAACAGGGCTTGCTACGATTCATCCCATGGTTCTTTTAAATAAATCCTATAAAAAAGCTTAATACAGCAGGTCCCCTCCTGGCTCTTAGGAGTGTAGACGGATCCTGCTGTTTCTTCGAAGCCAGCTTCTGGCTCTTATTTTTATCCTATTTCCCGTTGTCCAGGCCAAGGATGATTTCGACGCGACGATTTTGACGCCGGCCTTCCTCAGTATCGTTCGTGGCAATGGGCTGGTAAGGTCCATAACCGGCAATCGATAAACGCTCGGGATGGGCATTTGGCAAGCCTTCAATAAAGTGTAATACCGCCAGGGCACGCCAGGTGGACAGGTCCCAGTTGGAATGGTACTCCGCCAGAAATTCCTCGGCAATGGGCTGGTCATCCGTATGGCCCACAATAAAAAACTCTCTTCTAGGATTGGGCTCCAGAACAGCCCAGATTTTTTTCAAAACATCTTGGCCTTTGGCAGTTAATTGGTAGCTCCCAGAACCAAAAAGCAAGTCATTGGTAATCATCGTCCGATTGTCTTGTACCCTGACCTCTGGAATCTTAGCAAGTTTTGCCATAGCTTCCTGCAGCTCAAGGTCCTGCTCGGCATTTTCTTTTGCCAGCCGGTCGACTTTATTCCCTTGACCTGCCAACTGCTTATGTAGTCCAGCATTCAAGCTGATCAGGCTATCTATTTTTGATTGCTGATCTGCCACCATCTGCTGATTCCCGGCACACGAAAACAAGAAAAGGGTACTGAGGAGGATGACGGCTAATAAATGTTTGTAATTCATGCTAAATCCTTCATGTTAGTTAATATTATCATCATTTAATCGCCGGTGCCCCCTAAATAAAATCTTCAGATATCCATCTGCGATGTGTATCCCCTATATAGAGCTGTCCGCTCAGTTATCCAATGGACCCGCAGGTTCAATTAGGGACTACGCAGGGTCTGTATGGTGAGGGGGTACTAAAGTGACCTTGGGTAAATCCCCCCTTGTTTCTAAGCATAAGAACCTTATAATGATGATAGATCTGCTCACGTATGCAGGTTTGGCGGAAACGTCAACCGTTCACAACCTGCTTGCGGGACTAATCGTCCATCAAGCCTTTTCGGGGAGATGGAAAATGCACAAAATTGTCCTGATGTTCCTATCCGTATTCATATTTCAAGCTGGACTCTATTCTAAAGATACAACGGATGAGCTGTATCTGTCCCCGGGGGTGAGTCTGGGCTACACTTTTGGTGACGGTTTCACCTGGGGTGGTCAGATCAGTATCGGTGCATTTCAATTCAAAGCAGGTGATGGCTTTATCTGGGGTAATGTTGAAGGACCCGTTGTGGGGCTTACCGCCGGGTTCAGACGATCCAATTTGAGGACCCTGCGCTATGTGGATGCCCAGGTGTTCTCCTGGGAATCTCCCATACCATTCGGTGGGCTTGGCCTTGGCAAGGCCTGGGTGATTCCACGGGATACTGGTGAAGTTCAGGGCTATGTTCACATCAAAGCCTGGGCCTGGTATTTTGGCGCCATTCAAGCTGACCGTTTCTTCAACAAGACCCGTTCATTCAATTCCCTGAGTGGCGGTTTGCTGCTCCCCCTGCCCTTTACGGGACTATAGACCCAAGAAAAATCTGACGCCTCCCTGTTTCCTGGGAAACGACTATCCGTTCGAAAAAAGCCTGGTGAAAAAAAGTCTCCAACCTTATGATAGGGCGGTCAAATAACTATATTGCCAGGACAAAAAATCACAAATCTCCTGGAGATAAGCGGGGGTAATAATCAAGCAGGAATGCTGCACCCTCACTATATGATTATCAACTGAAAAAGCGACGGGCTAAAAAATGAAATTAAATGTACTCATTTCAGAAATTAATCAATTTGCCCAGGACCGCGACTGGGAACAATTTCATAATCCCAAAGATCTGGCCATTGCCCTGGGGATTGAAGTGTCAGAGCTTCAGGAACTCATGCTGTGGGTTCCCACGGAGAAGTCCGCCAAGCGCGTCAGAGAGAAAATGACGGAAGTGACCAACGAGGTGGGGGATGTCCTCATCTATCTTCTGCGCTTCTGTGCAGTCACCGGTATTGATCCTCTCCAGGCTGCGGAGAACAAACTCAAGCTCAATGCTGAGAAATATCCGGTTCAAAAATCCAGGGGGAATTCAAAGAAGTATACCGAATTTGACTGATTCACTGATGACGAAAGTGCAAATCCCTGAAGCATCCACCATGTTTATAAATAGAGAATGATGGGATGCAGGAAAGCCGTCTCAACATCTCAGGAAAAACCAAGCGCTCCTCTCAGGGGCTCTCTGCTGTGGCCACACCCGATGGGTGTTGAGCAAATTCACAGCTGGACTGGACGCCATGGATCTGGCATAATCGACTGCAGCTCATCTGAACTGTTAGTAAATTGTCCCTTGTTTCTGTAGCAACTCCCGCATAGAATCCTTCTATGAAAAACAGCTGGGATCATCACTTACAGAAGCTCAGAAATCCCTGGATTGCTGTCCTGTTTATGAGCACTATCCTGAGTCTCAATGGTCTGGCTCTGGAAGACATGCGACCTGTTCTGAACATGAAAGCCACTCCTGATGGTGTTGAGATCATGTTGGATTTCAGCCACATTCCAGCCTCGCAGTGGGCAGAACTGCTGGCTCATCCAGAAGATATTCATGCTGCCGGCTACGGATATGCTGGCAAGACCGGCGATCCGGTTCTACCACAATTTACGGAACTTATTCCCATCTCCTCATTCAATCAGCCTGCGCTGTCAATCATCTCACGGGAGAGCTATCTGCTCGGAGTGAATACATTAAAGGCAACGCCCCCCGGACATCTGGATACAGAGGCTCCCCTCCTTATTCAAAACCTAGGCTGGAATTCGTCATTATTGAAGCAGGAATTCTCCGTAAGGGCAGGGGAGATCATGAATATGATGGGGCACATCTATTTACCTGTCACCATCCAACCCCTGAGTTTTGATGTGAGACAAAAATCCATCAATGTCCCTGAGAAAATAGTTTTTCAGATCACGGGCATTAGGGTGGGAGAGACAGGCTCTCCAGGCGTCTTGCCAACACCCCTATCAATTATCCCCAATGGGGCTGGTTATGATCAGCTCGGCCACTACCTCATTATCACGCCGCCTCTGTTTGAGCCTTATCTTGGCTATCTCGTGGACTGGAAACGACGTAAAGGTCACCCCGTCACAATTGTCTCCACCACCGTGGCAGGGACATCACCCACAGCCATAAAAGCTTATATCCAGTCCGCCTATGATACCTGGGAAGACCCACCCAAGTATGTTCTGCTGATTGGTGATGAAGATCGGGGGATCGGTGGGTTCTATGTATACAACCCGGACAACGAAGCGCTGGTAACGGATCATCCCTATACCTTACTGGATGGAGAGGACACTTTCCCTGAGGCCTGGGTAGGTCGCCTGTCCGTGGATACCGTCACCGAACTGGTTACTGTGATTGGCAAAATATTGTCCTACGAAAGTCAACCCAGTCTGGATGATCCCAACTGGTTTAAACGAGCACTCCTGGTGGCTACGGTAAATGCAGCTATTTCAACTCAACAGACCAACAACTGGGTCGGGCGAAAACTAGAGGAAAATGGGTTCGTTCAAATTGACACGGCCTACTATCCCATGCAGAGCAGTCTCAGTTTTATTAGTGGTCCCATTAACGCCGGGGTTGGGTTTGTGAATTATCGCGGCCTGGGTGCCTGGGATCACTGGATCGGTCCTTATTTTTTCAATAGTGATATTGACCTTTTGCACAATGGGCATAAGCTTCCCATTCTTACCAGTATTGTCTGCGGAGGGGGGAATTTTGCAGCCTCCACCGACCCCGTTTTCGGGGAAAAATGGCTCCGGGCCGGCACGACAACCTTGCCCCGAGGTGCCGTGGCATTTATTGGCCCCAGTGAAGTACATACCCACACACAATTTAACAATGTGGTTGATATTGCCCTGTATTCAGCCCTGTTTGATCTTGATATGAATGAGTTGGGTCCAGCCCTCTGGCACGCGAAACTGGAACTCTGGCGGAATTATTACCAGAGCGAATTTTTGCCCTTCGGCCAATCCGCAGATTTTTATTTGAGTGTTTATAATATTCTTGGGGATCCTGGAATGGCAGTGTGGACCGATACGCCCCAAATTCTGGAGGTGGATTATCCTGACACCCTGGATCAAAACGATGATCATCTCACCGTTGTCGTCACAGATGAATTTGGGCAAGGAGTCCCAGATGCTTTTGTCTATCTGTATAATGCAAACAACGCAGTGGGTTTACAGACAAGCCCCAGCGGCGCCGTGGTTTTGCCATTTATCGCCGGCACGGAAACAGCTGTGGAGCTGACAGTGACGGGTCGAAACCTCAATCCCTTTCTCACCAGTATTCCTATTTCCAATGAGGAACAGGTGGTTGGCTACCACCAGTGGGAAATAGCACCGAATGGGCTCCTTGCAGCGGGAGCCGTTCAGAGCATGGATTTAAAGCTTTTCAACTATTCCAGTGAACTTCTGGATCTCACCCTCACCCTGTCCAGCTCTTCAACAAATTGCATCATAACAGATTCCAGCTATGTCCTTGAATCTTTTGCCGGAGGCGATAGTATTGATCTGAATGACATTTTTTCCTGCGCGATTGCTGCCCAGGCTCATCATGGTGATCTGGTGGACTTTGAAATCAGCGTGGATACGGGAACTGAGATTATGATGTGGAGCAAACGTTTCCCCATCCAGGCTCCTGATCTGCATCTTGCTGACATCATGATGGAACAAAACAACTTTATGGCTGGGGACGTCATCTCCTTTTATGTAAATGTAGAAAATCGAGGAGGAGTCGCCAGCCCGGCCCTGACCCTGGTTCTCCTGGATCAGCCTTTAGCCTGGACGTCAGATTCCCTGGGAAGTCTGCCCTCCATCCCCATCGATGGTGACTCCCAGACTCAGGACAATTTCACGCTGGTCTTATCAGATCAGATTTTCCCCGGAGAGGTCCTGTCACTCAAGTTTCTGGCAGAGTACGCAGGCAGGATCGACACGATGGTGGGCGAAATAACTGTTGAGAATATCAGTCGCTTCTCACCTTCCTTAGCCGATGCTTATGGTTATCGAGTATATGATGAAACCGATGTTTCCTATTCACTGGCTCCCGACTACCAATGGTTGGAAATTAACCCCGATGCAGGGGGTGCAGGCAACCACTTGCCCATTCATGATGAAGCGGAAGAAGAAGATGCAACGGTACAGCTTGCCTTACCTTTTCCCGTCATGTATTACGGCCAAATCTATGAAAATATGACGGTGTGTTCCAATGGATGGCTGGCTTTGGGTCAGACACCTGAGGTCAGTTTCTATAATCGAGTTATTCCTGCAGCTGAGGGTCCCGTGGCCATGATTGCTCCCTTCTGGGATGATCTGACGACCAATCCCGGAGTCGTGAGTTATGCTGATCTGGGGGATAAATTTGTGGTGGAATGGAGCGGCATGAACCACTTGCAGGTTTACTCCAATCTGAATTTTCAGGTTATTATTTATAATAATCAAAATTACCCTACCGTCAGCGGAGATAATCAGATCAAGATGCAGTTTAAGGATTATCATGATTATGATACGTTCTCAAATTTTTCAACCACGGGCATAGAGGCACCGGATTATTCCACGGGTCTTCAGGTCAGTTTTAATAACATCCAAGATGAAAGCGTTGGCAGTATGTACTCCGGCCGCGCGCTCCTGTTTACTACTGAGAGAGCCCAAAGGTTTCCAAGTGCGCTGATGAGCCTGAGCCAGACTGGTCTTGATTTTAGTCTCAATCCCTGGTCTCTGGCCTCGGATTCCATTGCCATCACCAATTCAGGAGGATCACCTCTGGTTTATTATATGACAATCCAGGAGGACGCAGCACGGGCCATTGTAGCAAATCCTTTATCCGGTCTTCAGCTTGTCAAGGGGGGGCCCGAACCAGATGGTCGCCCATACATTCAGTCTCTGCGAGAATTTGATGATTATGACTGGCGCAATCAGGATGACCCAGACGGTCCTGTGTTTGATTGGCGGGATATTTCTCAGGAAGAAAATCGGCTGGTCTACACCTTTGATCCAGATGATAGTTTTATTGGCCCCATTAATATTGGATTTAGCTTCCCCTTTTATACGGAGCTGTATTCGAGTTTTTATTTCAGCAGCAATGGTACCATGTCATTTTTAAGCCAGGAGTATCCCTGGAATAATTTGACACTGCCAAATGGGAGTGCACCTGCTGCTCTCATCGCTCCCTGGTGGGATGACCTCAATAATAATTCCGGTGTCCAGGGGCAGCCCTATTTCTGGAGTAATGGGCTGGATACGGCCATTGTTACCTGGGATAACTTTCCCAAGTTTGGCACCGATGATTTTCACACCTTCCAGGTGATTATGGTTATCAATGGGGACATTATTATGCAATATCTGGAAATGGAAGGGGCGCGAAACGTATCTACTGTGGGGATTCAGAATATAGCCAAGACCAAGGGCATTCAGCTCTATTTTAATGCTCCCAACAGCCTGGACGCAGGTGATGCCATCCGCATTAGCAGACAGTTAAGCTGGCTGACTGTCAGTGATTGGGCCGGTGTTGTTGAAGCCGGCGAAACCGGATATTTCGCGGTAAATGTTGACACCAGGAATCTGGAAGCCAGTAGTCTGTCAATACCCATGATGCTTCATTCAAACGACCCGGGTATGCTCACAACTGAAATCAGTGTCAATCTCAATGTCATCCATGGAGCCTTTCCCTATGGTGATATAAATACGGATTACCAGGTAAATATCATCGATGTAACGACCCTGATTGAGTTCGCGCTGGAACTGGAAAATCCCGATGCTCCCCAGGCCGTGCAGGCTGACATGAACGCCGATGGGGACCGCAATGTTCTGGATGTCATCCTTTTGCTCAACCTGCTTTTAAACGATTAACCCTTAAAGCATGCTCACTGAAAATGATTTGAGGCGAATTTAATACAATAAAGCGATAGCATTAATTCGTTGTAGATATTTTACGGGAATAGACTTTATAGAGGAACAAAAATGAGTTTGACTCAAGGGGTGGTCAGTGCAGCATTTACTTGAATACGATCTTAAACCACCGACAGCATTTGCAGGGTCCTGAATGTCGAAATCCAGACTGACTTTGAGTGTTTTGGGGCTATTGCTTATCTCTGGCGCCCTGTGGCAGTTGAAACAGTCCCATGCCGGACTGGTCTTTGAAACCGGCGAGAGTACCGGGATTCCTTATCAGATTGTTGCTCCTGAAAACAGGGGCCTCCAAAAACATCCTCTGATTTTAGTGGCCCATGGGCTGGCTGGTTCAGGAACCATTATGCATGGGTTGGCCTTGACGTTTGCCCATGCTGGCTATGTGGTGGCGACCTGGGATTTTGACGGTCATGCCGGGAATCCTCATCCCATGAAGGAAGATATTTATAGCCCCTGGCTGTTAGACAATGTGGAACAAGTCTTTAAGACAGTTAGCAAAAATATAGCTGTGGACACCAGCAGGATTGCTATTGTGGGTCATTCCATGGGCACTGCAGCGGCCCTGACCTTCGCCCAGGTTCATCCCAGTACTCAGGCTACCGTGGCGATTTCACCGGTGAATACAGCTGTCACGACAGAATTACCCCGCAATCTGTTGCTCATGGCCGGACAGCTGGAACCTGACTTTGTGAGCCACGCCAGAGCCCGTCTGGCTGAAGCCGGGGGTGTCGGTGGCGATATTCAGACTGGGACTGCCCGCCAATTTCATATCATTCCTGGTGTGGAGCATATCTCCATTATCTTTGCACCGGCCACTCACGCCCTGGCCCTGGATTGGCTGGATGCCACTTTTGGGGTTCAAAAGGGAGCCCAACCTTATGTGGACCGACGCCTGCTCTGGTATGGTCTGCTGGTCATAGGAACCCTCATGCTGGCGGCAACTCTCATTCCGAGAAACCCTCCATTGATTCAAACGAAAAAAGTTTTGCTCCAGCGTCGAATTCTGGTAATGGTCACGAGCGCTCTGAGTGCGACCCTGATCCTCTGGCTTGCCGGACTCATGGGACTTCCCCTGAACACCTTATTTGGAATTCGTGCCGGAGGCTATCTGATCCTCTGGTTTCTGGTTGCTGGCCTCACGGGCCTGGGTCTCCTAAAACCTGAAATATTAAGGCCTGCAAGGGTTGAGCTGGTTAACGCATTGTTGATTTTCGCCGGGCTTTGGCTGGGCATAGGCCTGGTTGGCGGGGGTGTCTGGATCCCCTGGTTGCTCATTAGTAAACGTCTTGTACTGTGGCCACTGGTTTTCTTAGCTCTCTTGCCCTGGTGTTGGCTAATGGGTTTGCTAAGCTCATATGGCGGAGTTGGGACCCGCCTGGTGTGGTGGTTCGGTCATAGCCTGACCCTTTTTGGCGTCCTGTTTTTGGCCATTAAAATAACACCTGAACTGGGATTCCTCATGTTGCTCCTGCCGGTCTTCCCGCTGGTTCTCCTCTTCCATGTCGTTCCCAATATGGTTCAACGGGGCAGTTGGACCTTTGCATTGAGCGGGGCTCTTTTTGTGAGTTGGATGCTGCTGGCTGTATTCCCGCTGATTTAACCTTGTTTCCATGAATACCATAACCTACCATTCCGCCCTAATGATCAAGAAAGCAGGGGAGCCCCTAACTCGATGAAACACATGAATAATTGGATTGGTTCGAAGCATATTTGCCTACTACTGTTTATATTTAGCGTCGGGTTGCATGGTCAAACCCTTGATTCAACTCAGGCTGAAAAAACAGATATAACACCTCAAAGCATATGGTTTGATGGGCGTCAACTCACTCTGGAAGGGAAGGGCTGGCCCCAGACTACATCCACTTATGATCGATTGCCTGCCTCCGCCCAGGGAAAAGTAACTGACGCTGTGTGGGCTCTGGCTAAGCATTCGGCTGGGTTGAGTCTGCGCTTTACCACAGATGCGGAAGAAATACAAGTGAGGTGGACCCTCATCAATGCAGGCTTATCAATGCCGCATATGCCAGCCACAGGGGTCAGTGGAGTTGATCTATATGAACGCGATGAGGAGGGGGAGTGGCGCTTTGTTGCCAACGGTCGACCCACCGGTCTCACCAATACAGTTAAATTTGATGTCACGCCAACGGCTGAGCTTCGGCTCTATCTTCCGCTTTATAACGGCGTAAGCTCGGTTGAAATTGGCATCCCGCCCTCGAAAACTCTATCAAAAGTGTATTTACCCAAGACGAGACGAGGTGCACCCAAAGCAAGACCAATTGTCTTTTATGGAACATCCATTACCCAGGGGGGCTGTGTGTCCCGTCCTGGTCTGGCTGTGCCAGCCATCATCGGGCGCGAAGTGCATCTGCCCACCATTAATCTGGGGTTTTCAGGCAGTGGCAAAATGGAAGCTGAAATGGCTGAGTTGTTGAGCCAGCTGGATCCTGCCATCTTTGTGCTGGACTGTCTATGGAATATGGATAATGAAATGGTGGCAAAGCGGGTCAAACCTTTTGTACGAATCCTCAGAAAGCATCACCCGGAGACCCCCATTCTGCTGGTGGAAGATGCCAGTTTTGAAAATATCACACCCACATCAAAGGGTCGTATCCTGCGAGGGATTTACATGGAGCTAAAACAGGAGGGCGTGAAGCATGTTGACTTTCTTTCCAATAAAGATATGCTGGGTAGTGATTATGAAGGCACTGTTGATGGGGTCCATCCCAATGACTTGGGGATGATGCGCCAGGCTCAGGTCTTCAAAATCAAGCTGAGATCCATGCTGGAGCCCAGTGACTGATCATCTTTCAAGCCAAATTGCCCTGGCCTGTCAGCGGCTCTCAGAATCTGACCCAAGACTCAAAACTTTGATTGAGACCTTTGGTCCGCCGGGATTGGAGAGGGGAGGTGATCCCTACCAGGCTCTGGTGCGCTCCATTATTTACCAGCAGATCAGCGGCAAGGCTGCCCGTTCCATCTTTAATCGTTTTCTGGCGATTTTCCCCGGTTCAAAATTCCCAACGCCCCAGGAGTTGTCTGCAGCTGATCTTCCTGGGCTGAGAATGGCTGGTCTCTCCCAGCGCAAAGCAGAATATGTTACCGGCATTGGTGCCGCCTTCCTGGATCCTCACTTTCTAAGTGACCGGATTGATGATCTTTCTGATAGGCAGGTATCGGAGAAGCTCACTGGACTTCGTGGTGTGGGTCAGTGGACCGCAGATATGTTTATGATTTTTACCCTGGCACGTTTGGATGTGCTGCCGCTGAATGATCAGGGTATCCTCAATGGGATGCAGGTCTTTTTTGAGCTGGACCATCTCCCCGCGGCTGAGGAAATGGTCGAACTGACGGAACACTGGAAACCATATCGCTCCATCGCCTCCTGGTATATGTGGAAGGTGGTGGATGAGGATTTTCAATGGCAATAGATCAAAGGAAATGGCTTCTCCCGGGTTTCGTCCTTGAGCATGAACCAGGCTATATTGATGTCATTGAATTAGAATTATCACGTTTACCCTGATAGAATAGGTCGAATCAAATGGAAATGTTGAATAGTATCAGAGAAATGAGTAGTACGACAGGTCGGGTACTGGTTATCCTTTTTCTGGCCCTTGTATCGCATGGGCTGGTTATGCTGGTCAAATTATTAAGCAAACACGTGTCGGGATATTCCCGAGCTGGTTCTAAAATCAAATCCCTGGCCAGCCTCACCAACAGCTTTCTCGTTTTCGGTCTCTATTTCAGTGCTTTTGGGCTTATCCTCAGGGAGTTGGGTGTATCGCTGACTGCCTATCTGGCCAGTGCCTCCGTGGTTGGTCTGGCCATCGCTTTTGGGTTTCAGGGGCTGGTCCAGGATGTGGTTACCGGCTTAACACTGGTGCTGACAGACCTGATTGATGTTGGCAATATGGTAGAAATTGGTGGCCAAACCGGCGTGGTTCGCAGCATTGGCATGCGCTTTATCGTTCTGGAAAATGCCATGGGAGCAGAGGTCTATATCCCCAATCGCAGTATCATGAATGTGATCAATTATCCCCGGGGCTATATTCGCTGTCTGGTGGATGTGAGCCTTTCAATTGACCCGGGGAATCGTGATAAAATGCTGGAGATCATCGAGAAGACAACCAGCTCATTTGCAGAACAACTCCCTGGCGTTCAGGTCAAACCGCTGAGTATGGAGGGTGTCATTAACCCTTCTCCCGAAAAAACCATCTATCGTATTAAATTTAGAATCTGGCCTGGTCGAGGTCTTCCCATAGAGACCCTCTTTAGACAGGAATTGGTGCAGCGGATGAAACTCATTGACGCCAGTTACTCTGATTGGATGGTCTCAGTAAATTATGAAGTGGAAAAAGCTAGAGTGAAATAAACCACATCCTGCTGGCAGGGTCTTAGTTTTGAGGGGCAGCAGCCTGGTCCAGGAACCAGATGGGTTTATGGATCGGAGCAATCAGCGTTGCCGGTAGTTCTGGGTTCGGCGCTGACTGAAAAACCCTTGAAATGATGTCTGCCTTAGCGGCGCCGCTGGCCATAAAAATACAACAATTTGAACTATTCAATGCTGGCAGGGTCAGACTGATCCTGGCTTGTCCTGATTCAGGTTGAATGCTTGCCTTGCATAATTCTGTATCATGTTCATGATCCGTCCCTGGAAATAGTGAAGCCATATGACCATCAGGCCCCAGACCCAGGAGGGTCAGATCAAAAAGGGTTTGTCCATCAGGTCGACGATGGATCATTTGAGTCAGGAATTCATGGTATTCCAGGGCTGCTTTGACCGTATCGGGATTTTGTCCCATGGGGTGAATGTGTTTGGAGGGCACTCCCAGTGCTTCAATAAAGGGTCGGGCGTTGCCATAATTGCTGTCGGGATCATGGAAGGGGACATGCCGCTCATCCACCCAGATGATTTCCACCTGCTGCCAGATTGGGGAATGGATGTGGTGGTCAACCAGGCGAGCCAGCAAGCCCTGGGGAGTCCTACCACCTGAAATGGCCAGGGTGAGAGGGTGTTGGCCTTTCCCAAGGACATTTTCCAGTTCAGAAACCAGAGCCTGGGCCAGACCGGCGTTCAACTGCTGAACATCTGGAAAGATGTTTAGTTCTTGCATTTATAACTCACAGTAGCTGTCATCATTGCTCAGGTTTTTGCAGGGGTAGCGCCAGTCTTCCTCGGAACCCTCAAAAAGCGTCAGGGTTTCTGGAGGACCCCAGGTGCCGGCGGGATAGCCATACAGTTTGGTGTTTGGGTGTTGACGCCAATAGTCCAGAATGGGATCCACAAACTTCCAGGCGGCTTGCACGGCATCGGCTCGGGCATACAGGGTGTTGTCGCCAATCAGGGCGTCCAGGATCAGCCGTTCATAGGCTTCAGGAAGGGCATCTTCGTTCAGATCTGAATAATGAAAATCCATCCCCACAGGAGCAATTTTGAAACCAGAGCCAGGTACTTTGAGCCCAAATTTCAATAACACACCCTCATCGGGCTGGATACGCAAAACCAGTTGATTTTCGCCCCGCTGCTCGGTGGTGAATTCATTAAAAAGCTGGTGTCCAGGTCCGTTAAAATGGATGACTACCTCACTTACCCGGGTTGGCAGTCGTTTACCAGTGCGGATATAAAAAGGAACCCCTTGCCACCGTTCATTGTCAATAAAGGCTTTAATGGCCACAAATGTTTCCCGGGAGGATTGGGGATCCACATTGGCTTCATCACGATAACCGGGAACCACTTCACCACGGATTTTGGAACCAATGTACTGTCCGCGGATGACCTGGTCATGAATATCGCTGCCATGAATGGGGCGTAGCGCTTTTAACACCTTGGCTTTTTCGTCACGAATGGAATCCGGGTCAAAATGATTGGGTGATTCCATGGCAATCACGGCCAGTAGCTGCAGGAGATGATTTTGAATCATGTCGCGCATGGCTCCGGACTGATCATAATAGCCCCCGCGGTCCTCGACACCCAGACTCTCGGCGGCGGTGACTTCCACGCGATGGATGTGTCGTCGATTCCAGAGGGGTAAAAAGAGTCCATTGGCAAAGCGGAAGGCCAGAATATTCTGAACTGATTCCTTCCCCAAATAATGATCGATGCGGTAGATCTGATGCTCCTCAAAGTATTTGAGGAGTTCCTTGTTGAGCAGATTGGCACTTTCCAGATCCGTCCCAAAGGGTTTTTCCAGGATGATGCGGCGCCAGGTGGTTCTGGAGATTTCCTGGTTCAGGTTCAGGGCTGCCAACTCCCGGGCCACGGGAGCAAAGAAATCAGGTGCTGTGGCCAGATAGAACAGGATGTTCTGTTGAACTTCTTCGTGGAAGCTTTGAATGCTCTGTTGGAGACGGAGAAAATCTGCGGGTTGCCCCACATCCAGGTTTTGAAAATGAACGTGTGTCATAAAGGAATCGAGGATTTCTTGCTCGGATTCGAAATCGACATCTTTTTGGAGTGATGTTCTGATCTGCTCTCTGAAATCCTCATTTGAAAGGGCTTTGCGACCCAGCGCTAAAATTTCAAAAGAGGGAGCCAGGCGTTTTTGTAGAAAGAGTTTATAGAGGGCTGGAAATAGTTTGCGGTGGGATAAATCTCCCGTTCCGCCAAAAATAATCAAGGTAAATGGGTCAGGTATTCTCATGGCACAATCTAGTAATTATTCAGGTTTAACCAATAATCCTAAAATACAAGGTCCGTCTCCGTCTGACAGGCTGGGCTGAACACCTCACATTCGTACGGTATGCACTCCTACGAAGTGCTCAGTATTCAGTAGCGAATCAAATTTCTCCTTGGGACCCCTTGATGCCCTTGTTCAGTTAAAAAAGTTGAGAAAAAAACTTGACAAAGCGCAAACATGTTACTAATATAAACCAGTTTGCAGTACAAACCTTATGTTTGAAACGAACTGAAGATGAAAGGAGTCTTATCATGAACGAACCGGTGGACCTTAAAAAATTAGAGCGTAAACTGTTTAAAACAAATTTTCAGGACGGCATTTATGAGCTGGCTTTCGGCATGCTTTTTTTAGCCTTAGCCATAAATCCCTGGATGTCGGCCAGCGGGATTCCAAAAACTCCCAGCTATATCCTGGAGTTGGTGCTGGTGGGCTTGATTCTGGTCATGGGAAAACGTTATATCACCACCCCCCGTCTGGGTCTGGTCAGGTTTAACACAGCCCGTCGCAAAATGTCCTGGCAGATCTTAATCGCCGGTCTCATCCTGAATCTAATTGTGGTGATCATACTCCACCTCGCATCCAACCCCGGCACTGAGCCCGGCACATCCCTCATGTCTATCTATCTGATCCCCATTGGCTTTTTGGTGATCTTTTCCATTCTGTCGTACATCAGTAATTTTCCAAGTCTGTTTCTCCTGGGGATCCTGTTTGCCACGAGCATTGCGTTTTCCGAATTCCTGTTTCCCCATATTGGAGAGCCCTGGGATGGTTTGGTTGCCTTTGGTCTGTCAGCTTTGATCATGTGCGCCATCGGGATCCGAAAACTGGTTATCTTTATGCAAACCAATCCTGTCCCTGAGGGGGAGGTCCATAATGTCTGACCCGAACCATAGCCCCTTCACACCCCTGAATGCATTGACTGATGAGGACCGCATCATCCATGCTCCAGCTAGACTGGCCATTATGTCCTGCCTGGCTGTGGTGGAGAGTGCCGATTTCCTCTTCCTTTTGCGTCAGACAGGCCTGACCAAAGGCAACCTGTCCTCACATCTCAGCAAATTAGAGGAAGCAGGGTTTGTGGAAATTACCAAGGAATTTCTAAAGAAAACGCCCCATACACTCCTGAGCCTTTCTGAGAAAGGCCAAAAGGCTTTCCAGGATTATCAGGCCAGGATGTCCGCGATCCTGAAGGGGAGCGCTGAATAAACAGGGCTGCTTAGCATCCGAGAAAGGAGCCGAAATTATGTATTTTTTAACACTAATGTCCGCACTATGCCTGATAACGGTACTGGCGGATTACCCCAGCTTACCCCTGGATCAACCAAAAGCTATCCCAAAGGATCGGGTGACACCTATTGAAATGAGTCTCATCTCTGGGTTACACCACGACTATGAGAGCATCGTAGAATCCACTATTTTCAATATCCTCCATGCCAAGATGCACAATCCAGATCTGGTCCTGCCTGGTATTCAGCAGGAACTGAAACGCATCAGTCTTGAGGCAGACTCTCCAGGCATACGGGAAAAAGCACGATTAGCCCATCTCTATCTTACGGATCCTGAATCTTTTCATGTCCAGAGCTCTCCGGATCATGACCATCCCGAACGCATCTTTGCTGACATCGAAGCCCAGTTGACAATAAACAGCTACTCCTCCCTGGAGTCCCAGGAGATCCTTCCGGTTTGTGCCATGAAATGACGCCGTGTTATTCTCATCATCCTGATTATTTCAGGATGATGAGAATGATTGTTTTTGCCTAATAAATCTGGATGGCCTTACGGAAAAATCTTTTCAGGGCAACAAACACAAGACTCCTAAATGGAACGAGCATCCATTTTCGCATTGACAGTAATGGAGACCTGGGTTCGGGCTTATTTTTCCCCACCCTTGAACCAGTTGAAAAACCTGGCCCGCATGACCGGCAGGTCCTCGTCAATCACCAGGAGGACTGCCGGCAGCATGAAGAGGGTCAGGAAGGTTCCAAAGACCACTCCAAAAGCCACAGAAACTGCCATGGGAACCAGAAATTGACCGCCCTCAGATTTTTGGAAGATCAAGGGCGCCAGACCAGCCGCTGTGGTTAAGGTGGTCATGACAATGGGTCTAAAACGCTGAACCCCGGCAGTATAGATGGCCTGTGAAGGGGTCATCTGTCCCTGTAGCTTCAAATTGTTATAACGATCAATCAGGACCACGGAATCATTGACGATAATTCCACCCAGAGCAATAATGCCCAGGAAGGACAGGAATGAAATAGGCAATCCCATGATAACATGACCAGCCACAGCGCCAACTGTCCCCAGCGGGATCAAGCCAACCACCAGAAATGACTGAGCATAGGATTTCATCAGGAACATGAGAATGGTGAACATAATCACCACAGCCAGGATCAAGGTAAATTGGATGGATTCGGTTGATTTTTTAACAAATTCATTTTGTCCACCAAAGGCCGTGGTGACCCCATCCACCTGCGAGAGCACACGGGGGATGATATTTTTATTCAAATCATTCTGGACCACAGCCAGATCATTCTTGGTGTAATCCATGTTTGCCCAAATAGAGACTGCGCGATAGCCATCTTCGTGTCGAATGCGCTGTAAACTGCGTTGCATATGATAACTGGCAATTTCCTTGAAGGGTACAAAGCTCCCCTGGGGTGTCCGGATTTTCAGGTTTTCCATTTGAGAGACGCTCTGGCGCTCATCTTCCGGAAAACGTACCCAGATTTTGACTTCATCCCGGCCACGCTGGAGTCGCATGATTTCCTGACCGTAAAAGCCCTGACGCAACTGGCTGGAGACATCATAAAGGGTGAGACCCAGGGCTTCGCCTTTGGGCTTCAGGGTTACCACGAATTCATTGGTCCCCAGAGGAGTATCATCACGAATATCTTTAACCCCGTCAATGGTCTTCAATTCTTCTTTGAGGAGTTCCTTGGCTTTTTGGAGCTGATTCATATCCATGGAGAGAAAGCGCACAGAGATGGGACTCCCACCAAAACTAAAACTGCCAACCTGAACATTTTCAGCATCCGGGAATTCCCCCAGCGCCTCACTTAGTTCATCAGAAAAGGATTTCACTGTGTAATCGCGGTCCTTGGCAGGAATGAGGATCATGAAAATGCTAATCGTATTGCTATTCATCCATGAGTGATAGCTCAAAATGGCATTATCGTAGCCATCCTCTGGTTGAGCTTTGGTGACACCAAAAGACACCGATCTTTCAATAGCCTCTTCGCGAATCTTGTTGGCTACATCCATGTTGATTCCCAGAGGGAGTTCGATGCGAACCTGGGCATAGGGAGCTTCAATATCAGGAAAGAATTGAGCTTTGATATGGGTTCCCGCGAAGGCACCAATCATAACTAGAATGCCAGCCACCGTGGCAGCGACAACGCTCCACCGATAGTTCATGATCCTTTTCAGAAAAGGTCCATAAACGTTTTCGATGAAGTGAGTTATTTTTGTTTCAAGCTTTCGACGCATGGGGCGGGAAACCCCTTCGCCGGGTGGTTTGGTGAGCGCCTTGCTATGGGCCAGGTGAGCCGGTAGGATTGTCGATGCTTCCACCAGCGAGAAAGCGAGCGCAATCACAATCCCGAAGGCAATTTGCCAGGTATAGTTCCGCAAATCACCATAGAGGGCGAAAAAAGGCATGAATGCCACCATGGTGGTCAATATTGAAATGGTTACGGGCTTGATTACCTCAAGGGTACCTAGAACCGCAGCCTCAACCCCCAATTTGCCTTCCCGTTCCCGCATGGAGAAAATCGATTCAGCAATCACAATCCCATCATCCACCAGGATTCCCAGAACCAGAATCAGGCCAAACAAACTCATTTCATTGATCGTGATGTCCATCAACCACTGGACAAAGAAGGTCCCCATAAAACTGATGGGAATACCCAGAGCCACCCAGAATGCCAGTCTTAGATTCAGAAAAAAACTGAGAATAAGCAAGACCATCACCAGACCAAGAAAACCATTCTGGAGCAGGGTCATAATACGCTCTTCCAGTTCGTCGGTGTCCCGGATAAACTGATCGATGTGGATCAGACCGCCGTAGCGAGCTTCCATTTCGATGATCTTTTCATCAATGAGTTTGGCGATATCCAGGACATCTTCATTATTGCTGTACATGACATGGAGATCGATGGTCTGCTTGCCATCGGTTTCCTCGTAGAACCAGTTTTCAGGCCACTGCTCACGAATGGTAGCGATTTCCTTGAGACTGACCTGTTGGCCATCGATACTGGAAATGACGGTGATGTCTTCCAGGGCTTCAGCCTGATATTTCTTTTCATAGGATCTGATCTGGATGCGCTCACGATTGGTGAGGATGGATCCAGAGGAGATATTCAAGTTGGCAGCGCGGATAGAGTTGCCAATATCTCCGACAGTAAGACCATAACGCTCAAGATTGGTTGGGGAGACTTCCACAACAATTTCTCGGGGAGGCGTTCCAAAAGAACGGATCAAACTCACCTTGCCCGTTTTGGTTAATTCATCCCGGAATTCGTCGGCGACCCGCTTCAGGGTGAGGAGATCCGTGTCTCCGTAAATGGTGATCATGGCCACGCGCTGCCACATGGTATCCTGGAAGATCACCGGTTTCTCAGCATCGGTGGGATAGGTGGCAATGGAGTTTACGGCGTTGCGAATTCGATCAATGGCTTTAATCATTTCAACGCTGGGTAGAATCTCAATATAGACCCAGCCATAGCCATCCTGGCTGCCAGAGTAAATACGCCCCAGCCCTTCAAGTCCGCGGAGGCTTTCCTCGACCTTGCTAATAATGCCTTCTTCCACTTCTCGAGCCGAGGCACCAGGATAGGGAATATTTACCTGAACACCCTGGAGGTCCATCTTGGGCATGACTCGGACATTCAGCGAGGTCAATGAAACAGCACCCGCCATGAGAATAACCACCATGATCCAATTGGTGATTTTTGAATGACGAGTAAAAAACTCGATATAATTCTTTAGCATAAGGGAGTCTCTTTTCTCTTCAGATTAGAGGGCTGCAGTATCTGGGGGAGTATCGTCTTCAAAGGGAGCAATTCGCATCCCTATGATGGGACTCTGGAGTAAGGTGGTTATTACCTGGGATCCAGAAGCGACTTCGCCGTGGGCAATGATGAGAGAATCACCTTCTGATGCTACGATATGCACCGGATACCTGGCAAGAACGGAATCTTCCATGGTATAAACATAAGGTCCTGGAGCCACCACATCACGAGCTAAAACGGCCACATCGGGGAGTGTGTTTCCTTGAATATATACGTCCATATAGTTGCCCGGTAAAAAAGCCGGATCCAGATCGGGGTTGCTGAGCTCGATGTGGATGGTCACGGTTTGGCTACGTTTGTCAATATGGGCGTTTTGTCGGCCCAGGAAGCCCGTGAGGTGCTTGCTGGGATCCTCAGTCGGGGTGACGATGGCCACGGGTCTCTCATCATCGGAAAGCAATTCTAGTTCAGAAAGGGCGAGGGGTACAGCAATCTCCAGTTTGAACGGATTAATCAGGGAAACCGCTACCTGCCCGGGTGAAATCCAGGTTCCAGCAATCACGCCATCATTCACTAGAAAGCCATCAAAAGGTGCTCTGATGGTATGTCTGTCCAGAGTGATCTCAGCATTTTTAACAGTGGCATGTTGATTAAAAATATTATGCATGGAGACTCGAATGCGTTCCTGGGAATCATTGATAACTGGCAGATCTGGAGTGTTACTCATATTAAGTGATTCCAGGTAGCTATTCCATTTCTCGTAAGTGGTATTTTGGTTGTTGCCCTTGAGTTCCGGAATGAGAGAAACGATGGCATTAATGAGACCTGAGCGTGCCTGCTGGACTCGGTTCTGGGCTTCTCTGTCATCAATCTTCAGGAGAATGTCGCCTTCTTTAACTGAAAGACCACTCTTCAAATCGTCTTTAGAATAAACCACTTCCCCGCCAACGAAAGATACCAGATCCAGGAGTTGCTGACTTTCAACACTCCCATTACCGTGAATCTTCAGTGTATGATTGGCATAGGCTATTGGAGTGGTGGCGACCTGGCGAACGCGTTGAGTTGCATCCTTCTTTTTGGTCTCTTCCTTGGTGGCTGCCAGAATGCTCATGGCGGCAATGCCCATGATCAGGATGGAAATAGCGGTTCCCACTCTAAACCAACGTTTTTCGTAAATATTCCGGGTTTTCATAAATTATTACCTAACATTCAATTCAAATTTTCCTGCCACACTTGAGAGTCAATCATCGATCTGGAACTTAAATATCATCAAATCCAGGAAATGAGACCAGGTGGTCGCAGCAGATGTCATGTGCTAAAGAGTGACAAGGGTTGTGCCAATAATCCTGTAGCCCCAGCTATATGCTTGTATTATATACGGATAGAGTAAAAAATAAATCCGTTTTAATCATATCGCAATAAGTGATCAAATCATATCTATATAGAGGTTATATAATAATGATATAAGGTAAATTCATTCGCAGGGTTGATCTCGTGACAACTTCTTTTTGGCGGTGAGCTCAAGTGTTGAAGCTTTGCTGGAAAACTGGAAACGAAAAAACTTTATTCAGGAGTGATTCTCAAATACTCTTCGTCCCCATTCCTAAAATATAGCCTCTATGCCTGAGGGCGTTGTTCTGGTTAAAAACCAGCAGGAGAAACCGAAAATTGGTTTTCAAAATGTGATATCCACAGAGATTAAGATAACTTGCTGATTATCAACTAATGCCCTATATTTGTTTTCCACAGTCTAGCGTTCTTTCTCTTTTTTTTCCCAAAGTTGCTCAAGGCGGGTTAATATTGACACCTCAGTTATCCCGAAGGGGGAAGTGTGAAAAAGAATATTTTAATCACCATCATCATGCTTTTTGGAGCCCTTGATCTCAAGGCTAATCCACGAATATTGATTGATGGGATTCATGGTTGGTCCACACCTCAATCCAACATGTCCGAAGTAATGAATCCGGCCGAGATGTTCCCGGATTTTACTTTTGATTATCTGGATGCTGGAGATATCGTCATCGACCAGGTCCTTGTATCCGGCTATCTACAGTCCTCCACGGATACCTTAACCTTTATGGTTCCTGAGGACAGTTGGGTGCTGTACTTGCGCTATGAATTAGGGGATTCTACCCATCTCCAGCATCCTTATTTCTATCTGCTCAATCCATCTGGTGAATATGTTACCAGTAATTGCAATGGCGTCGCCCACGTGGAGATGCCAGCCAGCGGGATGTGGACCCTGATTTATTCTGCCTGGGATGAGGAATCTACCTGGTTTGAAGTGGGGACGGGCCCCCATTTTTATTCTGAAACGGCTCTAGAGTCCTATGATATGGTTTTACAGATGGTGGATAATACTTTCGCCTTGTTCAAAGGCGAGCTCCCCCGGCTTTCAAACGATGAATTGGATGTCATCAGCAGTTTTATGGAGAATGGCGGTGGCTACTTGCTGCTGCGTGAAACCGATATGAGCATGGTGGATAAACCCATCATCCACCTTTCCTCGAATCAGACCCAAACGGTTGATTTCAACCTCATTTTTCCTGGCGTTCCAACCTTCATGGAACCCCTGGCCCAGGTCACGACCCGGGGAAGCCATTCAATGCTGAATTGGACAACCCAGATCAAGGCCAATGCCGTTTCAGAAATTCTATACGAAGGACGACCTCGGCAGGGGCTGAATTTTATGACCGTCACTGATTTGGGGTCAGAACTGCTAGTGGAAAATAAATCAGCCGTGAATCTGGCATCCATTCGAGTGCTTTCACCTCAGTCAAATGGCTGGTTCAGGGTGGCATATGAGGAATATTTGGGGTCTTCGCAGAGCGCTCGACTCAGCTATGGTCCTCCCATGAGCAGCACGGATTTAGCTCTCAGGCTACAGATTGAATTGGAGCAAGAGGCATTGGAACTGGGTTTATCCGACTCCGAAGCCAGCTCCTTTTTTAAACACTACCAGTGGATCAACAGGCTGTTGACCAAGGCCAGCAGATCAGGTAATCCCTGTGCCATCTATAATTTTTCAGATGAAGCCTACCAGCGTATCATCCCCCTTAAAGAGAAATCCGCCTTTAGCGAAGTTGTCCGCGTCATGTGGGTTCTGGTTGAGAATGTCCCCGAAAAGCTGACTGTACCACCCCTGACTCCTGAAAGAGCAATTCAGCTTGAAGGGGCAAACCCTGAGGGGGGCTCCCCGCTCGTCTATCATGAATATGGTGTCATTGAAGAAAAATATCCCCCTCATGCTTCCACACGGGACATGAACCTGTTTAATATCTATTTTGAGGATGCCATCCTGGTGGATGAAACCAACCATCTGGAGGGCAATACCTGGGCTCCCATTTTTCATACTTTCGGATCTCATCCCCTGGCTCAGACGCTGACCCAGGGTGTGGATGAAATCCAGGGTCAGATGTCCTCACCAATTACCATGATTGATCCATCCAATGTCTTAATTATAAGCGGTGATGAAGATACCTATGCTGAAGGCGATGAAACATTTCCTCCTGGCTCATATCCTGCGGTGGCTGTTGCTGAAATGTTCGGGAATAACTGGTTTGTAGGTGTGAACGACATCAATATTCTTGATAATCATCCCGGCAATATACAGTTTTTAGAGAACTGCATTCAGACACTTTCCGGGTGGGAACCGCGGGTGATCCATGTTCCCGATGATGTGGCAAGCATACAGGCTGCCATCGATAGTGCTCTGAGGGGTGACACGGTACTGGTGGCACCGGGAACCTATCATGAAAACATCAATTTTTTGGGAAAATCGATTGCTCTCGAAAGTTCACATGGAGCAGAAGCTACCATCATCTGGGGCGATAGCAGTACCAGCGTCGTGTCGTTTGTCTCAGGAGAAGATCAAGAATCCATGCTACACGGTTTCACCATCAGGGGTGGCAATGTCTATGACATCGGACCCTTGCTCATAGGGGGTGGGGGGATTCGATGCATTGGCTCTTCTCCAACCATCAGTGAGAATAAAATTATTTCCAATCATTGTGAATTCTATCTGGACGGTGGTGGTATCTTTTGCAGTGAGGCCAGTCCAAGCATTCTGGATAACACCATAAGTGCCAATACTGGCGCTTATTATGGTGGCGGCATTTGTTTAAGAAATAGTTCAAACCCCCTGATTCAGGGAAACCTGATTGAAGCCAACATCACGGCTAGCGGCTGGGGCTTTGCCTACGGTGCAGGTATTTTTTCTGACCTCAACTGTAATCCCGTGATCATTCAAAACTGGATACAGTCAAACATCATCGATACGGGCTATGGAGCAGGAGTTTATGTTCGTGGTCCTCAAGCAACCCTGATCTCCCATAATATTATCGCCGGAAATATCGGTGCTGGAATAGTCTGTACGGATAGCAGTCTGTCCAGAATTGTGAACAATACGATCTATGGAAATACGGTGGGAATCCTTGTAGAAACCAACGCCCGCCCACGTATGGTTAATTCAGTGGTTTGGGAAAATTCAATTGTGGTGAATCAGGAATTTGATCTCAGCGCAATCAGCATCGCCTACTCAAACATCCAGAATGGCTGGGAAGGACCTGGAAACGTAGATTTGGAACCTCTTTTTACGAATCCTGACACCAGAGATTTCAGCCTCATGGAAACATCGCCCTGCGTAGATGCAGGGACAGCATTTTTTGTCTTAGAAACGGATACCATCGTGAACTTAGATAGTGATGAGTATCTCGGCAATGCCCCGGACATGGGAAGTCTGGAATCTCCCTATACTGTTCAGGTGATCTCACTACCCATTATCCCTGCGGATTTTGAGTTGATCCAAAACTATCCCAATCCTTTCAACCCCCGGACTACCATTAAATATAGCCTTCCAAGTCCTGCAAGTGTGAGATTGGCTGTATTCAATGTCATGGGACAGGAAGTTGCCCTTCTAGAGGAGAGCCCACAGTCTGCTGGCTGGCACGAATGCATCTGGAGTGGAAAAGATAAACATGGGCGAACCCTGGAGAGCGGCTTGTTTTTCGCCCGACTCGAAACTGGATCTACGAGTAAAGTGATAAAAATGCTCTTTTTGAAATAAGAGCATATCACGAATTCACATACATTCTATTAAGGCTTGCTCAGCGACTCGCTTTTAATTTTCAATCGAAGCACCATCAATAATCCTTGAATTAAGCTTTGGGCTCATTAAAGTTCTATCACACCGATTCCCAGGAGGCTTTTTAGCATGCAACAGAAAATAGTGGATCAATAATTGCGATCGAATTGAACATGAAATTAAGTCCAAAAGTCATTATGCTGGTTTTAGGGGTCCTGGTGGTCTCCATGAGCCTGCTATCCATCCCCTTGTACTGGTATTCTCGAGTTGCCCTGGAAGATGAATTGGGCGATCAACTCAAACGGATCAATCGAATCATGGCCAGCACTCTGGATAAGGAACTGGTCAGTATGTTGGCTGCAGAACCCGGCCTGACCAGTGTCAGGCAGCGTCTCGAAACCTCCCTGTCAATCCTGGCCGTACCCGGAATTGAGGGTTTGACCCTGTACAAACAGGATGGAACCATCCTCGCCCAGGACAAACGCATTAAACAAAATTTCGCCAGACTATCGCCAGCTCTACCCAACCTGCTGTCCCTCAAAAACAATGAAGATCCCGTGGTTTCTGAGATTTATAAACTGGATCAAAACCGCTATGTGAAGGCTTCCGCCATCCCCATTCAAACCAACCAGGGCTCCCATGTGATTCTGGTGGTGTGGGTCGGGGCCAATTATATGGCGGTGATTAATCAGATGGCTGGCAGTCTGCTGTGGATCATGCTGGCTTCTTTTCTCATTGCCATTGCCATGACGCTGGTGTTTTCACGTTCCCTGATCAAACCGGTTCGAGCCCTGTCCGGCTATGCCAGAGCCATCCAGACCAATATTAATTCAGAACCAGTGGAGCTCCATCGCCGTGACGAATTTGGAGACCTGAATCAATCCCTGATTGATATGCATCGGGATATTCAAAGACAGGAGGAGAGTGCGCGACAACTCCTGGCGGGTATTGCCCACGAGATCAAAAATCCCCTGGGCGGCATGGAGATTTACAGTGGACTACTCAGCGAAGAGTTGGCTCAGCTGCCCCCCAATGAAAAATTTCAAGAATACAAATCCTATTTGGAAAAAATCACGGAGGAGCTCCAGCATTTAAAGCGTATCGTTCAGGAATATCTTGATTATGCCAGACCTCTGAAAAGCGTCATTGAAACCCTGTCAATCAGGGATATTTATACAGATATCGTCCAGCTCCTGCAGCCAGAATTGACCACCCTCCATCAGACCATCCAGATGGAAGGTGATGCTGAAATCCAGGCGGATCGATCCAAATTACACCGCGTGTTTCTGAACCTCATCCAGAACGGCCTGGAGGCCTCTGGTGAAAAGGGGCAAATCAGCATTCAAATTCAGGACACGCCAGAGACCCTGGAGATCGATTTTGTTGATGAGGGTACCGGGATTCCTGAATCAGAACGTGAGCGTATTTTTGAACCCTATTTTTCTACCCGGGACCGGGGCTTTGGATTGGGTCTGTCCATTGTGCAAAGCATTGTCGGGGAATTGGGTGGCACAATAGTTGTCCACAGGAGTGATGCAGAAGGCACTGTATTTAGAATGAGCCTGCCTCGGAAGGATTAGAAATAACCGTGAAACCTAAAATTTTGGTCATAGAAGATGATCGAACCATGCGTGAAGG
>JAIPGJ010000160.1 GCA_021736185.1 Fidelibacterota bacterium | reverse complement strand
ATCAGCATTAAGGGTAATAATGTGGATATCGTTGATGGTGATACCTCTCCCTCAATGACAGATTTTACAGATTTTGGTTCAATTGATGCCCAGATTGACTCCGTCATCCATACCTTCAAAATCTATAATGGTAACGGTGCTACCCTGACCTTAAATGGAACACCCCGGATTCTTATTTCCGGGACCAACGCCGCGGATTTCTTTGTTAAAGTCCAACCCTCCGCCACGGTGGCATCCAATGACAGTACCAGCTTTGATATCCGCTTCATTCCTTCAACCGAAGGGTTGAGAACCGCAAGCATCAGTATCTCCAACACCGATTCTGATGAAAACCCATATAACTTTAGCATTCGTGGCTTTGGCCTGGCATCAGAAATCCGGGTTGAGGGCAACGGCAATGTCATTGTAGATGGAGACAATACACCGGCGGCCACTGATTTTACCGATTTTGGTTCAGAAGATATTCTCACGGGTAGTCAGGCACAAATCTTCACCATTTTCAACAGCGGTAATGCTGATTTGATTCTTTCGAATCCCTCTCCCTTTGTTGATATAACAGGCGACCATGCCGCTGACTTTACAGTTACAAGTGTACCATCCACACCGATTGCCACAAACAACTCCAGCACCTTTACCGTCACCTTTGATCCTGGTGCAGAAGGTTTGAGACAGGCAATCGTTTCAATCGCCAATAACGATCTCGATGAGGATCCATATACTTTTGCCATTCAGGGTATAGGTTTGGCAACACCTGAAATCTCGGTAGTGGCAAATGGTGAATCCATTGCTGATGGAGACAGTTCTCCCATTAGCACAGACAACACAGACTTTGGCAGTAAGGACATTCTCACCGCCACAAAGACAAATACTTTCTATATAAAGAATATTGGGAGTGGCGTGCTCACGCTTAGTGGTGTGCCCCTTGTTCTTTTAAACGGTGTCCATGCCGGAGATTTTCTGGTGAATACCCAACCTGCGGCCTCCTCAATTGCACCTGGTGATTCGCTATCATTTACCATCACCTTTAACCCGACTGCGGTTGGACTCAGAACTGCCAGTATAAGTATCGCCAATGATGATGATGATGAAAACCCCTTCAACTTCAGCATACAGGGAACCGGTGTAGCCAGTCCCGAAATCAACGTTCTGGGTAATGGGATATCTATTATTAGTGGTGATTTAACGCCCAGCTCAACGGACAACACACTCCTGGTGGATACGATCATTGATTCTACTTCCTGGGTAAGCTATACCATTGAAAACCTGGGTAGTGCGATCTTGAATCTAACCGGGGGGGTAGTCATTAGTGGAGATCACGCCAGTGATTTTACGCTGAGTCAGGCACCACAATCAACGGTGGCTGCTGGAGGGGGCACCACACTCTTTACCCTCCGGTTTATACCTGGCGCAGAAGGTTTGCGTTCGGCCCTGATAACGATTGGCTCAGACGATAGCGACGAAAACCCCTATACCTTTGCCATCAGCGGAACAGGACTGCCAATGCCTCAGCCTGAATTATCACTGGTTGAGACGGTAGATCTGACCGTTGCGGCACCTGGAGACACCTTGACCTATACCGTTATCTATTCCAATGTGGGTGTGGGTGTTGCCAAGAATGTGGTGGTGGATCAGGCCATTCCAAACCAAACAACCTATGTTGAGAATTCAGCTGCCGGTGTAGGAATGACCATCACATTTCAACATGAGGTTGATGGTGGGTATGATCCATTACAAACCGCTCCTGTTATCGATATAAAATATGAGCTGGCTACTGAACTAGCTCCTGGCGAAAACGGAACCGTTACCTACAGGGTGGTGGTTGATTAGCCCTGGAAAAAATCCATGCTCTTTTATGAAGAAGTCAGTTAAAAGCTGGCTTCTTCTTTTTTAAGCTCACCATATAGGGGTTGCGTCCTGCCTTCGAGGGGTTAAAATTTCAACCTGAGACACTCCTGAAGCTGCCCTGTGCTTTTATAACTTCATGGGTTATTGTCCCGGGAGTCTTTTAAAGAAGGTATCATTGTCATATATAAAGGGATCAACATGCCTAAAAGAATAACAACGTTGCTATTTACCTTATTGTTGGGTATTGCCCTGGTGGCACAAGCACAGACGGGAGATAACATGTCCGGTTTCAAACTAGTCGAAAAACGCTTTGTCAAAGAGGTCGATGCAGAATGCCTTTTGTTTCAGCATGAGCGTTCTGGAGCGCGTCTGCTTAAAATTTCCAATGACGACAAAAATAAAACCTTCTGCATTTCATTTAAAACGGTTACTGAGTCAGACGCCGGCACCCCCCACATCATGGAACACTCCGTGCTAAACGGCTCGAAAAACTTCCCGGTAAAAAGCCCTTTTGATATTTTATCAAAAGGCTCCCTGAACACTTTTCTGAATGCCATGACGGGGAGCGATATTACCCTATATCCTGTGTCCAGCATGAATGACAAAGATTTTCGTACACTGATGCATATCTATCTTGATGCCGTATTTAATCCGCTTATTTATGAAGATCCCCGTATCCTGGAACAGGAAGGCTGGCACCACGATCTTGAACATGCCGACTCGAACATGACCTATAAGGGTGTGGTTTACAATGAAATGAAGGGTGCCTTTTCAAGCCCCACCCGGGAATGGAACTATCTGGTGGACCAGCATCTTTTCCCTGATTCACCGTATCGATTCTCCTCCGGTGGTTATCCCCCGGCTATTCCAACCCTGACCTACGACGCTTTCATTCATTTCCATCGCAAATACTACCATCCCTCGAATTCATATATTTTTCTATATGGCGATGGTGGTCTGGAATCAGAGCTGGCCTTTATTGATAAAAACTATCTCTCCAACTATTCTGTCTCTGAACAAGTCGTTGATATTCCGCTTCAACCCGCTTTTAAGGCTCTGCAATCAGCTTCTGGGTTTTATTCTGCGACTGAAGGGTCTGAACTTGAAGGGAATAGCTATCTCTCCCTTTCTTGGGTGGTAGGGCTCAGCGTAGATCAACAGCTTAGCATGGGACTCCAGGTGTTAACCCAGGCTTTATTTAATAATGAGTCAGCCCCTGTCCGTCTGGCCCTCCAGGAAGCCGGTATTGGTCAGGATGTCAATGCCTGGGTTGATGATTTAAAACAGAATGTTTTGCATGTCCGGGTTCAAAATGCGAATTCGGATGAAGCGGCGGCATTCAAACAGGTCGTTTTTGAGACTCTGGAAAAAACAGCCAAAACAGGTCTGGATCAAGATGCTATCACCGGAATTCTGAATCGCATGGAATTCAACTTGCGGGAAGGCAACACGCCTCAGAAGGGACTGTATTACAACCAAAAGGCCTTAAGCAGCTGGTTTTGGGGTGAAGAACCCTTCAGTGGACTGGAATATGAAAAGCCCCTGGCTGCATTGAAACAAGCCATCTCCAAAGGGTATCTTGAACAAATCATCACCAAAGAGCTGCTCATGAATCCCCACGCCCTGTTGTTTACGCTTAATCCCCAACCGGGACTGGAGGGAGAAAACGAAAAGCAGACCAATGCCGATCTGGCAGCCTACAAGGAAAGTCTCTCATCTTCTGAGTTAAACCAATTGGTTGAGCATACTGCCCTGCTGGTGGAATATCAAAAATCTGAGGATACACCTGACGCGCTGGCCACGATTCCCCTGTTAGATCTCAAGGATATTGACCCTCAGGTAGACTGGTTTATCGCCGATGAATCACGGGTCTCCTTTTTCTCTCCCGTTTCTTATTTGCATTTTGACACGTTTACCAACGATATCAGCTATATCAAATTGTTTTTTGACCTACGGGTTTTAAGTGAGGATCAACTTCCCTATGCCGCTCTGTTAGCAACGCTGCTTGGGTCAATCGCCACCGAAAACTACAGCTTCGGAGAACTCGACAACGCTTTGGATACACACCTTGGCGGCTTTAGCACCTATTTGACCACTTATCTTAAAAACCGTGACGATGATCAACTCATTCCCAAGTTCGTTTTGTCTGCCAAGGCTCTTTCATCTGACCAGTCCAGGATTTTTGAATTGTCTGAGGAAATATTGAGACACTCACAGCTTGATGATGTGGAACGTATAAAAGAGGTCCTGACGCGTCACCATTCGCGTTTATCAGCCAACGTCAAACGGGATGGTTTGGGTTATGCCCGGACCAGGCTTTTTTCATATACAACCCGGGCTGGGATGTTTGACGAGCTCACCAATGGTCTTGAGTATTATTGGTTCATATCCGATCTGGTTGACCATTTTGATGCACGGCAGACTGATTTAATTAACGAGCTAAAAACAGTTTCAGGCCTCCTTTTTAACAAAAAAAACCTGATGGCCTCCACCACATGTTCTAAAGAAGACATCAGTGCCTTCAAGAAAGATCTCCGAAACTTCTCAAACAGGCTTGGCAATGAGGGGATCATTTATCAGGAGTGGGCTTTGAAGTCCAACGCAAAAAACGAAGGCCTCATGGCGGCTTCCAAAGTTCAATATGTTCTGCAGGGCGCCGACTTTACGGATTTTGGATACAGTTGGGACGGTAAGATGAGAGTGGTAAACCAGATCATATCGAGAGAATGGCTTAAGAACCAGGTTCGGGTGATTGGTGGCGCTTATGGTGGCTTTGCGCGCTTCTCTCCCACAGGACAATTTTATTTTGGATCCTATCGAGATCCCAATCTTGTCAGCACCCTGGAGAATTATGCCAACACTCCAGCCTTTCTGGCCACTTTGGATGTAGATGAAACAGAAATGACTCGTTTTATCATTGGAACCATCGCGGGAATGGATCGACCTGAAACACCCTCTCAAAGAGGGAACACTGCCATGGCCCGATACTTTACAGGGATGACTGAGGAAACCTTGCAAGCAGAAAGGTCTGCTGTTTTATCCACAACACTTGGCGATGTGAAATCATATGAAAAAATGGTTTCGGACATGCTTAACAACAGTCTGGTTTGTGTTTATGGTAATGAAGATAAATTAAAACAGAACCAGGATCTGTTCGACAAACTCATTACACTGGACTAAA
>JAIPGJ010000023.1 GCA_021736185.1 Fidelibacterota bacterium | reverse complement strand
GATTTATAAAACCCTAAACCCGTTTTCAACGATCGCAGTGAGAACCCTAAACCCGTTTTCAACGAACACAGTGAGTCAAACGGGTTTACAAGACTTATCCTCAGAAATAAACCAATTTAGTGAGAACCCTAAACCTGTTTTCAACGAACGAAGTGAGTCAAACAGGTTTATATGGCTTATCCCCAGGAATAAACCAATTTAGTGAGAACCCTAAACCTGTTTTCAACGAACGCAGTGAGTCAAACAGGTTTATATGGCTTATCCCCAGGAATAAACCAATTTAGTCGGTTCTACAAACCTCCGGAAATTGGTTAAAAGATTTTTAAACTAAATCTACTTTCCCCCAAAACCTGTTTTCAACGAACACAGTGAGTCAAACAGGTTTACAAGGCTTATCCTCAAAAATAAACCAATTTAGTCGGTTCTTCGAACCTCCGGAAATTGGTTAACAGATTTTCAAGACGAAACTAAATCTGATAATCTACGATCACTGCTTTCCTGGAGACTTGATGCAGTTCTTGCACAACTCGTTGGTGTTCTGGATGATCTGCATAACGTTGGAGGGCAGCCTCATCAGTAAAAGAAGAGATGAGAACCATATCCATTGCTAATTCAGAAACCTTGATATTCAAACCAACTTCATAGTCCTTGATTTCTGATATCAGTGCCGGGAGTTCCTCCAACAATTTTTTCATCCGCTTCAGATTATCTGCTTTATTTGCTGCTGAAAATTCCCAAGCCACAACATGTTTTATCATATCTAGCTTCCTATATCCCTTCTAATCGTTTTGCCTTCAAATTCAATCAGCATCGCATTTTCATACGACGTTTTAAGCGCTTCAGCTAAAGTGGCTGCTCTGGAAGTTACATTGAGGACACGTCCGCCAGCGGTTTGGACTTCACCTTCCACCCATTTCGTCCCAGCATGGAATACGACGGAAGTTTTGATCCGATCCAGACCAGATATCGGCAATCCCTTTGGATAAGCTTCAGGATAGCCCTGAGAGGCTAAAACAATGGTTGCCGAGGCAGCTTCATCCCACTCAATGGACAGGTCAGCCAGTTTGTCATCGATAACCGCATCAAAAATATCCGCTAAATCGGATGTAAGCCGTGGCAGAATGACCTGGGTCTCCGGGTCTCCAAATCGAACATTATATTCAAGGACTCTGGGACCTGCTTCAGTCAGCATGATTCCGCAATAAAGAATCCCCTTAAAGGGTCGACCTTCCAGTCTCATCCCAGCTAAAGTGGGTTCGATTATATTTTTCAAACAATAGGCTTCCAGTTCATCATCATACAGCGGGTTGGGTGAGATGGCCCCCATGCCCCCGGTATTCAAGCCCGTATCTCCTTCACCAATGCGCTTGTAATCCTTGGCAGATACCATGGGCACAACAGTTTTGGAATCGACAAAACAAAGCATAGATAACTCAGGACCCGTCATGAATTCTTCAATGATAATTTCCTTACCTGCATCTCCGAAGACGCGGTCTTCCATCATTTCCCGCACCCCTCGTTGGGCTTCTTGCCGGGTGAGTGATATGAGCACACCCTTGCCAGCGGCCAAACCGTCAGCTTTAATTACAATGGGATAGGTCGTATTTTTATCGAGAAATGCCATGGCTGAAGAAGCCTCCGTAAATCGATGGTATTCAGCAGTGGGAATGTTGTATTTAGCCAACAGGTCCTTCGTGAAAACCTTGCTCCCTTCGAGGATTGCAGCCCTGGCATTGGGACCAAATATCCTCAGCCCAGCTGCTTCAAAGTCGTCAACTATCCCATTTACCAGAGGAACTTCTGGACCCACGACGGTGAGACCAATATTGTGATCCCTGGCAAAAGTAAGCAGGGCTGGGATGTCATTATCTGCAATGGGCAGATTCGTGGCAATTGTAGCGGTTCCAGCATTTCCAGGAGCGCAAAATACTTCCGTAACTCTAGGACTTTGAACCAGTTTCCATACGAGAGTGTGCTCACGACCACCACCACCAACGACCAGTACCTTCATTTTGTAATTCCCCATGTATGTGCTAATTGAGATGCGTTTCTGTCCTCAATATAATCATTTTTGCTTGTGCTTTAAAAAAAGAATGGGGAGGACAAAAGGCCTCCCCATCTTGATATTTACCTGAAGTGGATTAGATCTTCCGAAAATTATTTTTTACCCTCTCCAGCAGCTTCATCAGCCGGTGCCTTCTTCATCTTGCATTCTGCTTTACAGGCATCTGTGCAAACATGATCTGCTCCCATCTTTTCCATATGGGCAGCTTTGCATTCCGCTTTACATTCTGCTGAGCATTCGTGGGTTGCTTTATGCATTGTCATATGTGCAACCTTGCATTCATCGGTGCAAACGTGCTCTGCTCCCATCTTTTCCATATGGGCAGACATCCACTTTGCCTGGCACTCGGCTGAGCATTTGTGATCCGCTTTGTGCTTTGCCATGTGAGCAACTTTGCACTCATCTGTACAAACATGATCTGCTCCCATCTTTTCCATATGGGCAGACATCCACTTTGCTTGACATTCTGCTGAACATTCGTGGTTTTTGGCCATAGACTTGTGAGCTGAGTGGTCACAGGCTGCTGTACAGACATGAGCTTCTTTTGATTGGCAACCTGCACCATCAGTCTTTACCATATCTTTATGTGCACAACTCACTAGCACAAACGAGGTAATTATTAATACACCGAGTAACTTTTTCACAGTTTATCTCCCTAAAGTTTTTGATTGTCATCTAGATGCATCATGCATCCTTGACAATATCAATTCTAAACAGTGGAATTCAATGACAAAACCACCTATTTCTGTCGCCCTCGTTACAAAACGGGTAAATTCCTAATGTTTGAAATGGCGTATTCCGGTAAATACCATTGAAATTCCAAACTTATCACAGGCAGCGATGGAATCCTCATCTCTCACAGATCCGCCGGGCTGAATGATAGCAGTGACTCCGGCAGTGTGGGCTTTTTCAACGGAATCAGAGAAAGGAAAGAAGGCATCCGATGCCAGAACCGACCCTTCGGTGGATGATTGACTGCGGTCCAGGGCATTATCGACGGCCCAAATGCGACTGGTCTGTCCAGCACCCACACCCTGAGTCGCACCATCCTTCACAACGACGATGGCATTCGATTTGGCATGTTTGACCACCTTCCAGGCCAGCTTCAAGTCTGCCCATTCCTGTTCGCTCGGTTGTTTTTCGGTGACAACCCTATAATTCTCATCATCCATGACATGATGATCAGCCTCCTGAATAAGCAATCCACCATCCACCTTTTTGTAGAAATAGGCTTCCGAGGAGACTGGATTCATGATATCAGCCAGTTCCAGCAATCTGAGGTTCTTCTTTTTCTTTAGGATCGATAGGGCTTCTTCAGAATAAGCGGGTGCGATGACTATCTCCAGAAAGATCTTATTCATTTCTGCCGCTGTCTCAGCATCGACCATGTCATTGCTTACCACGATGCCGCCAAAAATTGAAACAGGATCAGCCTTGTAGGCTCGTTTATATGCTTCAAAAAGAGTTTTACCCGTTCCAACGCCACAAGGATTGGCATGCTTCAAAGCAACCACAGTGGGATCAGTAAATTCGCGAATCATCTCAATCGCCGCCGAAGCATCTCCAATGTTATTGTAAGATAGCTCTTTTCCATGCAATTGAATCGCTCCACTCAGACGACCATCAAGTACAGAAATTTCGCGATAGAATGCGGCTTTCTGGTGCGGATTTTCACCATATCGCAAACTCTGCTGCTTCTCAAAACTCAGGGAGAGTTGATCTGGCAAGTCATTGTCACCCAGCTCTTTAGCCAGATACTGACTGATGAGTGTATCGTACTGAGCGGTGTGTCTGAACCCTTTCAGGGCCATTTGCTTGCGAAAAGCATCATCCAGACCACAGGATTTACTAATTTCCATAAAACTCTCATAATCTAATGGATCGGTGAGCAGGGTGACTGAATCAGAATTCTTACCGGCAGCACGAATCAGGGTGACACCACCAATATCAATATTTTCGATGGCCTGGGCCATGGTCACCCCTGGTTTTAAAATCGTCGCCTTGAAGGGATATAGATTCACTACAACCAGATCGATCATGGGGATGCCCAGTTCTTCAGCTTCCGTCATATGCGCTTCAATATTGCGATTTGCCAGTATACCGCCATGAATTTTTGGCTGGAGGGTCTTCACCCGACCACCCAGACATTCAGGGAATCCGGTAATATCACTGATGCCTATAACCGGTATATCGTTGTCTGTCAGCAACTTAGCTGTACCACCTGTGGATATGATTTCCACTCCCTCACTGTGTAGAAACTGTGCCAGTTCCAGAACACCTGTTTTATCTGATACGCTAATCAAGGCTCGTTGCATCACACTCTCCCTTAACCCTTTAATAGTTTTTATTATGATATTATGACTTGATGCCCATGGACCGTGAGCCGACCCTGGGCAAATAGACGTACTGCTTGGGGGTAGATTTTCCACTCCGCTTCTTCCATGACCCGCTTCTGAAGTGTCTCGGCATCATCATCCTGACGAACTTCCACGGCTTTTTGGAGAATCAAGGGACCGGCATCTACCTCCGGGGTAACAAAATGAACACTGGCACCCGTCACCTTGCAGCCAGTTGCCAGAACCGCTTCATGAACCTTCAGCCCATAGTATCCGGGTCCTGAAAAAGCAGGTATGAGCGCGGGGTGCACATTCATAACCTTGTTTTCCAGACCTGTAAAGAAATCGGGTCCAAGAATGGCCATAAATCCAGCCAACAAAACCAGATCAATTTTAGCTGCATGGAGTGCCCTGGATAAGGCTCTGTCAAATTCTGCACTATTTTTAAATGATTTTCCACTGATAACAGCACTTGCAACTCCGGACTCTGAGGCACGGGTCAAGGCATAGGCGTTCTGTTTATTTGAGATCACCAATTCCACTCGGGCGTCGGGAATCTCCCCGGTAGCAATGGCATCCAGAATGGCTTGTAAATTGGTGCCTCCGCCGGAGACCAGGACACCTATTCGAAGCATATGGGGGCTTCTCCCTCTTCACGACTGGCGATGTGACCAATGATGCTGGCCGACTCATCCGCGTCCCTTAAAGTTTTCAATATATCTTCAGCAGCTTGAGCAGCGACGATCCATATCATCCCCACCCCCATGTTAAAGGTATTGTACATGGCATCATCGCTGAGACCCGAAGTTTCTTGAAGCAATCTGAAAATGGCCTGTTCTGGCCAGCTTCCCTTATTGATCACCGCCTTAAAATGGCTTGAATATGCACGCGGAAAATTTTCAATAAAACCACCACCCGTAATATGGGCAATGGCATGGATGTCGAACTGCTTTAAAACATCCAGGACAGGTTTTACATAAATTTTTGTCGGGGTCAACAGAGTCTCACCCAATGTGGATGATCCAAAGCTCTCGCCCCAACGATCCTGGGGAAATAGTTTCCGTACCAGAGAAAAACCATTGGAGTGAACGCCACTGGAACTTAGCCCAATAACCACATCTCCAACTTTCACCTTGGAACCATCGATCATTTTGGGTCGATCAACCATCCCCACGGTAAATCCTGCCACATCATACTCGCCCCGAGCATAGAATCCTGGCATCTCAGCCGTTTCACCTCCGATCAGCGCAGCACCACTCTGACGACAGCCCTCAGCAATCCCTGCCACGATGCCTTCAACCTGTTGAGGTTCAAGTTTTCCCGTGGCGATATAGTCTAGAAAGAAAAGCGGCTTGGCTCCCACGCATATGATATCGTTGACACACATGGCCACACAATCGATGCCAATACTATCGTGTTTGTCCATGGCAAAGGCCAATTTCAGCTTGGTTCCGACGCCATCTGTTCCTGAGACCAGAACAGGCTGTACCATGCCGCTAACATCTGGGGCGAACATGCCCCCAAAGCCACCAATACCACCCAAAACCTCAGGTCCGTGGGTGGATTCAACGTCTTTTTTAATTCGCTGAACTGTTTCATAGCCCTTTTCGATGTTTACACCGGCATCTTTGTAATCAATGCTCATTTGATTCCCTCTATTGGAACGGGGTATTTTCCATCAAAACAAGCCATACATGTGCCCAAACCTGATTTGGACAGGCAAGCATGCAAGCCTTCATGGGATAAATAGGATAGACTGTCAGCACCTATCTCAATGCCAATATCTTCAACCGGTTTTTTGGCGGCAATGAGTTTGGATCTATCTGGGGTATCAATTCCATAAAAACAGCTGTATTTCACAGGCGGGCTGGTGATCATCACATGAACTTCACGGGCACCGGCCCGCCTCAGTGATTTCACAATGCGGGTGATGGTGGTTCCCCGGACAATGGAGTCATCAATCATGATGACGCTCTTACCCTCAACATTCTGACGGATGGGCGACAATTTGAAATTAACGCCAATTTCACGCATATCCTGCTTGGGGCTGATAAAGGTCCGGCCGATATAAGCGTTGCGGTAAAAGCCCTTATTGAAGGGTACACCTGAGGCCTGAGAATATCCCAGGGCTGCCGAGGTCCCTGAATCAGGAATATCAATGATAATATCAGCTTTTCGTCCGGTTTCCTTGAAGAGTTGATGCCCCATATTAACCCGGGCTTGATACACATTCAGACCATCAATGACAGAGTCGGTGCGAGCAAAGTATACATATTCAAAAGAGCAGATGTGGGTGGAGCCAACTTCTGTTTGCTCTGAATGGATGCCGTTTTTATCAACACAGATGATCTCGCCAGGTCGGACATCGCGAATCACATCCCCCTTAATGGAGTCAATGGCGCAGCTTTCTGATGCAAAGATATATGACTTGTCCAGTTTACCCATGATGAGGGGTCGCAGTCCCATGGGATCCCTGAAGGCATAGAGTTTGTCCGGGGTTAGAATCAGGATTGAATACCCACCCCTGATAACGCTCATGGTTTTCTTGATAGCCTCAGTGACATCCCCGGTTTCCATGGCGTTTTTGGCAACCAGTTTTAAAATGGTTTCAGAATCGGTGCTGGACTGAAAGGTTGCCCCCTGGGATTCCAGCTCACCCATGAGTTGCTTGGTATTCACCAGATTACCGTTGTGAGCCAGAGCCATTTGACCCCTGGAGTTGACGATCACCACGGGCTGGGCATTCTCATAAGTCGTACCGCCTGTAGTACTGTACCTGACATGACCAATACCATGAACTCCCTGGAGAAAATTGAGCAGCTTCGGGTCAAAGACTTCCTGGACGAGGCCCTCATCTTTGTAGTAGTTCAACTGCTGGCCATCACTCACTGCAATTCCAGCACTCTCCTGTCCCCTGTGTTGCAGGGCAAAGAGACCATAATAGATGAGTTTGGATGTATCTTCAGCCTTGGTGTTATACACACCAAAGACACCACACTCCTCGTTTAGTTTATCCCGCATCATCAACGATCGGTTTTCATCAATTTATCAAATCCGTTGGCAAACGCTGTACTGCATGCCTCAAGGGAAACGTCGATTAATTTTTCATCCATGTTATGAATGATCACTTTCTTTATTTTGGTGACCCGACCGATGACAGCAGATTCAAGTCCCTGCTGTGCGGCGAGTTCAACTATTTTATCTGTGGCTGCCTGATCTGCTGACAGCATGAAGCGCGTTTGACTCTCACCAAACAGGAGAGCGTCTGCTCTGATATCCATATCCAGAGAAACATTCGCACCCAATTTACCAGCGATACATGACTCAGCTAATGCAACGGCCAAACCACCATCACCAAGATCATGGGCACTTCTGACAAGACCTTTGCGAATAATATCCAGAATATAGTCCTGGGCTTTCCGTTCAAGCTTTAGGTCTAAGGCCGGAACGTCTCCCGTTACCAGGTTGTGAATAACATCGAGATATTCCGAAGCCCCAAGTTCTGCTTTGGTCTCTCCGATGAGGATGATAAAATCACCATCGTCTTTGAATTCCATGGTCGTGACATGACTCAGGGATTTCACCAAGCCGGTCATGCCAATAATGGGAGTTGGATAAATAGAGCCGAATTCAGGTGTTTGATTGTATAAGCTGGCATTGCCACCGATAACTGGCGTATCCAGTGCCCGGCAGGCTTCACTGATTCCAATGATGGATTGCTCCAACTGGTAATAGACTTCAGGTTTTTCAGGATTTCCAAAATTCAGACCATCGGTAATGGCAATCGGTTCGGCTCCTGAAACCACCTGATTTCTGGCAGATTCGGCAACGATGCTCTGGGCACCTCGCCGGGGATTCAGATAGCAATAGCGGCCATTGGAATCCATAGTTAAGCCAATACCCTTATCGCGACCTTTTATGCGCAAAATAGCTGCATCCGAACCAGGTTTCACCACCGTATTCATCTGAACCCGGTGATCATATTGGCGATAGACCCACTCTTTGGAACAGATGTCTGGTGCGCCAAGTAATTTTAGCAGGACCTCGTTCAAATCCTTGGGCTGAGTAATCTGATCATTTTTAAAAGCCATGGTTTGCTTTAAATGAGGAGGTTCAACGGCCTCCAGGATATAGGTCGGGGCATCCATGAGCGACCATACGGGTACTTCACCTACAGTGACTCCATTTTCCAACACCCGGTATATCCCATCATCGGTAACTTGTCCAATGACAACAGCATGTAAATCCCATTTGTGAAATATCTTATTAACCTTTTCTTCCATGCCTTTTTTAACAATCAGCAGCATGCGCTCCTGGGATTCTGAGATCATCACCTCCTCTGGACGCATGGCTTCTTCACGCTTGGGAACCAGAGCAACATCAATTTCAACCCCATTCCCTGCTTTGCTGGCGGTTTCAACGGAGGAAGATAAAATTCCTGCAGCGCCCATGTCCTGGACACCCACCACGTAATCTTCTTTAAACACTTCGAGACAGGCTTCAATAAGAAGTTTCTCCATGAAGGGATCACCCACCTGGATAGCACCGCGATCCTCATCATTTTCTTCTTCCAGATCCTTGGATGCGAAGCTGGCACCTCCCATTCCATCCCGTCCGGTAAGATTGCCAACAATCATCAAACTGTTGCCAACACCCGTGGCGATGGCTTTTTTGATTTCTGATTTTTTCATAAAACCAACACACATGGCATTGACCAGTGGGTTGCCTTTATAGGCATTGGAAAATCTGACTTCTCCACCCACAGTGGGGACACCTACGCAGTTGCCATATTCGCCAATCCCATGAATAACTTCTGAAATGAGCCAGCGCGTATGGCCTTTATCTCCAGGATGTCCAAAATGTAGAGAATTCAGCGATGCAATTGGATAAGCGCCCATGGCTAGAATGTCTCTAATAATGCCACCTACTCCGGTTGCTGCTCCTTGAAAGGGCGCGATGGCTGAGGGGTGGTTATGACTTTCGAGTTTGAAAGTAATCACTTCATCATCATCGATATCTACGATGCCTGCATTTTCACCCGGTCCCTGTACAATTCGTGGACCCGTAGTCAGAAAGTGTTTAAACAAGGGTCGGGTGTGGGTATAACCACAATGTTCAGACCACATCTGGGCATATAATGCCAATTCAACGGTATTGGGTTCACGTCCCATATGGGTGCATAACAATTTATATTCAGAGTCAGTTAGACCTGCTCTACGCCAAATTTTTTCTTCCATACCAGCCTTCTTTTCGCTCATAAGATCCGTTCTAGCCGTGTTTCGCTTCGAGGTGTTTTAGCATTGAAACAAAAACTCCTTTGCCATCGCTTAGCCCCAAAACACTGTCAGAGCTTCGTTCTGGATGGGGCATCATGCCCACCACATTCCTGTTTCGATTGATGATGCCGGCAATATTATTCAAGGAGCCATTGGGGTTTGTTTGGTCACTAACTTCTCCCTCTGGATTGCAGTAGCGAAAGAGAATCTGACCATTGGCTTCCATCTCGGCAATAGTATGCTTGGCCGCGTAATAATTGCCTTCATTGTGAGCGATGGGAAACACCACCACATCTCCGCTATTGTACTCGCTGGTAAAAGGAGTATCGGCGTTATCTACTTTGAGGGTTTGATCCTGGCACAGGAATTTAAGTCCGCGATTCTGGAGTAGACTACCTGGCAACATTCTGGCTTCAGTCAATATCTGAAACCCATTACAAATACCTATTACCAGACCACCTGCTGCGGCAAATTCCTTCACAGCTATCATTGCTGGTGAGAGATGTGCAATGGCACCTGGACGTAAATGGTCCCCATAGGAAAATCCTCCCGGGATGATGATGGCATCCACATCTCCAAGTTCGGTATCCTTGTGCCACAGGTATTTGACGGGTTTTCCCAGAATCTGATCAACGGCATGAAAGCAATCTTCAGCGCAATTAGAACCAGGAAATAAAAGTACTCCCCAATTCATCAGACCTCCTTGATCTCAAAGCTATATGATTCTACTACGGGATTGGCCAACATCTTGTCACACATATCGTGGACCGAAGCTTCGGCAGTTGCCCTGTCGGTCATGTCCAGATCAATCTCAATTTGTTTGCCCACGCGAACTTTTTTGACCTGATTAAAACCTATGGAACCCAGTCCGTTCTGAACGGCTCTTCCCTGTGGATCAAAGATTCCCTTTTTCAACATGACCGTTACGATTGCTTTTAACATAATTTATTTATCACCCTTCATGGTTAGCTTCCAGATCGAACTTACGTTCATAAGTCTGAAATTCGTGTGGCTTCTAATCCAGTTATTAGTCAATTGCATTTAGTTTTTTATACAGCTCTTTATTTTTAGTGTGCAGGAAATAATCAACTTCACGTCTGGCTATTTCTTCAACTTCTTGCTTATTTCCTTCACCCGTGATGAATTTTTTGATCACAAGATATTTATCTTCCTGAATTTTCATGAAGGCAGCATCCACTACTGGTGTGGCCGGGTATAAGCCTTTTCTCTGGCCAGCTTTGAGAATATCTGTGAAATTTTCACCGGTTTCAGCAGCTTCTTTCTTGGTCTTATTGACGGCTGCATACCAATCGTCGTGAACAATGATATAATAGTCCCTCATTGACTGTTTGTTGAAATTCACAATATAATTATGCCCCTCAACCTTGCAGGTCAGGGTGGCACGAACTGAATCGGTATCCAGGGTATCTACAAAAACCAGGTCCTGGCCATCCCGGGCAATCTCCCATTTCAAATCCCAAAGATTTAGTCCCATCCGGTCGAATATTCTATGCACCATGAATGATGCTAAAATGGCGCGCACCAGTGATTCTGAGAACAATTTGCCACCAATACCTGACACAAGCAGCGCTTCCTGCCTGGATATATTCCGGTCCTCTGGTTCATACTTTGTAGTTAAGTCAATCAGTGGGGATTTAAAAGTCTGCCACGGAACAAGCTCATTATCTACACCCAATTCTCGCAAATAGGCTTGTTTGCCGGAATCACTTAGCGCTTTATATTTTCTCAAGATGGAAGATCCGCTGGTCACTCCAAAGCGAACGATCTGTTCAAGTGGAATGACGAATTGATCATTTCCGTAGTATTTTTCATAATCAAAAAGATGTGATTTCATGAAGGTAACCGGTTCTGGCTTGTAAATATTGTACTTTTTGATCAGTGTCAAATTACTGAGTTCATGAGGAAACGAGTTTGCATACAATTTTTCGTCATCAAGACCAATCATCCCCTGATGGTGCGTTCTGAGACCTGTTGACTTTACTTGCTCCAGAGTTTCCTGGATGATCGTCTGATTCTGGAAATAATCTTCACCCCAATGGGCTTTGATATAAGGCTCTATATTGGCCCACTCATTCACATCCATCAGTGACTGGTATACCAAATGGCGGAAGCCCGCTCTCGCAGTGTCGCTGCCATTTATCGTAAAGATCGTCCCCACATCAAATACGGAACCACCCATACTGGTTTCACTGACCAATGACCCTAGGTCATCAATCACTGAATACAATTTCTGGACAGAGCCATTGTAGTATGGATTGCTACGATCGAATTTTACTGTACGATGACTATCAGACATATCTCTATTCCTCTATAATATCAACTTAAATGTCTTTGCGATGCATCGCGACACAGGTGTCGAGATGCAGAAGCAATCTCTTTATATTGGAGATCGCCGCGCTCATTCCATTCGCTCGCGAAGACTTCACTTGAATTCTCAAGCATTCCATTGCATCATTACTTATTATACTTTTCCTGAACCTTTCGGTCTTTTTCCAATACAGCATCTCGCATTTCAATCCTGTGTGCTTCCAGTTTTCGGGCGATTTCTGGATACTTTATGCCAAGTATTTGAGCCGCTAGAAGAACGGCATTGTCACTGGCATTTATCCCTACAGTGGCTACTGGAATTCCACCGGGCATCTGAACAATGGAATAGAGCGCATCCACTCCATCAAGGCTGGCTCGAATGGGTAATCCGATGACAGGTTTGACCGTTTGAGCCGCTATCACACCGGGCAGGTGAGCTGCCTTGCCGGCCCCTGCGATGACCAGTTCGATCCCTTTTTCATCAAAACTTTTGATATAAGATTCTACCGCCTCTGGCGTCCGGTGCGCAGAGAGAATTCTCAATTCAAAATCCAGACCCAGCTTCTCAATAATTTTGAAACCTTTATCTAAAACGGGAAGATCACTGTCACTTCCCAGGATGATTGCTATTTTGGCCAATTTAATATCTCCTCATTTGACTAAACATGAGCCATCTCATCAGCGGTAAAAACACGCTCACAATACTGGCAGGCGAGTTCTCGGCTGGAGCTATCCTCCAGGTTAAAGATGGTCATCATGGGTTCGGCATTGGTAATACATTTGGGATTGGGGCAGACAACCAGACCTTCAATCCGTTCAGGAATTTGAACCGTTGATTTCTGAGCGACCTGGAAGTCCCTGATAATACTTACTTTTGCATGGGGTGCAATGAGGGCAATGCTATTGACTTCATTTTGAGTCAGTTCGCGCCCCTCAATTTTAATGATATCTTTCTTCTTCATAGCTTTGCTGGGGAAATTCATCCCCATCATCACAACGTCAGTACTGCGAGGTTTGAGAATTGCCATCACTCGCTGAACCCTGCCAGCAGGGATATGATCAATGACCGTTCCATTGCGAATCGCATCGACTTTTAAAACTTTCATCATTTTGCCTCCCCAAGTAAGGTCGCCAGAATGGCCTGTCGCATGTAGACACCGTTTTCTGCTTGATCAAAATAATAGGCATATTTTGTACTATCGACATCCGTATTAATTTCATTCACTCTGGGTAAAGGATGCATGACCTTCATGTTGTCTTTGGCATTCTTTAGTAATTCGGCAGAAATAATATAGGCATTCTTTACCTTTTCATATTCTTCACGGTCAGGAAAGCGCTCCCTCTGAATGCGAGTGACATACATGATGTCAATACTATTGACAATTTTATCCAGCTTGGTGGTTTCCTTGAACTGGATATCCATTTTTCTGAGATCACTCAAGATGTGATTGGGCATAGCCAAAGATTTTGGTGAAACAAAATGAAATTCCGGTTTGAAGGGGGCCAGGGCATAAGCCAGTGAGTGAACAGTTCTACCATATTTTAAATCACCTACCAGGGCGAGTTTCAAGCCTTCCAGACTCCCCTGGGATTTAAGGATCGTATAAAGATCCAGAAGTGATTGAGTGGGATGCTGGTTGGCTCCATCGCCGGCATTTACCACAGGGATATCCACCTGCTCTGAAACGTAGCGCGCTGCACCCTCCATGGGATGACGCATGACGATAATATCGGAGTAACGGGCCATGATTTTGGCTGTGTCCGCCAGGGTTTCGCCTTTTTCAACTGAGGTTCCGCTGGTCCCGACCATAGCTATGACTTCACCGCCCAAACGCTTCATGGCAGATTCAAATGACATCCTTGTACGGGTAGAAGCTTCATAAAACATGGCTGCCATCACCCGTCGAGACAGATTAATCTGACTGGGATCTTTTTCCAGACTCGCCGCCAATTTTAACAATTGGAGGATTTTATCTACGCTGAGATCACGCATGGAGATAAGGTTTTTCATTCAGTCCCCTTTATTTATTTAAGGATTGAAAGGCATTCCAGGCTGCCTCTCTATAACGTCTTGCTTCTGCTCCAGGATCCTGGCTGGCAACAATCCCTCTGCCAACAATGATGGCATCTGCTCCCCCAGCGATGGCGTTTTCCACCGTGAGGTACTGCTGTCCAAGACCATCTCCCTTCACGTCCAAATTCACACCAGGCATGAGGAGTAATTGATCCTGGGGGATTTTATTTCGAAAGCGCTTGATATCTTCAACATCAGCGCCATGGCCGATATAGCCGCTCACACAATCCTTGCGCCGTTTCCCTATTTCCAGAACCTGTCGAGTATAGGTTTCGGAGATGAGATTCCCTTTGGCACTCATGCGGGCCAACAGAAACCCGGATCTGGGGACTTCCAGCTCGCCAAACAAGCCATCCAGGATCGCTTCTCCTGCAATCATGTGTACCGTGACAAACTCTGCCCAATCAGCAATTTTATATACACCGGATCGGAATTGTTTGCGAACGGTGCTCCCGATATCAGCAAATTTGCGGTCCTCAAAGATGAGGAAGTCGTGTTTTTCAGCCAGGGCCTTCAAACGGGGGACAAAACTGCCATTATAGTCTTTGAGAATATCTACATGAGTTTTGACCATAAAAATCTCCGGACCGGCAAGTTCCAGAATCTTGAAGAAGCTCGCCATATCCTCAACATCCAGTGAAAGCACCAGATTGGATTGTTTCCTCAGAATGGTGTCCATGAGTTTCCTGGTCAGGGGTGAAGTGGTTGATTTGACGCGATCAGCAAATTTCTGCAACGGTTTTTCAACTGGTGTTGCCACAAAATCGCGCACCTTGGCAGCCAGGTCATCGCTTAGCTTGCCTTCAGTTCCCAGAACGGACAGCATATCTTCTACTGTAATGATGGAACTCAATTTATAGCCTTTAGAGGCCAGAATTTCTTCACCATTATAACTTCGATCAATGAGACAGATAAAATCTTTCACTTTTAGACCAGCGTGTTCCATACCTTCTGCTGCTTCAAATTTACTCTCTCCTGTGGTGATCAGATCGTCAATGATGAGGCAGGTCTGCCCCTCCTCAAAATGCCCCTCGATCAATTTCCCCGTGCCATAAGCCTTCACCTCTTTGCGTTGATAGACCAGGGGGGTGTCTAATTCCACTGATACCTGGGCGGCCAGAGGTAATGCTGTATATGGAATACCCGTCAGGACATCAAAATGCTTATCGGCTAATTCTATTTTGAGCAAGGATACAATATTTTTGATAATCGCCGGATAGGAAATGATGCTCCTTAAATCTATATAGAAGGGTGAAGTAGCACCTGATTTTAACTTGAATTCACCAAATTTTAAAGCGCCTATCCTGTGCAGATCAAGGATTAAAGTTTTTTTACCAGCATCCAATTTATTAATTCTCCTCGAAATATTAATTAAAGCGCTTCAATTCGCCCAGTTTTTCCACGATGGGATACCCCAAAATCATCCAAGCCATCCAAAGTCTCATGGTCAACAATGGGGCCTTCAATGCACAGAATTAATCCTGTAGGATCCATGACGCATGAACCACAAATACCGACGCCGCATTTCATATAGCGTTCAAGGTTTACTTCGTATGGCAATTGGTGTTTTTTTGCAACAGCCACAGCTGCCTTCATCATCTTTTCTGGTCCAGAGATGTATATCTGATCAAAGGTCTCCTTCCTCAGAATGTTTTCCATCACATCAACACTGGTTCCTTTGGTGCCCCGTGAACCATCGTCTGTAGCAATATAAGATTCATGACAAAGAATCTCAAAATCATCCACATAGAGTAAATCAGGGGCAGTCCGGGCACCGTTGATACTTACCAATCGCTGGACACCTGCTTCTTGGAGTTTTTTTGCCAGAAACCGCAGTGGTGGCGTGGCATATCCCCCTCCCACCATGAGAACATGGCCTGTTTTTCGGGAAAAGGACTGACCATAAGGACCCCTAACTGACACCAGATCGCCAATTTTCATTTTAAAAATGCGGGAGGTAAAGGGGCCAATATTTTTGATGGTCATTTGGAATGAATGCGCATCCACATCAAGGATGGAGAAGGGCTTCTCTCCCTGACTAAAGATGGTGAGCATGACAAATTGACCGGGTTCAGCATTGAGCTGACCATTAAATGTAAAGGTACGAAGGGAGCTGTTTTCTTCGCGGATCGCGGCAATGGGCAGGGTTTGACGATCGCATTTCACGTTTAGTTTTCCTCTAATATTCCTATGAGATCCGAATACCGGGCATATCCATGGAGTTCCATGAATACCTCCATTTCTTCGCGGATGGTTTTAAAAACATCAAGACCATGGTCATACACCGCCGAACCGATGCCAATGGCGGATGCTCCTGCCATCATCATCTCAATGGCATCCAGGCCCGTACTCACGCCCCCGGTTCCCAGGATAGGAATATCAACCACCTTATATGCATCATGAATAAGTTTAATCGCCAGAGGTTTGATACAGGGGCCTGAGATCCCCCCAAAATTATTTCTAAGCACAGGACGTTTTGCAATGGCATCTACCACCATGCCATGACCCAGTGTGTTGATCATGGTAAGACCGTCGGCACCGGCTGCTTCAGTTAATTTTGCAATACCAGCCATGTCATTGGCATTGGGCGACAGCTTTGCCAAAACAGGAATGCGACTCACCGCTTTCACAGCTGATACAATCTCCGTAATTTTATCAGGCATGAGTGCAAAGGGCCGCTTGAATTCATCTTCAACATTGGGACAGGACAGGTTGAGTTCCAGAATATCCGCACTGGAATGGTTCACTGCTTGAGCCAGTTGAACAAATTCGGCTGCATTGGCTCCGAACACGCTGACGATGACCACTCCATCAAGACCCTGGTGGAACTTTTCTACTTCCTCAAGACCTTCGGCAATGCCAGGATTCGTGAGACCCACAGAATTAATCATACCCCCATTGAATTCGGCGATAACCGGGCCTTCATGTCCGATGCGGGGTTCAATACTAAGGGATTTTGTTGTGACCATGCCGGCACCGTCACGGATGACCCGCTGAAGCGAAGAGAAAGAGATACCGAGTATACCAGATGCGAGGGTCAGGGGGGTCGAAATTTCCTTACCCAGAAAACGCAAATCGACCTACCCTGCGAAATATTGGAGACACGGATTTTCTTTGGAAAATTGAAGGGGGTGGTAATGGATTTAGAGCCCTTATCACGTTGCTAAAATAGAAAAATATTGTGCAGGTCAAAGGTCGATTTTTACTTATTTCAAAATCATTTTTTATTTTTATAATTGTCTCAAATTTTCCTCATCAAAATGATTTGACAGCCCATAACCGCCGATTATATTGATAATCCCCTCGCCTGTTGATTGGCGGCTATTGCATGGGGATTTGTCAGGGGCCTTAGCTCAGTTGGGAGAGCGCTTGACTGGCAGTCAAGAGGTCATCGGTTCGATCCCGTTAGGCTCCACATCCAAGAAAGCTTTAGTAGTTCCCTGCTAAGGCTTTTTTTTGATCATAATTATGAATTACACACTATACATACTAAAAAGTCTATCTACGGGAAACCTGTACATCGGACAGACTAATAATTTTGCACGACGGCTCAAACAACACGAAGATGATAGATCATATTCCACAAAAGGCCGTGGTCCCTGGTCAGTAATGAAAACCATTCAATTTGATTCAAGATCCGAGGCCATGAGCCTGGAGACTAAACTAAACAAAATGAAAAATCCCGCACGGATTTTAGCTTATCTTGAGAGACATTACAAATAGCCGGGACGACCATCACTCCGTGGAGAGGGTTTTTGCCCACTTAGAAATAGTCTAAACTGTAATCTTAACGACCGCCTCACCATCAATCACAATCGATCCATCTATCTTTTTACAATAAGTTCTTAAGGTAATAATGGGTTTATCTTCACGAATCTTGATTATCTCGACGGTTGCGGTGACCTCATCGCCAATAAACACTGGCCCAGTAAAATGTAGAGATTGACCGAGATAAATACTCCCTTCTCCAGGGAGTTTCATACCCAACAGTCCCGAGAAAAGGCTGGCAACCAACATGCCGTGTACAATTCTTTGGCCAAAAATAGAAGCTCCTGCATAGTCAGCATCAACATGGATTGGATTCGTATCCAGTGATAACTTCGAAAAATGAAGGATATCACTTTCGGCAAATTTCTTCGTTACTGAAACTTTGTCACCCACTTTTAAGTCCATCGTACGATTCTCCCTTAGAAATTTCCATATAAAAATGGACACTATGCGATGGTGAAGATACGTTCGGAATCATTTTCCCATTACAAGAATCTTTGATCATGGAAATTCAGTTCTATCCATAAAATATCTTACAATGACTCCCCGGTAGCTAGCTGGACAAATTTATATAACCCAAACTGTCACATATATTCAGACCTGACTTCACTAAGGTTTTTTGCTATTGTCTGGCATTCCCACTTTTGAGAATTACCTTCACTGCTATGCTTAAGTACTGGCGCAAAATAATTGATACCGCCCGCTTTTTCCATTTGGGATGGCTGCTGCTGGCCAGCTTCAGTGTCATTCTTTTCATCCTGGGTGTGTGGGAGATTCTGGAACAGCAGATATTCCAGGAAACACTGGCCGCCTCGGCTGTAATAGGCCTGGCTGTCAGGGGATTTCTGGTATTTGGACTGCTGGCCGGATGGACCATATGGATTGTTTATCATTTCAGGATTCAACTCACCGACCAACTCTCTGATACTGAAAGTCGCTACAGAAATATTATCGAAAATTCGGCGGATGCCATCCTCACTATAGGCCCGGACAACCGGATTCAAAGCTGGAACCGGGGGGCTGAACGACTCTTCGGCTGGGCTGCCAATGAAGCTATCGGAGAACCGATCGGCATGATGATTCCCGTTAAGCTACTCCAATCAGGGGAATTACTCTGTCTGGCCTATGGTCTTACCAAGGCCAATGAGGTTAAAAATTATCAGACAGAGCGGCTGGACAATCGAGGGCGGACCATCCCAGTCAACCTGACAGAAACAGCCTTACTTTCAAACGGCAAGGTGTTGGGACGTTCCCAGATTATTCGGGATATTTCTGAATTACAGACCATTGAACATCAGATGCGCCAATCTGATAGACTGGCTACCGTGGGTCAGCTGGCAGCTGGTGTAGCCCATGAAATTGGCAATCCGCTTACATCCATTTCGTCTCTGGTTCAACTCCTTGAACGCAGGATGGAGAATCCTGATCATATTTCGAAACTGGCGCGAATTCGCAGTAATATTGAACGCATTACTAAAATCGTCCATGAATTGGTTGATTTTACGCGACCCCAGGCTACTGATGTTCAATCCGTCCAGATCAATGATGTCGTTCAAAATGCGGTAGGTCTTATGTCATATGATAATCGCAGCCAGAAAATAAAAATTAATTTGAACCTATCCCCCAGCCTTCCACGCATCAAAGCTTCACCTGATAAACTGCATCAGGTTATTGTTAACCTCCTGGTAAATGCTTTTGATGCCATGAAGGAAAGTGGTGACAAGATCATGATAACTACCTCTGCCAATGCCTCCACCATCTCAATTGCTGTAACCGACAATGGGGGTGGTATGAAGTCTGAGGTGATGGACAAAATATTTGAACCCTTCTTTACCACCAAAGATGTGGGAAAAGGAACAGGACTGGGTCTATCTGTAAGCCATGGTATCATCAATAGCATGAATGGATCATTAAGCGTGAGCAGTTCACCAGGCGATGGAGCTACCTTTCTCATCGAAATACCAAAGGAATCATAAATATGAATACATCCGTCCTCATTGTAGATGACGAGCAGGAAATCCGGGATTCTTTATCTGAAGTATTAACTGATGAAGGGTTTTTAACCTACACTGCTGAGAATGGTATTGTAGCGCTGGAAATGTTGAAAGAGATTCATTACGATATCATTATTTCTGATATCAAGATGCCTGAGATGGACGGGGTTACACTCCTGCAGAGAGTCAAGGAACAGGCTCCAGATACTTTTGTCATTCTGGTCACATCATACGGATCAACTGAGACGGCTATCAATGCCATGCGCCTGGGGGCGATTGACTACATCCTCAAGCCCATCGACTTCGATGAGCTCATCTTGCGAATCAAGAACATTGACCTCCACAAGGAGCTCTTGCGGGAAGTCCGATTCCTGCGACAGGAAATCTCTGCCAAATATAATTATGAGCACATCATCGGCGAGAGTACTGCCATGAAGCGGATGTATCGGCTTATCGACAAGGTAGCGCCTTCCACATCCACAGTACTGGTAGCTGGCCGCAGCGGCACGGGGAAGGAACTTGTGGCTCGAGCCATTCATGCACGCTCCGAGCGCGCCCATCGACCCTTTGTAGCCATCAATTGCGGAGCCATCCCAGAGACCCTATTTGAGTCAGAATTGTTTGGCTACAAGAAGGGTGCTTTTACCGGTGCCTCCAGGGATAAGGATGGCGTTTTCAAGGCTGCATCTGGAGGGACGCTTTTCTTGGACGAAGTGGGAGAAATTCCCCTTCAGGTCCAAGTCAAACTACTCCGAGTCATTGAGATGCGAGAGATCAAACCCCTGGGAAGCAATACGATAATCCCTGTCAATGTCCGCATTATTGCAGCCACCAATCGTGATCTGGCAAAGGAAGTGGAGAATGGCAATTTCCGTGAAGATTTATATTACCGACTAAATATCATTGAAATTTATTTGCCCGCGTTGTCTGAAAGAAAAGATGATATCCCGCTGCTGGTCACTCATTTTGTCAATAAATACAACGATGAGTTAAAAAGACGAATCATCGGAGTTGACAATGATGCCATGAAAAGTCTAGTGAATTATAACTGGAAAGGTGAAGTCAGAGAGTTAGAAAATATCATCGAACGCGCCGTATTGTTAAGCGATGGGGATATGATCTCATTGGATGATTTACCAAAACGCACAGTGGAGACCGCAGACTCTGGATATCCGGACAACCTCAAAGAGGCCAGCCGCAGTTTTGAGAAAAAGCATATTGTGCACATGCTTGAAAAGTGTGAAAATGATAAAACCAAGGCTGCAGATATTCTGGGTATTGGCCTCAGTAGCCTATATCGAAAAATAGATGACCTGGGAATTGACATCGATTCTGAATGATTTTGTAACAATCATGAAATCAGTGTGTCAAAGAAAACGTAATATTGAGCATTAATGAATCACTTCCACCCCTATGAGGGTGAAGTATGAAAAAATACTGGAGAAATTATGTCTGAAAAGAGTCACCATAAGGTCATTATTATTGGCTCCGGACCTGCGGGATTCACTGCGGCTATTTACGCTGCAAGAGCCAATCTAGAGCCTGTCATTTTAGAGGGTGATCAACCTGGCGGTCAGCTTACCACCACAAATGATGTTGAGAATTACCCCGGTTTCGAGGATGGGGTTACCGGGCCGGAATTGATGGATACCATGCGTAAGCAGGCTGTTCGTTTTGGCGCTATTCCCAAATTTGAATATGTTACCAAAGTGGATTTCTCTTCCAAACCACACAAAGTCTATGTGGGTGAGAAAGAATACACAGCTGATGCTGTTATTATAACCACCGGTGCCTCTGCCAAATACCTGGGAATCCCCTCTGAACAGAAGCTGAAAGGATTTGGTGTTTCAGCCTGTGCAACCTGTGATGGATTTTTCTATCGGGACAAAGAAGTTTTCGTCGTGGGTGGTGGTGATTCCGCACTGGAAGAGGCCGGCTTTTTAACAAAATTTGCTTCAAAAGTTTATCTGATCCACCGCAGGGATGAGTTCCGAGGTTCCAAAATCATGAGAAAACGTGTCCTGGATAATCCAAAAGTGCAGGTTATGTGGAATACCACCATCCAGGAAGTTCTTGGAGAACCGGATAAAGGTGGGGTCGTCGGTGCCATTTTGAAGGACACCGTTACGGGAGAAACCAGGGAACATGCCATCGACGGTATTTTTATGGCCATTGGGCATACACCGAATACAGCGATTTTCAAAGATTACCTGAAAACCGATAAAACAGGATATCTGATTACCAAACCAGATTCAACGGCTACTGATATTGAAGGTGTTTTCGCTGCTGGTGATGTTCGTGATCACGTCTATAGGCAGGCGATCACAGCTGCTGGGAATGGTTGTATGGCAGCCCTGGAGGCTGAGCGGTACATCACTGAGATGAATGACTAAATTATAAGCATAATCATGAATACACTAAAAGAGGCTGTCCTAAAAGGGTGGCCTTTTTTTATTATCAAGTGTATAAAGGTATAGAGTTCAAGCGGGTCCAAGTTGAGATGGGGACACTTCAGCAAGACATAATCTCTGAGCATTCGTGGCTAAATAATAAAGAAGGGTACCATCTCATGTTCTGAGACAGCCTCATTTTTATGACGAAAAATCTAAACGATCAACGCAGTACAGCCAATTTCTGGCTTGCGGCGACTCCTTCATCATTATAGAGATACAAGATATAAACGCCGCTTCCAACCTTATCCCCGGCTTCATCGCGGCCATCCCACTGTGCTTCATATCCCTGAACCTCGTCATTCAAGTAGGTCAGTTCTTTAACCAGCCGACCCTGGATCGTTAGTATTCTAACAGAAGAATTATCCATCAGACCCTGTATGATGACTTTCTCATGGATATCAGGATTGAATGGTTGAGGATAAATATGAATGTTGGAGTAGGTCTCTTTTGGGTTGGCAAAAGGGGTATTCAAAACGGAAATCCCTTTGGGAGTGGAAAAATACGCCTGTCCACTTTCTGCATCGAAAGCAGCTGAATATATTTCGTTATCCAATAGCCCAGAATTTCCTGTATTATATCCATAGCCACCATTTATCCAGCGTCCGTTATCCTGCAATACATGTACACCTGCGTTATCGGATAGGAACCAATGATTGCCCCGCTGATCGATTTCAATTCCAGTCACGTTATAGTCAGTCAGTTGCCAGTAATAATAATAATCTGACGCTATAGGTGTCAGGTATAAGCTGGCATGATTCTTTAGCTCCGAACTGGTCAGCCATCTATCTGGGAGAACCATACTTTGAACTCCCGCTGGGGTTAGAATCCATAGGGTGTTATTTTTATCTATTTCTAACTGCAATATTTCATTCGAAGCCAGGGGTGAATCAGTGGACAAATGAGAAACATTCAACTCCAGATTTGCTGTAAGCTCACCTCCCACTACTTCAAGAAAGTCAATACCTCCTGAGGCCTGAAGTTCAGTGCGGACCTGTGATCCGAGCCAGACCAGGTCATTATTATCAATGGCAATGGATTTCACCGAGCGACTCCCCAGTCCATCCTGATACTGATAAATATGATACACACTATCCTCAGGCGTTAAAATCGACAAGACGCCTCCGCCTTCGCGAACAAATTTTGTTGTTACCCAAACATTATCTTTACTGTCTAATGCCATCTGCCCTGGCAAAACATAATCGCCTGGTTCGAAAGTTGATTCCAGGCTACCGTCCAGCGGGCTATAAAATTTTGATGCTCCCGGTTGTTCATCATCAAGCCTGAAGACACCATTAGCCTGGATCGCAAAAAAGACATTTCCACTTTCATCAATCACCATGTCCTCAACAATCTCGTTTCCATCAAAATTGAGTGTATCAACAATCATTTCATTCCAATTGTAGGCACTTTCATCAAATGTGGTATTGAAATTACCTGCATAGATGGTCCGCCACCCCTGATCTGAAAAAAAGCTGAACCCGTTTTTTGCTCCACCAAGCAATTGGCCGAAACCATCAACGATCATTCTATTAAATATGTGGTCTCGTGGTCGATTTGCTGAGAAATTTTCATAAATTTGGTTCTCATACAGAGCAAGAAAATCGGTGTCGCTGGCAATCCAAATTTCATCCTGGTATAATCCGATACTTTGAATGTGGGCTGTTTCATACATCTGATTCTGGGTCATGGTAGTTATATCGAGGGATAATAATCCTTCACTGGTAGCCAGAATGATTCCATCTCCTACAGAAGGATTTTTTGCTATATCATAAATATCATGACCTGAATCGAATAGTTGGCTAAAATGATTGAAATTATACTCGTATATTTTGCTGCCTGCAGCGATGCGAATGTCATCCAAATGAGTAACAATGCCAATGATCTCAGTATCTTCAGACGGCACTCTGGCCACATTCCAATTGGCAGGGTCTTTCAGATTTCTTCCATCCAATTCTGCCCATACGATCTCATGATTTGTTCTAAAATAGAGTTTGTCATTCACCTTACCCACATCGGCTGCCAAATCCATATTCATGGTGCTCTGATTGGGGAAGTTGTTAAATATGTCAAGATATTCAATCATATCGCGATTTTTTCGATAAAGTAGCAGACCTCCCTCTAGTCCATCCTGATAGGTCGCGTATACAGAATCCCCCACTTGCACGAAACTATTGGTGGCATCCAGGTCTACAAATTCGACACGTAAAAGATTATGGGTATTCAGATTCATTACTTCAACAATGGGACCGGGACTTTGGGATCCGATCCACAGAAGACTATCAGAGTCAACATAGATCGCATTAAGATCTAGATTCTCGCTGCCTTCGTCATCGATACCATAGGTGAATAATCCGCTTGCCTTTTCGAAAACCAGCAAACCGCCATCACTGGCCATGATGACCTCATTTTTTAAAGGGTGTAGTGCTCTGATTTCCGTGAGGGTGGGTATTTTCTCCCAGGTACCAACCTGAGAAAATGCAACCAGACTTGATATGAGAATGAAAAATAGTCGAATTGTAATTTGCATATATTTGCGTTGCACCCTATGAATAAATTAGTACGAAACTGGTTTGATTCCCCCAGTCATGGAATTTTATACCTGTATACCGCCTACACGTTCCCATATTTATGGCTGGAGACTGGGACGGTCTTCTGGAGCACTCCCCAGCGCACCAATCAGCATTCCACCATCACCACCATTCAAACAGGCTGAGTTTGGACTTAAATGAAAGCCTGATTCAAATTCCGGGTCTGCAAAAATATTCAATGATTGAGTTGAATCAGATTCCTGGGATTCTACCAGAGGGAAAAAACAATTTGATCTAAAAAGGTGCTGATCTCTCAATATTTGAGGATTAATCATAGCAGTGTGGTAAAAAATGTTATGATCCAATCGATGCAATGTCCCTTTAGGCCCGAGGATACCACTCAAATTATTTGCAAAAGTATTGCTCTGAATCTGGATATCCCCAGAAAGCGATTGGGATGTTAGGATTCCTCCAGTTTGAGATATCACATTCTGCCTCAACTTGAGGGATTGTATATACGGACCGGACAATTCTACACAGGCACCATCTATGAGATTGAATTGGTTCGAGAGTAAGCTGGCTTCCCCATAATTACCTAACCGGATTCCATTTCCAGCATCACTGATCTTGGAAAATGCCATGGCCAGCGAGACAGAAGCCCCTGCGTTAATGGTTAATTCATTGTGGCTGAATTTGCTTTGCGTGATTTTTGCCTGGCTTCCCTCAGATAGTTCAATGGCTGTGCCATTGTGTTGGGCCTGTGTGTTGTGCATCACCAGGCTGCCATTCATCAACTTCAAGCCTACATCCCGACATGAATCAATGGTGCTGGACTCAATGCGAACCGAAACTTGAGTCAAGTGGGCACCATTTCTATTGTTATGAAACCTGGCTCCAGTCATGAGCAATTCTTCAGCTGAGAAAATCTCTAAACCCGTGTCAAAATTTGAAAGCCACTTATCCTGGCTGCTACTCATGGAAGCAATATCAGAGAAATATGCTCCCGATGCGTTAGACACCCACACATTGCCTTGCATGCTTAATTTTGAAATCGAACGAATATCATTCCCGAGCTGATTGCTTTCAACCTGGTTCGAATCCAGATCTGCGAAGAGCACATGGTTGATTACCAGTCCCAGGCTATTGCCTTTGACTAAATTCGAATTTGCGGAAACCTGGATGCCCCCACTAATATTCAGGGCATCCATGCGATTGGAACTTAACAGACTATTTTGTATCCCCAATGTGTCGAAACCGATTACCTGCAGGCCATGACCATTATTGACGAAACTTATCTGATCAAGCTTGATTGCCTTCACAGAATCGATGCCCAGTCCAAAAAGCGGATTCGCCTGAAATGAGGATCTATTTATCCAGAGTTCTTGCCCCTGGCTGAACTGAAGTCCGCCACCTCCGTTATGCCCTACCTTGATACCTGCCACTCGACTCCGCTGGGTCTTGCTTATGGATCCTCCACCTTGACCATTCCCGATAAATTCAGAATTGAGAATGCGCAGCGTGTCTACATCATTTATTTCAATGCCATTTACAAGATTCCCTAACGAAGAAAAGTTTAAGATTCCACAGATAGTGGCATGGTTCAGAACTAAGCCACATCGACCATTTTCTCTCGATTCAAGCTGATTAATAAGTACATATTCACAATCATTGATGATAACTCCATCCTGGAAAGAGTCTAGGATCCGAACAGAATCTAGCCACACCTCCTCCACTGAATTGATATCCAGCGCTGATCCCATGGTATTGCGAAAAAATGATCTATGAATCTCTAGCAGGTCGCCACCACTGGCATACAGTGCTGCTTTATTGATATGATCAAACTGAGAATCCCAGATTCTGACCTGACCACCCCGTACCCGCACGGCCCCTGATCCTAGTTGAGAAAAATGGACGTTCCGTAACTCCAGGGATGCACCAGAATCAACCTCTATTGCCCAGAATCCACTGGAAACAAAATCACAATTTTCAAGGATAAGATTTCCAGAATTTACTCTGATCAGAGCAGTATCACCTAGCGTCCCCTGGAAATTAATATCTGATATATATACTTTGGCCCTCTGTCCCACGAGAAAGCATCCCTGGTCATCAGCTGTCCAGAGTGGTCGATCTGCCTGACGCCCCTGAATACGAATATTGCGATGAATTTTTCTAAATGAAACCACCTTACTTCCTGTGAACCTGACAATCTCAGGAGATAATTTCAGGGTATCAAGTGTTCCCAGATCGGACAGCGTAACAGGATAATTAACCAGGTTTTTAAAGCGAACCCCTTGACTGCATGAGGTCAAAACGAAGGCGAGTAGCATGACCAGCCCATTCACGAATAATTTCTTTAAGCTCTGAGGACGTATGAAGTAATTATTCATGAATTATACTGGGTAAATGACGCTCTTTTTAGAATTGTTTAGCGGGAATGTATAGGAGTCGAACCTATCCGCCGGCTTTCCACCGGCATAACAGCTTTGAAGGCTGCAGTGGCCACCGGACCACATACATTCCCAGGTTAATTATTGGCCACCGGGAAAGAAGGAATTCCCAGGGCAGCTTCGAGCATATCGGCTACGCTCAGCGCAGCTGTTCTTGTCGGGTAGTCTCCCACCATAATCAAATAAAGGGTAGAGCCATTTGCTGTACGTTCTTTAATCGTCGTAGAATATCCGATCGACTCGATTTGGTCCGACAGTCTTTTGGCATTGTCATATTGCCCAAAAGCACCCGCCTGCAATGAATATTGACCCTGTGGCTCCACATTTCTCTCACCCAAATCCTGACCTAATTTGCGTATTGGAGCAATGACCTCATTCGAAGATTCAGAGTATCTGTTGCCAGGTTCCACCCGGCCGGGGAGTCTGGTAAGGTCCAGCTCCTCAGGGATATCAAATGCTACATCGGGATAATTTTCAAGAATATTCGCAAGGTCTACATATACGCTATCCATTTGTCTGGAGGCAATCCCAGCTCGCAGTGTCAAATTTACTGCATTTACCAGATCTGGATGATTAGGGTATGAATGAATCAAACGGGAGAAAAATTGTCTACTCTGAATGTAGAGTCCCTGGGCATAATAATATTCACCTAAATGCATATATGAAGAAGCGGCATATTCGCTCTCTGCATGATTGCGGGCAATGTCTTTATAAATTCCTGCAGCGACCAATGCATCGTCCTGGATGATGGCCCTGGCATACTTTACTCCGGGGTGACCTGGATATTCATAGCTAAGATTGGCAAGGATCGCCTTGGCACTATCCATTTTTCCCAACTCAATGAGAGACAATACGCCATCCACATCTTGAGCAAAGACACTTGAAAGGCTTCCGATGATCATAATCATCAGAAGGCTTATTTTAATCAGGCGTGTTTTACCCATCCGCACTTATCGCAAATGTATTGAGGCTCATCGCTGATGTTTCCACAATCAGGACACGACAAAATCCGCTTTTGACGATCCGATGCGATAAATGCATCGATCGTTTTTTTAAGCAAATCTTTGTGACCCAGTTTATCCAACATACTCAACTGACCAAGGATAAAGCTCAAATTAGTATAATCTGGCTCTTTTATCTCCTCGAGAAGAGATAAGGCATCTCGATACTCACCCTTGCGTTCAAAATAGTTTGCCAACCCAATGACGATTTCAAGATTCTCAGGCTGCTTCTGGTGCAGGCGTTGATAAAACTGTTCGACTTGCTCAAACTGACCCAATTCAAAGTACATTTTCTCAATCTCAGAGAAAACAATGCTGCCAGCCATGGGATCCAATTCAATAAAACTGGTAAAGAAGTCGATTGCATGCTTAAAATTACCTTCTTCCTGTCGAATTTTCCCAAGATGATAATACGGAGCAGCGCATTTGTTGTTCAATTTGATGGCTTGCTTTAAAAGCGAAATGGCCTCAGACTTGTTCCCGGCCATCTTTTGTTGAAGCGCTTCCTGTGTCTTATAGATGGCAGGTAAAAGTGGATCAGCTTTCCCACCAGCTGCATGCTCCTTTTGAAAAGCTTTGATGGCATCCACCCATTTTGCCTGTTTCACCGCATAGCGGTGTTGCGCCTGCAAGGCCCACAAATCCTTCTTTTTTATCTTAAGAATGGCTTCGGCATGGAGCGCTGCCTGTGGATAGCGTTTCAGGGCCTCATAGTCTTTGGCCAAACGCTCGTGAGCCATGAGGAGAACATCTTGACCAAGTCCCTGTCTATTGAGAACATCTTCATGTACAATAATGGCCTGTTCAGCGTTGCCCAATTGCCGATAGAGGTCTCCAACCTGGAGAAAAGCCCCATGGTTTGAAGTATCATTGCGGGCAATCTCTGACAATTGCTGCAAGGCCTGTTTTTTTTCTCCAGCCAGAATATGATTGAGTGCTTTAATTTCAGCTCCGCGAGCACCAATTTTCTTGGGTTGAAAAAAGAAGAAGTATCTAAGAAGTAGCCCAGCAATGGCCGCTATTAAAATTATAATTAATACTGTGATAAGGTCCATGGTATGTTTTAATCCCTATTTTTGGTGGGTTCCTCATCCTCATCATTATCCAGGACAGCCTGACGACGCTTATCAACCTCCCCCTGGAGTTTCTGACGTTCTCGATCAATTAATTTCAAGCCCTGGCGTAATTTGATATTCTGACCAATGGTCACCGAAAACCCAAATAAAATACCCAAAACAACGGCCCCCAAAATAACAACATACAAAGGAATGTTTGTATATACTGCGCCCAGCAGCCTAAGGTCAACTGGTGTGGCATTCTGGGTAAACACCCATACAACAGTAAGAAGTATGGCAACAGTGATAACGATTTTAATTTCTTTCATCGATTCCCTCAATCTACGATATGTCCAAACAATGTGATCCCCTGCGCATCAATGATTTTTACATTGACCAAATCACCGGGTTGTTCACCGGCTTTGTCAAATATAACAATTTTATTGGAACGTGTTCTACCTTGATGCTGTTTTTCTGACTTTTTTGAATTCTTTTCTACCAATATTTCAAATATTTCACCGATATGCTCACGATTTCGGAGCAGAGTGTGCTCTCTCTGCATGGCTATCATGCGTTGAAGTCGCTCCTGCTTGTCTGCCTCTGGTACGGTGTCTTCAAATTCAGATGCCTTGGTACCAGGACGGGAAGAATACTTGAAGGTAAAGGCCGTATCAAATTTAACCTGCTTCATGACGTCAAGCGTCTCTAAAAAATCAGCCTCTGTCTCACCTGGAAAACCAACAATCATGTCCGTACTCAGTGCCAGTCCAGGAATGTTTTCTTTCATTTTCTGGGCAAGCTCAAGAAAATGCTGTTTAGTATAGGTCCTGTTCATACGTTCCAGCACGTCATCACTACCTGCCTGCAAGGGGAAGTGAATGTGGTTGCAGATTTTGGGATTGCTGGCATGTACTGCAATCAATTCATCATCAAAATCCTGTGGATGAGGTGAAGTATATCTAATTCTCTCGATACCCTCTATTTGTGAAACTTCCTGGAGTAATTCGTGAAACCGGCGTCCCTCATAGTGATATGAGTTTACATTTTGCCCCAGTAAAGTTACCTCCATAAATCCGTTGTCTCTAATCTGTTTAACTTCTGCCACAATACTTTCGATTGAGCGACTTCTTTCCCTCCCCCTGGTGAAAGGGACAATGCAGAAGGTACAAAATTTGTCACAACCACGCATGATGGAGATCCAGGCATTGATACCTTCTCGTCTGGCTGGAAAAAGGTCATCGTAAACCTCCATTCTGCTCAATTTGGTATCCACGGTATTCTCTTTATTTTCAGTGGGTCTGGATATCATTTCAGGCAGTTTACGATAGGAATCAGGACCCAGGATAATGTCCACATAAGGTTTGCTCCGGAGCAGATCCTCTTTGAGATTTTGTGCCATACAGCCCAGCAAACCAATTTTTACCTCAGGATTGCGATCCTTAAATACCTTCAGGTTTCCTAACCGTGCATG
>JAIPGJ010000159.1 GCA_021736185.1 Fidelibacterota bacterium | reverse complement strand
GGCTAATGAGCAGGAGTGCCCCATTAAACTCCAGCAGACTCTCTTCCAGAATTTCCAGTGTAGGAATGTCCAGATCATTGGTGGGCTCATCCAGGATGAGAATCTCAGCTGTTTCCAGCATGATTCTGGACAGGAGGACCCGGGCTCTTTCTCCACCTGACAACTGGGCGACAGGAAGTTCAAGCTGCTCTTTCTGGAAAAGAAATTTTTTGGCCCAGGCACTGACATGCATTGGATTCCCATGAAAAATTACTGTATCGCCTCCAGGTGCCAGAACTTCCCTGAGAGACAAATTTTCGTCAGGGATATGTCGAGATTGATCAAGAGTCACGATGTTGACGCCCTGGGCAAGTTCAATTTCCCCAGTATCAGCAGGTAACTTGCCTCGGATAACATCAATCAGACTGCTCTTGCCACTGCCGTTGACACCCATAATGCCAATTTTCATCCGGGGAGAAAGGAAAAGTTCCAGATACTTAAATAGAGTACGTCCACCCCTGGTCTTGCTGATACCCCTGGCATGGAGGAGCTTTTTAGAGCGCCGATCACCCGCTTCGAATTTGAGTCCTGCCTCGGTCTGAAGATTATTGCGTTGTTGCAATTCAGAAAGATCATCGATCATGTCATGGGCTTTATCAATCCGATATTGGGCTTTGGTGGTCCGGGCTTTGGGTCCATGACGCAGCCAGTCGATTTCCCGTCTCACTTTGTTGGACAGGGATGCTTCCTCCAGGCGTTGTTCATCCAGGTATTTTTCCTGATCCTGCAGAAATTGAGAGTAGTTACCCCTGACTTTGAGATAGCCCAGTTTGTAACGACGATCCAGGTCCATGATGCGATTGCAGGTATTTTCAAGAATGAAGCGATCGTGGCTAATCATAATGAATGCGAACTGGGCTCTGCTGAGAAAGGATTCCAGCCAAAGAATCCCTTGAAGGTCCAGATGATTGGTGGGTTCATCCAGGAGCACCAGATCATTGTTCTGGGCCAGCACACAGGCGATGGCCAGACGCTTTTTCCATCCTCCAGACAAGACGCCGGTTTTTTGATCGAGATCAGAAAACTGTATTTGCTCCTGAATATGATTGAGTTGTTTCTGGATTTCCCAGTCTTCCAGGTGGTCTGGGAAATGGGTCAGGATGACTTCTTTGATTGATAATTGTTTATCAAACACATCGGTCTGGGGTAGATAGGATACTTTGAGACCTGAACTGAATGAAATATCTCCGCCATCCACCTGTTCAAGGCTGGCCAGGATTTTCAGGAGGGTGGATTTACCAGCACCATTGGGGCCGATGAGACCAATTCGTTCACCGGGGTGGATGTTGATGGACAGGTTCTTAAACAGGAGGGTATTGCTGTAAGATTTATAAATGCTTTGGGTGGAAATGAGTGTGGAAGGGGTCACAAGAATGACTTTCTAATACAATTTCGACAGGATTTTTAAAGCCAAAAACATGGTTCAATATAAGAAGAACTGCAGATTTTACTATTTGTGCAAAGAATGTGCAAAGAAATAATTGTTACAATAAATTAATTAAAACAATATGGTAAAATATCGAATCCTCATTAATATGTTAATGAAAAGATTGAATATGATTAAGATATTTTTGCGATTAAAAATATCTTATATGGTGAGGGAAGTCAAGTTTGAGCAAAACGTTATAATTGTGATGCTTTTAGTGCTTGTGTGGCGTGCCCTCACTCCATATTATGTTCAAAATTACTCAAATGAAACGAATTAGCACTTAAGTCGCTGATATCGTTTTGTTTATTGCATGCAACAAAATAACGGAGGAAGTATGTGGCGTAAATTGTTACTAATTAGTTTGGTATCAGTGCTGGCTTTCAGCTTTGCTTTTGCAAATGTTGGACAGGTTATTGGCGAAGATGATTCACAGATTGGCCGGATCAAAGCCAAACTGGAATACAATCAAACTTTATCGCAATCTGAAAAAGATATTGCGTGGGAAAATGGGCTCATTGAGGAGCGACTTGCTCCACCAGCCTATTATAATCCCAGCAGTTTACGTACTGCATATCTCGAAGAAGGTTTTGAAACCTGGCCACCAGCTGGTTGGACATTAGACCCAGCAGATGGAACTGGCGCTTGGTTACAGGATATGGGAGATGACCACGGTCCTGGTAATGTTGTTGAGGGAACCTATGCAGCATTTTACAACGAGTATGATTATTCTAGTGGTACAAATGGGACCATGACGACTCCTGCAATTGACCTCACCGGCGCTACAGCTCCAAGATTGACTTTTTGGACCTATGACGGTGGTGGGTCAAACGCTACAGATGTTTTGGTTTCAACTGATAACATCACATTTACCTCAATATTTACAGCGGATGCTACAGTTAATCCATGGGAAGAAATCATCGTTGATCTTACTGCCTATGCAGGAAACGCTACGGTTTATGTGCAGTTCTATGGTTACAGCTATTATGGCTCGTATAATATTCATATTGATGCCGTTTCTGTTAGCGAAGCTCCAACAGATCCCATCATCGGATTATCTACGGCAGCCCTTGACCTGGGTGCCGCTGTTCCTAGCATGTCCACTACGGCTGTGCTGACGATTGGCAATTCAGGTGGTGCTGATCTTAATATCTCTAGTATTGTCTCCTCTGATGCAGCTTTTTCCGTAGATGTTTCTTCTGGGGTTGTAATTCCTGGAGCCGAACTAGATGTGACGGTCACATTTGCCCCTACCATGTCAGGGGATTATACTGCAGACCTGACCATCACTTCTGATGATGCAGATTCTCCCGCTATTGTTGCTTTGACCGGTTCAGGTGCTGCTACATCAGGTATCGCTGGTGCAGCAGGTTATTCATGGGTCAGCAGTTTTGATGCTGCCGGTCCTACCTTTGCCTGGATTGACACAACTGGTGGAACCTATGTAGGATTCCAGGGTGATGATTATCGCGGTACAATCGCGCTACCTTTCCCTGTCAGATATGATGATGTCATTTATAACGAGATTGTTCCTACTACTAATGGTTGGATGGGAATGGGAACGGATTTCACCAGCTCCTATTACAATAATGCCACCATGCCTACAGCAAGTGCACCAAACAATGTGATTGCTCCATTCTGGGATGATCTCAAGACTGGTACCAGCTATCATGGAACCATGGTAACTAAAACGGTTGGTACTGAACCAAATCGTCAATTTGCAGTGATTTGGCAGGATGTTTATCGTACCGGTGCTGCAACTGACGACTGGCTGTCTTTTGAGGTTATTATTGATGAAGCAACCAGCGATTTTTATTTCCAGTATCTGGATGTTAGTATCGGAAATGCATTATACGACAATGGCAAATCAGCCACAGTTGGTATTGAAAATGGTGCCGGTACAGAAGCACTGCTTATTGGCTACAATGGTGCACCCCAGGGTGTGTATAACAATGAAGTGATCCACTTTATTGCACCTCCTCCTCCATCAGTGCCCAATATGGTATTGGATATGACAGCGATTGATTTTGGTTCTACCGTTGTTGGCGGATCCCTTATGGCTGAAGTTCAAATTACAAACAGTGGTGCTGGTGACCTTGTCATCACCGGTGCAAGTGTTGCGGCACCTTTTTCAAGTACTTATACTGGTACCATAGCCGAAAATGCTTCCGATGTGGCCACAATTTATTTTGATCCCACTGTTGCAGGTGATTTTGCTGAAACATTTACTTTCACTGTTAGTGGTGAATATACTGGAGACGATGCCATCGCTCTAACCGGTTCTGGCTATGATGCTTTGCTTGGCCTGACCGAAGATTTTGAGGGAACCTGGCCACCTGCACTTTGGACAGTGGTAAATAACAATGGTGATACTGACACCTGGTCTGAAAATACCTTAAGTTCATATGCAAACTCCGGTAGCAAATCTGCAAAAATCTACACGGATTATAATACAGCAAATGACGACTGGTTGATCACACCCGCTATTGATTTGTCCGGAGCAGGCAAAAGGTTAAAGTTTTGGATCAGAGCTCGCTCAAGCTCGGAACCTGAGGAGATTCAGGTTCTCCTGTCTACAGCGACAAGTGATATAGCTGATTTTACCGTGAGTTTGATGCCATCGACTCCCATCGACTTCACAACTTTCGCAGAATACACACTGGATTTATCTGCGTACTCATCCAATGTATTTATTGCCTTTGTCAGAAATCAGGCACCTGCAGACGGTTATTATCTTTATCTGGATGATGTCCTTATCGAAGATACTCCACTTACAGGAGAAATGGCCCTTGCACCTGCCAGTATAAATGAAGCAGTGGTTATTGGCGAGTCAGCCGATGCAACTTTAACTGTTTCAAATGTCGGCGCCGGAGACTTGAGCATTGCCAGTATTGTTGCTGAAGCCTATACACCTGGTGCATCTGTTCTCAATGAAGGTTTTGAGGGTACTCAAACTGGATGGACCGTCCTGAATGAAAATGCTGATACTGACCTCTGGAATATGGATTACACATCTAATCCACACAGTGGGTCAGAATCTGCAATGTTATATACGGACTACAACGCTGGAGCCAATGATGACTATTTAATCAGTCCTCTTCTAGCGCTTACAGGTAATCAGTTTCTATCATACTGGTATCGAGTTGCGTCCTCAACTGAACCAAATGATTTTGAGGTACGGCTCTCAACAACGGGAACCAGCGCAGCCGATTTCACTACGGTTCTGCTTCCCCTCGCCTCATATAGCAATACAACGTATATGGAAGAAGTGATTGACTTAAGTGCCTATTCTTCTGATGCATATATTGCCTTTCATGTTCCCAGTGGGGGCTTGGATGGTTGGAGATTGTATATAGATGACGTCTCCGTAGCAGTTGCCGGGACATGGGATACAGCAGATTGGATTTCTGTAGCCCCGTCAACAGCTGCAGTAAGCGCTGGAGGTAGTGAAGATATTACCGTCACACTGACGGCTCCTGCCACAGAAGGTGAAAATATTGGTCGTCTGATCATCACCAGTGATGATCTGGGTGTCGCCGATACCGAAACCATGGTAGACGTAACCCTGGACGCCATTGGTCCTGTAGCTCCTACGGGT
>JAIPGJ010000158.1 GCA_021736185.1 Fidelibacterota bacterium | reverse complement strand
AGTACGATTTCAGCATCTTCGGTTGATGTAATTTCAAATTCAGACAAATCCTTGATGTAAATCCCGTCGCGGGCCTGGGCGGTTATTCCGTTGACCTGGATACTACCGGTGGCCGCCACCATATAGACATGTCGGTTTGGCTCAAGATGGAAAGTGTAACTCATCCCCTTGGAGATCAGTCCTGCATATACGGCAGCATCCTGAAATATTGTCAAGACATCGCTGTCTTTGTGGATTTCACGTCCGCTTGCCAGGGGGATCAGCTGGTTTTCGCTTTGTTTGGGAAAGGCTTTCGTCTCCCAGCGGGGAGTGACATTTTGGGTATGAGACTGGATCCAGATCTGAAAGAGTAGAGTATCCTCTGTTTCCTCATTATGCTCGCTGTGCATAATGCCTGTACCCGCTGACATGACCTGGACATCACCAGAAACTGTCTTGCCCACATTCCCCAGATTATCACGATGGGTGATGGCCCCTTTACGGATATATGTAATGATCTCCATATTGTCGTGGGGATGCATATCGAAACCAGTGCCCGCTTTGATCAAATCATCATTCCACACCAGCAGGGGAGGAAAACCCCTGCGTCCTGGATCATAATACCGGGCAAAACTGAAATGATGATGGGCATTCAGCCAGCCATGATTAGCCGAGCCCAGAGTCCGGAATGGAATGATGTTGATCATCTATAATTATCCTTCTATGCTCAGTCGGTCTGGTAATTTGAAGCGAGTAACAGAGCTCCACCAGCCAGGCCAATATCTTTCAGCAGACCGCTCATCGCCATCATATTGCCACCGATAACACCTGGCAAATGGATGGTAAACACAAAAACCATCATCAAGGCAGCGGTTAAAAGACCGGCAAGATAGGTATGCTTCTGGATCGCGAAACTCACTGCTGCTGCGATGAGAGCGAGCCCCGTTAAGTAAACCCAGAGTACCCCTCCAGGGATAAAGCCGGGAACCAGGCCGGCCATGTCGTTTGCACTGGTCAGGTGCATGAGTCCAAACAGTCCAAATGGAACACTGAATAAGTAGCGTCCGATTGATTTAATATTTTTCATTTTATGTTTCCTTAGGTTGTTGTTTTAACCCGAGTTCTTTTGATAAGGATCCGAGGGTTATGAGTTGTTGATCATCTAAAACTGAAAAACAGATAAGCAATTCAGTAAGATGGTTTTTAAAAACAGGTTCAATGATACCTGAACCTTTTTCTGTGAGGTGAATGATGATGGATCGTCGATCATGATCACACGGGACGCGCTTGACCAGCTCCTGCTTGACCAGATTGTCGATCACTGTCACGAGGTTTGAAGTGGTCAATAATAATTTTTGCCCAATTGCTTTGACTGAGAGGGGGCCAATGTGAGCTAAAACCTCTAATACACCAAACTGGGAGATGGTAAGTCCCTGTACCTCAACATTGTGGCGCATAATCTGATTCAGTGTGTTATTGGCTCTGGAGAATTTAACCCATGTCTTCAGGACAAGTTTTTCGCGTTCATTGGCTTGATAATGTTTGCTCATAGCATTAATTTAATATCAAATAAATAGACATCAAAGATAAATTTTGTCACATATAAAATTATTTTCAGGTTTTAGTGATATGCAGGACGGGGAAGTTTTGAATAGGGGTGTTGGAATCTATATTCAGTGCTATGGCAGAAACCATCACAGCTACTGACCGTTTCCATCGCGATAGCCGCGTCATCTTTTTCTCTGGTGCCGGGATATCTGCTGAAAGTGGGATATCCACTTTTCGCGATCCAGAAGGTCATTGGTCAAAATATGATCCCATGAAATTGGCCAGCCAAGCAGGTTTTCTTGAAGATCCTGATCTGGTTCTGAACTGGTATGCAGATCGGCGGCGGGCGATAAATCAAGCTCAGCCCAATGCGGCTCATAGAAGTATTAGTGATTTTCAGAAACTATTCAGAGATTCTGTTGTAATAACTCAGAATGTGGATGGTCTCCACGAGCGAGCTGGCAATAGAAATATTTTGGAATTACATGGGAATATCCATCGTCATAAATGCAATAGCTGCGGAAAAAACTTTGAATCTCCGGACATTGAAATGCGAACGCTAAATCATTGTGAATGCGGGGGTAAAATCAGACCTGATGTGGTGTGGTTTGGTGAATCCCTGCCGCTTCAAACCCTGCAGAATGCATTTGAAGCTGCCCAGAACTGTGATTTAATGTTTACCATTGGAACCTCAACACAGATATACCCGGCAGCTCAATTGCCCTTTGAGGCTAAATCCAGAGGTGCCTTTGTCATTGAAATTAATCCAGAACCGACGCCCTTTAGCGCCCAGGCTGATATCAGCGTCCGGGATGATGCCGGTTCTGCCCTGCCCAAATTCTACGAGGAATTTTATGCTCAAATCAAGTAATCGCTTGAATTATTTAGGTCTTCTAATAGTGGTGATTGGACTGGAATCCTGTGCCTACTATAACACCTTCTACAATGCCGAAGAATACTTTGCCGAGGCTCAAAAGCTGACGCGGGAGAATCAAACAGAATCGGTGACCAGGGATGAGATTAACCTATACTCGAAAGCGATTGAAAAGTCTAAAAAGCTACTTACAAAATACCCGCAAAGTCAGTACCTGGATGATGCCCAATTCATCATTGCCAAATCCTATTATTTCAAGGGTGATTATTTGTTGGCCAAAGGTTATTTCGAAGATCTCAGTTCCCTTTACTCAAGTTCTCCTTACGCCAGGGAAGTCCCAATCTGGATAGGTAGATGTCTGTTAAAGATTGGAGATTTGGAAATGGCTAGATATGAAGCCTCCAGGGTATTGAAAAGTGACGTGGATCGCGGGCTTCAGGCAGATGCCTTGCTTCTCATGGGAGAGATTGCCGTGGTACAGGACAGTTTGAAGCTGGCTGAGAATTATCTGGAGCAGGTCATTGATCGCTCGCCAGACAGTTTTACCAAGGCGCAGGCACAGTTTCAGGTTGGCAAAATGCGGGAAAATGAGAAGAATTATGAAGGAGCTCTCGAAGCATATCAGACCGTTTCCAAATATAAACCTTCTGAATCACTCAAAGTGGAAGCCATTATTCGCCAGACCAGCATGTTGAAAGCCCTGAATCGAGATGAGGATGCTGTGGAGATGATCCAGGATATGCTGCAAAGTGATAAATTTGTTGATATCCGGGGTCAGCTGGAAGTAGAATTGGGGAAGCTTTATCTGGTTATGGATGAGCTTGATCGTGCAGAAACGAAGTTCACCACCATTGTTCAGGATTATAACCGAACCGAGGTGGCGGCAGAGGCGAGTTATTATCTGGGAGACCTATATCTTTCCAAGCGCTTCGATTACACAAATGCCAAGGCTGCTTTTGCCGATGTGAAAGTCCAGGCTGCGCGGTCACCCCTGGTGAATAAAGCGCTCCAGAGGAATAAGCAAATCGAGCGTTATGAAAAAATTCAACTGGATCACACCAATTTTCAGCGGCAATTAGCTGGACTCCCGCCCCTGGTGAAGTCCCAAAACAACAATAATAATTCAAGAACAAGAAATGATCGCGGGGGGAACCTTCGGGGACGTTCCCGGGGAGCTAAACCAGAAATTCCAGCTGGGGAAGAGAATGGCAAGCAGCCAGAGGAGGAGCCGGGCGTGCAGGCGGAACTTGTTGAAGTCAGTGCCCAAGATTCATTGAGGATCCAGAAGTTGATTGAAGCCAACCGCTATTCGCTTGCTGAATATATGCTTTTTGAGTTTACCCGCGTGGATACTACGATGGAAATATTGACAAATCTTGAACATTCCTCAACGGATAGCTCCATGCAGCATCAATGTGCATATATGCAATATTATGCCATTGAATCCATTGAGGGTGATGCCCAGGGGGGGCGATTGGCTCTTGAACAGATTCAGAAAAAATATCCTCATTATTATGCTACCATCATGAATAAAGAGTCTGACACAGCAACTCAATCCGATCCAGATGAGGGACGGTTTAACACTATCGCCGCACTATTTGAAGCAGGTCAGTATCAGGCAGCCAGCGCCGAGTATTATTCAATCAAGGAAGATTCAAGCGTTTCAATCAGCCTCAGGAGCAAATCCTGTTTTAACCACGCCTGGTTAAATGATCATTATCTCTATAACAAAGTCTCAGCGGTTGAATCTTACAGCTATATGCTGAGCCACTTCCCAGAAGATCCCCTGGCGAAGACCGCCCGAAATCGTTTAAATATCCTGACTCAGGACCCCAACCAGCTGAGCAAGATAAACAAAGAGGATGATACGGAGAAAGAAGATGAACCCCAAAACCAGGATACCCAGGAACAACCAAATCGATCCATAGATCCTAAAGATGAGGAGCAAGAAAAATAATTCTGTCTCTTTTTGGGCCATTGGCGTCTAATATTGCCACTTACCGAAAACATGTTGGTGTTTGGGGGGGCGCCCAATAATTTCAGCGCTCTAATATGTCGTTAAAGAATATCATAAAACGCGCCCCCGTCACCATAATTGGTATCCCCAGCCTCATTGGCTTTACCCTCTATACTCATGACGTCTTCATGGTCTTCTTTACCATTGCAGGAATACTTATTCTGGGTGAAGCTTATAGAATGTCCAGACCAAACGGGACTGAGCCAAATATCTGGGTTGGTTACCTGACCTATCTTGCCCTGGTGGGAGATCAACTCCTAAGGGGAGGAAAAAGCCTCGGACCCGTTCTAATTCTCTCCATCCTGCTGCTTTTAACCTGGGAAATGTTCAGGAAAAAGCCCCATGTATTGGAGAATGTCGCCTCCACTTTCTTTGCTGCTATTTTTGTTGGTATGGCCATGTCATACTTTATTCTTCTGCAACAATTGGGATTTGCAGGTCAGGGAGGTCATTTAGGTGGCTACGCAGTATTAACCGTCTTCATTGGCGTCTGGTCCTGTGATACCTTAGCCTATTTTGTCGGATCAGCCATCGGGAAACACAAGATATTTCCCCGCGTCAGTCCAAATAAAAGCTGGGAGGGATCCCTGGCTGGGCTGGCAGGCTCCTTTGTCGCACTGATACTTATTGTAAGAGCGGGCTGGTTACCTGGTC
>JAIPGJ010000022.1 GCA_021736185.1 Fidelibacterota bacterium | reverse complement strand
GACAGCATAGTATCCTGGCTCCACAACAAAAGAGTCGCTGGTAAAGCCATAATCAAAAAGGCTTTTTTCTAGATCGCCTAGCAAATAATCTTGGCCCTTGCGTAACACGATGCTTTTGAGGGCATCTTCAGAGATGCTGCCGACCAGCTCTGAAGCCTGGGTTACATATATTCCCGGCTTCCCACTGAGCAGTGCTCGCAAGGCACGTCCAGATTGGCCGGTATCAACACCATCAACACGATCACTTCCAAGGAAGTGGATATCAATGCCCAGGCTTAGGGCGACCATGTCATTTAAGGCTCGTTCGGCGGCACGCTTGTCTGGGAGAACCAGAATTGTGGGCTGTTGTTTTAAATTAGCCTGAACAAGAAACGCCAACAAGGGCGGCTCAACCCCGGAAACGGAAGCGCCGGGAAGCCTATAGACCCGATTTAAGCGGGAAAAAAAGTCAGCGTGTTTCACGTGAAACAATTTTTTTAATAAGAACAATCAACAGAGACACGTCGGCAGGAGTAACGCCACTGATTCTTGAAGCCTGGCCAATCGTTTCAGGACGAATTTTATCCAGTTTTTGGCGTGCTTCAAAGGAAATTGCCTGCATCGAGAGATAGTCGATCCCGGGAGGAAGGGGCATTTGTTGATGTTTTGCCAGGCGTTCGACCTGTTGCCTTTCCCGTTCAATGTAGCCGCTATATTTTGTATTGGTGGCGATGAGGGTCAACAGGGCAGGGGAGAGTTCGTTCACCCAGCCTGGCAATAGACTGCGAAGATTCTCGATAAAAACACCAGGACGCTTTAAAAGGTTTGCTAGAGACTGGCTTTCCTTGACAGGGGCTTGTGTGTCGACAAGGGCATTTATTACATCGGGCTTGATAAAAGTAGACTTAAAAAAAGCCTCCACGTTTTTGGCTTGAACCTTTTGCTTTTCTACATCCAGATAGAAGCCCTCTGTCGTGAGCCCCAGGTGAAAACCTTTTTCTGCAAGGCGGAAGTGCGCATTATCGTAGCGCAGGAGAAGGCGATATTCAGCTCTGGAGGTGAACATGCGATAAGGCTCATCGGTTTCTTTCGTTATAAGATCATCAATCAAGACACCAATATACGCTTCATGTCTATCCAGCACAAAAGGCTCGGCCCCATCAATACCCAGAGAGGCGTTGATGCCAGCGATTAAGCCTTGGGCGGCGGCCTCCTCATAACCTGAAGTGCCGTTAATCTGTCCCGCAAAAAACAAACCCTTTAGCCGCTTCGTCTCCATGGTGGACTTGAGTTGCGATGGCGGAAAATAGTCATACTCAATGGCATAGCCGGGACGAATAAACTCCACCTTTTCCAGCCCGGGAACTGTGCGCAGGCTGTTTAATTGAACCTCTTCGGGAAGGGAAGACGAGAAACCATTTACATAGATCTGTTCAGCGTTGCTCCATTCCGGTTCTAGAAAAAGTTGATGAGATGTTTTGTCCGCAAAACGAACCACCTTGTCTTCGATAGAGGGGCAATAACGAGGACCCACGCCTTTTATGGTGCCGGTGAATAGGGGGGAGAACTCAAGTCCACCATTAATGATGCGGTGGGTTTCATCGTTCGTGTTGGTGATATAACAATATTCGTTTGGCGGGTCAAAGTTTTGGGTGGAAAACGAAAAAGGCTCAGGGTTTTCATCGCCGGCCTGAAGGGTTGTTTTGGAAAAGTCAATGCTGTCCTTTTTAACCCGTGGAGGGGTTCCCGTTTTAAGTCGACCTGTTTCAAAGCCGAAGTTTACCAGAGATTCGGTAATACCAATACTGGCGGATTCACCTATTCTGCCGGCGGAGAAGCTTTTGGTTCCGATATGTATAAGGCCATTTAGAAAGGTACCGTTGGTTAAAATAAGCGCTCGACAGCTGAAGGTGGTTTCGCTTCGCGTTCGAACACCGGCGACCTGAGTATTGTTTTGATTGGCGATGACAGCGGTAGCCTCGTCTTCAAAAATATCCAGTCCTGGTTGATTACTGCAGACATCCACCATGTAGGCACTATAGGTTTTTTTGTCGATTTGCGCCCGGGGTGACCAGACAGCCCGCCCCTTGGACCGGTTGAGCATTTTAAACTGAATACCCGTGTGGTCTGTGGCCTTGGCCATTTCACCACCCAAGGCATCAATTTCTCGAACCAGATGACCTTTGGCCAGCCCGCCGATAGCAGGGTTACACGATGCACGGCCCAGGGCGGCAATGTCCATGGTAATAAGCAGGGTTTTTTTACCTAGCCGACTGGCCGCTAGCGCCGCCTCAATACCAGCGTGTCCGCCACCAACTACAATGATGTCATATGATTCACGTGAAACAATCAAAACTATTTACCCACGCAAAAGCCGCTAAAGATTTGATTAAGAATGTCGTCTGGCGTGGTTTTGCCAGTGATCTCGCCCAGGATGTCCAACGCCGCTCGTAAATCAGAAGCAATATACTCAGGGCCATATTCGCTTTGGACGGAATCGATGCAGGCGGAGACCTGGCCCTTAAAGCGAATAAAAACATCCCGATGACGCTCGCTGTTTAACACAACCCCGCCTACGCCCTTGTTAACCATGTTGATAACTTGTTCATAAAGTGTTGAGCGTAATAAGTCAAGGCCTTCACCCGTTGTACATGACAGGCTAATGTCCATACCGTCTGGAGCGCGTGAAACAAGATCAAGCTTATTAAATACAGAGATATAAGGGGTGGTTGTTAGGTCGTGGTCAAGATTGGTTTCCGTGTCAGGGGCATGAACCAGGAGAACCAGGTCAGCGCTTTCAATTTCATCCAGGCTGCGATCGACGCCTGATAACTCGGCCTCATTTTCAGTCTCGCGCAAACCTGCTGTGTCAACCAGTATCACAGAATGGCCGGCCACGACGATGGTCTTTTCAATGGTGTCTCGAGTGGTGCCAGCATGGGAGGTGACAATAGCTCTTTCTTCGCCCACGAGAAGATTAAAAAGGGAAGATTTACCGCTGTTAGGAGCGCCAACCAAAGGGACTCGGATACCCTCTTCAAGCCTGCGTCCATAAAAATAAGTTTCCAGAAGCGCGCTGGTTGTTTCTCGAATTTCAAAAAGTGGACCCAGTAAAGCGCTGGATGGGGTGAAGTCAATCTCCTGATCCGAAAAATCCAGCTCTGCCTCAATCACCGTCAGACTATGAATAAGCTTTTCTGATATTGATCCAACCAGGTTTTTCAGGTTTCCAAGCAGCTGGTTTCTGGCATTTTTGTGTGCCGCAGCATCCTTGGCATGTATGAGGTCAGCCACAGCTTCTGCCCGCGAAAGATCGATTCGACCACTTAAAAAGGAGCGCAAGGTGAACTCTCCGGCACTTGCAGCTCGAACACCTGGTGCACGAAGAAGCACTTCAAGTAGTTTTTGTTGCAAGTATGCACCACCGTGAATGGATATCTCAACCAGATCTTCGCCGGTTACAGAATGCGGTCCTTTAAAATATGTCACGACACAATCATCAAATTCACCCTCGCTGAGCGCGGGGTGTTTCAGCTTGCCAAAAGTCGCGTAGCGGGGTTTTAGTTTTTGCGTGCTAGAGAAATATTGATTGATCGTTTCCAGAGCCAGGGGTCCGGAAATCCGGACAACAGCCAGGCCACCGATACCCGGTGGCGTGGAAATGGCGACAATGGTATCATCAACAAATGACGGCACTGGAAATCCGTCACCTTACTTCTTGCGACTCTTTTTTGGCCGAGGCGTTTTTGAGATTGCAGCAACTTTGGCTGGCAAGGCTTGTTGTGGTGTAAAGAATTTCTGTTGGATGATTGACATAATATTAAACAGGGTATAATACAGATTCAGACCAGACGGGAAGGTATAGAACATAAAGAAGAAAACTGCCGTCATAATATAGGGCATGTTTTTCATCTGAGGGTTCGCATTGGCTGTTGGTGTCATGAGTTTCTGCTGTAGCATCATTGTGGCAGACATAATGATGGGGAGCAGGTTAATGTCAAAACCACCAATGTGTCCTACCGTGTCAGGTAGAGAAAGATCCGAAATCCAGAACTCTAAACCATAAAAAGCTGCGCCTCTCAACTCAATGGTTGTTCGAAAGAGATTGAACATGGCAATCAGGATGGGCATCTGGATAATCAAAGGCAGACACCCCCCTAGCGGATTAACGCCCAGCTCTTTGTATAGCTTCATGGTTTCTTCGTTCAAGCGTTTGGGATCGTCTTTAAATTTTTCCTTCAGCGCAGTGATCTGAGGTTGCGCTGCCTGCATGCTTTGGGTTGAAGAAAACTGCTTTTTGGTAAGAGGAGCGAGCAGAAGCTTAACCAGAATGGAAAAGATGATTAACACGATACCATAGTTAGGAATGACACGGTAAAGCGCTTTGAACACCCACAGGGCACCCTTGCCAACGATACCAAACCAACCCCAGTTCATCATTTCCTCAAAATTCAGGTTGTAACCCTTGAGGATATCATAATCCAGGGGTCCAACATAAACACGATAGTTTGAATAGCTGACGGAACTGCGACGATCGAAGGAATCGCGAACATCAAAATCAAAAATCTTTTGAGAGCTCTCGTTACCGCCAGGCGTTTGGTAGCGCACCATTTTGAACTCTGAAACGGGTTTTTCCGGAATAAGGATGGCGGTGAAATATTTGGAGCGGGTGCCAACCCAGGTGGTCAGAGCTGTTTGTACTTCTGTTTCGCGATCTTCATCGGCGCTATAATCAGAAGGGCTGCTGTCATCACCGAGGAGAGCGTACATTTCGGAGTAATACAAATCATCCTTGAGATTCTGTTCAGTGGGAGCAATGCCTCCGGACCAGCTCGTGGCGAAATAGCGACCGGCATTTACCTGATCGAAGTTGATTAGTTTCTGTGAAAGATCGAAATGAAAACTGTCGGGATAAAAAGTAAACGTCTTCACGATTCTGGCGCCGGTACCCAGAGGGAGCTCAAAGGAAAAGGAGGCGGGACGTCCATAAACGGGGAAATCGTAATCATCACCTTCGCCGAGAGAGCAAACAGCAAGAAGTTTAGAGGTATTAAAATCCTCGACATCGTAACCGATAAATTGATTGGCCAGAACGCCCTCAGCCAAATCAGAAACAAGCTGAACACGAGAACTGTCTTTTTTCAGATATCCATTTAAATAAACGGCTTCAAGGGTACCGCCACCACGATTAGAGAAATGCATTTCATAGAGGGGCGTGGTAACCACGATACGGGTTTCATTGAGTCCCGAGGTTTCCAGCGTGTCAACCTGGACGGGGCTGGACGCCTCAACAGCCATCGTCGTGGCCACCGGTACTGTCTCAATCGTATCTGTCGTGGTTGAAAAAGAAGACTCAATTTGAGGTTTTACCGGAGCAGTGCGACCGGGAGCCACCTTATCCTGATACCAATCAGAGAAAAAAACCATGAGGATAAGACCCATGAGGGCAATTGCGGCGAGTGTTCTGTTTTGTTCTGACATGAGTGTTTAAAAATCCTTATTCTTTAATAACTGGATCGAAACCGCCCTTGGTGTAGGGGTTACAACGGAGGATCCTCCATGTGGATTTTGGCAAAGCCTTCCACAGGGGTAATTTTTCAAATGCTTCAAGGGTATAATGTGAACAAGTCGGATAGAAACGGCAACTGTTGGGGAACAGGGGACTGATAGCCACCTGATAAAATTTTATCAGAAGAATAAAGGGCATGTTCAACCACTTACTCATGGCGAACCAAAAGTTGATTGATGGCGCCCAGCATAAAGGGGGTCGAACGGGTCGCGCGGTGAAAAAGAAAAAGGTAACCAAGACCTGGAGAGAATTTCACAAGTGAATTCAAAATGAGCCCCCTGAAGAGGCGCCTGGTTTTGTTTCTTTCAGCAGCATTGCCCGCCTTGCGACGAATTAAAAAACCCACTTCCAAAATGTCTGTGGGTTTTGTGTATAAAGTGATTCCCCGTATGGTGTATCGTCGACCACACTTCAAGTAGTCATCGATGCTGGACCGGCTAATTTGTTTAACCGGAAACGGTGAGGCGTTTTCTTCCCTTGGCGCGGCGGCGGGCCAGTACTTTACGACCATTTTTTGTCTTCATGCGTGCGCGGAAACCGTGCTTATTGCGACGTTTGCGCCGGCTAGGTTGATAGGTTCTTTTCATTCTAAATCATTACTCCAATAAATAACATGTTTTTAAAAGCCGACCAATATAACAAAGAGACCAGCAAAATCAATTTTTCAAAACACTTATGCAAAGTTCTTTTGACAGGGCTTTTGTGAACCGAAAAGGGTGAAAAAAGAGCTGAAGGGGCTGCTTTTGGATAAACGAGCAGGACTCATTTTTAGAAACCGGATAGCTTCACGAGCATCCAAAATGCCAAGCCGGTCCAAACCAGGAAGATTCTTTTGCTCTCAGGCAAATACATATTTGCATGGGGAAATCAGCGCTTATTTTAATGGCGGTTTTAGAATCAACCCTAGCCAAATAAATGTTGATAACTTGTTAATACATCTTGGGGTGTGCATTGGGCCACGAGCTTTGGGGTAATGTAAAAACGGTTCTGGAAACACGGGTTGCTAACCAAACATTCCAGACCTGGTTTCAACCAATGAAACAGCTGGCCGAGGATAAAGAGGTCCTCACCCTTAAGGTTCCGAACCAGTTTTTCTATGACTGGATGAAATCCCACTACGGCGACATTATACTAAGCACCCTGGCTGAAGTGAGTGGTCGCCCCATGCGTGTTGAATACTCCATTGTGTTGGACGACAAGAACGACAACCCCATGCCGGAGCCTTTCTATGAAAAAGAAGAGCCCGCAATCAGAACCCAGGGCTTTGAATCAAACCTGAATGAACAATTCACGTTTTCGAAATTTGTCGAAGGTCCCAATAATCAGTTCGCCAAAGCTGCCGCCGAAGCGGTGGTAAATTCCAACGACAACAATCTTTATAACCCCCTGGTTATTTATGGCGGTGTTGGTTTGGGAAAAACCCACCTTATGCATGCCATTGGCAATGCCTATCATCAATACAATCCCAATAAACGTGTGTTGTACATTTCTTCTGAAAAATTCACCATGGATTTTATCAGCGCGATTCGCGAGAATAAAGCCGGCCTGTTCAGCCAGAGATATCGCAAAACAGACCTGCTCATTGTTGATGATGTGCAGTTCTTCCGCAAGAAAGAGCGAACCCAGGAAGAATTCTTCCACACCTTTAATGATCTACACATGAATGGCAAACGTATCATTCTCTCCACCGATCGCCCCCCTGGCGAGATTGGTCTGCAAAAAAGACTTACCTCAAGATTTCTGGCTGGGCTCATGGTGGACATCACCTCGCCAGACTTTGAAACGCGAGTGGCCATCCTCCGCCAAAAGTCGGAGGAAAGCGGCATTGAAATGCCCTATGATGTCATCGAATACCTCGCCACCAATATTGAAACCAATATCCGCGAACTCCAGGGAGCCCTGATTCGATTGCTGGCCTATTCATCCCTGGCGAAAAGCGATATCAATCTTCAGTTAGCACATAAAGTGCTCATGGATATCACAGGCAAAACGGCCAAGCCCATTGTCGGGATGGATGACGTCCTGAAAAATTGCTCAGAATCCTTTGGAGTTAAAGTCGATGATATTTATGGCAAGGGCAGAAAACAAGAAGTTGCTCTCGCTAGACAAGCCGCCATGTATCTCTCAAAAGAACTCACCCACAACTCTCTCAAGTCCATCGGTCTGTTTTATGGCGGACGTGACCACTCAACGGTTATTCACGCCTGCAAGACCATTATAAAGAAAATGGAAGAGGACGACATCTTTAATGCTGAGATGAAGGCGCTTTTGCGTCGTTTGTCCGGTCCCATCATGCGTTCTTGATCCACGAAAGGAGCACACCACATGTTAAGTGTTGGAGATAAAGCACCAAAATTCAAACTCAATGACCAGGCTGGAAATATTGTTCAGCTATCCGATTTTAAAGGAAAGAAACTGGTAATATATTTTTACCCAAAAGATCAAACCCCCGGCTGTATCAAAGAAGCATGTAGCTTCCGAGATAATATCGACGCGTTTAAAAAGCATGACATTGCTGTTCTAGGTGTCAGTATTGACAGTGAAAAATCACACCAGAATTTTATCAGCAAACAGACCCTGAACTTTCCCCTGCTGGCTGACGTTGAAAAAAAGATGGTTACCAGCTATGAAGTCTGGGGTGAGAAATCCATGTATGGCCGCAAATATATGGGGACCTTCAGAAAAACATTTCTGATTAATGAAAAAGGTATCATCGATAAAATTTATGATAAGGTTAAAGTCGCCACGCACGCTGAAGATGTCTTAAAAGACTGGGAGATTAAATAGGCCGACATGACCATTTCAACCAGAGTCTTCGCACCATCTGACACCTCCGACTGGGAACAGTTTGTTGCCACAGCCAACAATGGCACCATCTTCCATGAGCGGAGATTTCTAGGGTATCATCCCGAAGACCGCTTTAAAGACCACAGTTTAATTCTTGAGAAAAGTGGAAAACTGAAAGCCCTTTTTCCGGCTGTTGAAATCAAGACTGACCATGGCCTGGCCCTGGTCAGTCATCAGGGATCATCCTATGGTGGTATCATTGTTCAACAAAACCTGAGCTTTCAGGAAAGTTATGATTTTGTGGAAGCCCTCTGTGAACACGCCCAAAAGGCCGGCTTTAACAGAATCCAGATGACTTTACCACCAGCCATTTATCAGCACACCGTGAGCAATTATCTCGATTTTTCTCTGATCAAACATGGTTTCAGCTATAAAAAGCGTGATGTTTCATCCATGCTTAACATTGAGTCGACTCCGGAACAGAACCTGCAAAGATTTGCCCCTTCCCACAGAACAGCAGTACGTAAGGCGATTAAGCAGGGGGTTCACGTTAAAGAATCAGATGACTGGGCTGCTTTTTATGCGCTGCTAAAAGAGAACCTGAAAATTCGCCACAATGTCCAGCCAACCCATACCCTGGATGAATTGCTCCTCCTAAAAGAACTCTATCCAGACAAGATTCGTCTTTTTGGCGCTTATTGGGAAGACAAGCTGATTGCCGGGGTGGTGAACTTTTCAGTAAACAAGGATGTGGTGCTGGCTTTTTATATCAGCCACATCGAAGACTATCAACACCTGAGGGCCGTGAACCTGTTGTTTTATGAAATCATCACTTGGTGCCATGAACAGGCCTACAAATATTTGGATTTTGGTATTTTCACGGTGGACATGGAGCCCAATTTTGGATTGGGTCGATTTAAAGAAAATTTCGGTGCCAGCGGCGTATTTCGTGATACCTTTGAGCTTAATTTCTAATTGAGCCGGGGAGGACCAACTGGCCATAAAACCTTTTACGCGTAGACAACACTATCTCGTGTTGATGGTGTTGCTGCTCATAACCGTAGCTCCCCGCCTGCAGTTTCAGGGACCCTATCTCTATAACGGAGATCCGGTGGCCTATTTTTCTGGAGCCGAAAGCATTCTGGAGCATGGAAAATACCTCATCGATGGGAAAACACCGATCTGGCCCATTGGCACCAGCCTGACCCTGATACCCTTTATGCAACTATGCAAAGCCCTGGGAGGATCCACTGAAGCTGGAGCCTTCTGGCACGGGATGTTCTTTATCTTTATGGCCGTGGCTTTCACTTACCTGTTGGGAAAAAGACTCTTTAACCCAGCCACGGGGATCATCGCAGCCATTTTTCTCTCTCTATCCGAGAGTCCCTTTATTCATAGTATCAATTCAGCTTCTGATCCGGGATCTTTGGCCATGCTGCTGGGTGCCATATATCTCATGCTTTTATTTCTGGATACCCAGAGCCCACGGGATCTTTTTTTGTCCTTCTTTATGTTGGGCCTGGCTTTCGTCTTCCGCTGGAACTACGTGTTCTTTTTACCCCTCTTTATCATTTATCTCGTCGGGGATCGACGCATCTGGGCCTTTCATCTTTATCCATCATTCTGGTTGCTGGGGTTCTTTGGCTTTTTAGCCGGCATATCCATCCAACTGGTCACCAATTACTCCCATTTTGGCAACCCCTTCCAGATCGGCTATGGTCAGCTGGATTATAGCGAGCAGTTTGTTTTTAATGGCTTTGTCTATATTAAAAACATTCTAAGGATCATATATCGCATGTTGTTTACCTGGGATTTTTTCTCACCCCTGCTGGCCATGTTTGGCGTATTGGCCATTATAGAATTGTGGAAAGAAAAGCGCCGGGACGTCTTCTGGTTAATGATGCCCTGGGTGGTCCTGGGTTCACTTTCAGTGATCTATTTTGGCGTGAAACCACGCCTGCTTATGCCCATCATGCCAGCCATGTTCCTCATCGGGGCAGAGGGCATCATCCGCGCATTTTACGCTTTGAGAAAATCACTATCCTCAGCGGGGGTTTCCTCCAGAGTCACGATTGTCGCTTTTACTATAATGGGGACCATTCTTTTCTCTCCCATGTTTGTCCGCACCCTGCTCCATGCCCACGGACATTTTCAAGACAAGATTGTGATGCAAAAGGCTTTTCGCTGGGCGGGGAAATATATGCAGACTCCCAACGCCAGAATTATCACTCAACCCTATTACGCCGGTCAAAATGCAGACTGGTTGAGAGCCGGCTGGGATGTCTGGGCTTCCAAACGCTATTCAGGCAGGACCATAAAATCATTGGAGTTTCCAGAAACATGGCCCGATATCGGTGATGACTGGGCGGTGATAAACCGGTTCTGGTTTGAAGGCAGCAGTGTGCGTTTTGAAAATTCCCGAGCCATGGCTACGCGCTTTGACTCACTGTGTACCGCCAGGAACTATGAGCTGAAAATGACCTTTGAGGGAAAGGCAGAGCCGCTGTTTCTTAAAAAGCTCAACATGCTGACTTATTACCCTGTAGATTTTATTGAATACCGACCACGATTTGAGGTTTGGGGTCCTGTAGAATGAGTTCTGTTGCCACCAACATAAAGAAAATGGCCGGCAACACCATGGTCTACGGTTTGGGAAATATCTTCAATCGCGCCATTACATTTTTACTGCTGCCCCTCTACATCAACATGATGACTCCAGTGGAATATGGAGCCCTCAACCTGATCTATCCCTTCCTGGCCCTGATGAACGTGGTTTATATGTATGGTCTCGACGCATCATTTATGCGCTTTTTTATTCCCGAAAAAGACCAGCAGCGCCGCCAGGAGATCTTCAGTGTTGTTTATCTCAGTATACTGGCTACCACAGCAGTCATTACAGCCGCTCTTTTTCTGGCAAAAGCACCACTTGCCAGTCTTCTCCTGGGTGATGATCCAGCTACCAGCGTTTTTGCATTAGCGTTTATCATTCTCATGCTCGACGGGCTGTCCTTTATGCCCGTCTTGTATTATCGAAGCATTCAAAAACCCCTGCGCTATGTAAGCATTATTTTTTCTGAGGTTGTGATAAACCTGAGCCTGAACGTCCTGCTGGTAGGCTTTTTAGGGTGGGGCCTTAAGGGGGTTCTGGTAGCAAACATTTCCAGCTCACTGGTCAAGCTGCTTTTTGCCTCTCCGGCCATTTTTGGAAATCTCCACTTCATCTGGAATACCCGCCTGTGGAAGGATCTCCTGAAGTTTGGTCTGCCCACCGTTCCAGCGGTTCTCTTTGCCATGGTGGTGGCACTGGGAGACCGCTTTCTCATCAAGTATTTCTTTGACCAGGCCACAGTAGGTATCTACAGTGCGGGTTATAAGATTGGCATGATCATGGCTTTGATGGTTACGGCCTTTCGATTTGCCTGGCATCCGTTCTTTCTCTCGCTGGCTGACCAGGAAAACGCCAAGGAAACCTTTGCCAGAATATTGACCCTCTTTCTCATCATGGGGTCGTTTGTCTTTTTGTTGGTTTCATTGCTTGCGCCACCGGTGTTGACCATGGATTTCAGTGGACGATCCATTATAACTCCAGAGTATGCTGATGGGCTCCGCATCGTTCCCTTGATCCTGCTGGCCTATCTATTTCAGGGTGTATATGTCAATCTGGTTGTTGGCATGTACCTGAAAAAGAAAACCTATCTGGCACCCCTCTTCACCGGAACGGGGATGGTGATAAATCTATCTACCAATCTGATTCTGATGGGCGTTCTGGGTTTTGATTTTATAGCTGCCGGTATTGCGGCTCTGGCCTCCTATATAGGACAAGCCTTTTTACTTTGGATCGTTTCAAAGCGCTTTTATCCCATTCCTTATGAAGGTACAAAGCTCATCAAGCTGGCCTTGCTCGTTGCGGTCCTTTTCTTCCTGCCACAACTCATACCAGGACAAGCGCTGCTAATCTCATTTGTGGTTGTGTTGGCCTATTTCCCATTACTGCCGGCTGTGGGGGTTTTAAACCTGGGCCAAATTAAATCCGCCGCCCGTCAGTTGATCTCCAGGAAGAGAGGCTGACCCATGTCTCAGTGCGATCTCTCCATTGTGCTTCCAGTCTATAATGACCAGGAAAACCTGGATAGAATTCTGGTGGAGTTATCATCCAATAAACCAGACAAGAGCTGGGAAGTGATTGTAGTGGACGATGGCTCCCCAACGCCATTACAATTGACGCTCGACTGCCCCCCTCACTGGAAAATGTTTCGAAATGAAAACCGCCAGGGTGCCGCCAGCGCAAGAAACAAGGGCGTTGTGCAGGCCTCAGGTAAACACGTTGCTTTACTCTCGGTTTTCTTGAAAATCCCGGAAAACTATATATCTCAGGTCACGGAATTTATCAAGAATCACCACTTTGACGTTGCCCAGCATCTGCTGAAAAAGGCGGCAGATCTTAAAGCTGATCACTTTCAAGAATTTTTGGCCAACCAAAGTGGGCGACTCCCTGAAAAAGGCGGAACGCTTCCCGTGAAAAACACCATGTTTACAGCGGCCATCCTTAAAAAAGAGGTGTTTTCAAAGCTGGGTGGTTTTGATGAAAACATGAATCACTACGGAGGTCACGAATTAGATTTTGCTTACCGGTTGGACCAACAGGGCTATACCACCAGGTTTATCGTGGACAATCTCCCTTTAGAGCGGGTCAAGCTGGAAAGTCATAACCGCATCCAAGCACGGCTGCAGGAGTATGGCAAGGTGGGTTTGCCTGCCCTGTTGAAGAAACACCCCGAGCTAAAGAAGACCATTTTACTCTACCCCCTGGTCTGGTCATTATTAAAAACGGTTGATCTTCCAAAAAGTATGGAAAGACGATTCAAGAGACGAATTGAGCAAAATTTTAAACTGACCCGGAGACAGTATCGACTGTATCTGCATTTGATCATGAGGAACGCGTGGGACGCCCGCTGAAAATACTTTACTTGCGTTCTGAAAACACAGCAGGAACGCTACAGCTCTTTGTAGATGCCCACCGTAAGCTGGGAAATGAAGCCCATTTTGTGACCCTTTTTCCCACGGCGGAAGGTTTTCCTGAAGACATTTGTTTAGACTTACCCCTGCTGCCCAAAACGGTGCCCTTTAAAAAAGTCAAAAGCCTGATTAGCAATGAGAGCAAGCTGTACAAAGAAGCCCAGGGTTATCCACCTCAGTGGAAGCCCTCACTCAACCGAGCCCTCTTTTTTACCTTGAGAGATCAATTATGGAAACCCCTGCTCAAGCGATTTTTTAAAGAACACCACCTTCTGGATTATGACATCTACCATCTTGAGGGAGGTCACGGTTTTCTGAGAACTTCAGCCTGGCCTTTTGACGAGCTAAAAAAACAGGGCAAGCACATCATTGCCAACTATCATGGGGTGGACATGCGCACCAGGGGTGTGTTTCCCTGGATCGACAAACTGGTGGATATCAACACCACAAGCGAGCTGGACCTGATAGAGAAACACCCCAAAATAGAATATGTGTTTTTACCCTTTGAGGTGGAAAAATTCACGCCCCACTTTGAGCTCAACCAGCCCTTGAAAATTTGTCATGCCACCCGGGATCGCTACTGGAAGGGCTCAGATGTCATTATTGAGGCTTGCAAAAAACTCGAAAAGAGTCACGGGATAGAATTTGTACTGATTGAGAATGAGCCTCACGAGATAACCCTTCAAAAGAAAGCAGCCTGCGACATTTATATTGATCAGGTGGCCAATCTGGGGGGCTGGGGATATGGCATGAATTCCGTGGAATCTTTTTCCATGGGCCTGGCCTGCTGTACCAATCTCATACCAGAATACGAAACTTTCCTGGGAGAACACCCTTTTGTGAATGTCCACAAGGATTCGCTCTACGAAGATCTGGTGAAACTGATCCCAGACAAGGAGCTGATCATTCAAAAGAAAAAGGCTGGGAGAGCATGGGTTGAAAAGACCCACAGTGTTGAAGCGGTCATGCGCTCAGTCTATGATATTTATCTGAAGCAGGGCTGGATTAAGGAATTACCTCGTGACCTGGCCTAAATTGAGCATCGTCATTTTTGCCAATGCAGATCCCGGTGCTTGTGTCCGGGTTCTGACCGATTGTGAGCGTCTCGAACACCAGGATATTGAGTTTGAAATCATCATGGTTTTGCAGGGCTTAACTGAAAAAGTTGAAGCAGTTTTAAAGAATTATCAGTTCTCATTTGACTTGAGGTTTGTATCAGTAGACAGCTCCACAAACCGGGCCCGAGGCCGCAACCTTGGGGTGGCTGCTGCCAACAACGAGACCATCCTTTTTCTGGAGAGTTCTCTGGAAATTTCCCCCGGACTCTTGTACCGACACCTGGAAGCCTATGAGGACCAATCAACGGCCGCTGTCATGGGTGAAATCTACCTGCCAGCCTTTGTGAAAAAAAATCGCTGGTTTCGCTTTCTGGATGGGGATTATCGCAGCACACGACGTTGGGCAGCCCAGGCCGGAACCCAGGCCTCTCCACCGCTACGATATGTTAATACAGCAAATTTTTCGATTCGAAAGAAGGTTTTTGAATCATTTGGTGGTTATGCAGAACACATTGATCACTACGAAGCAGAAGATATCGATCTGGCTTACCGCATCAGCGCCCAGCCTCAGAAGCGGATTCATTATGAGCCTGAAGCGGTGGCTTTTTGTCTACACCATTCCTTGCGGACCAGCTTGAAACTGAAGTATGAGTTTGGCAAAGAAGGCATTCCCAAACTGTTAAAGGATTATCCGGAGCTCTACCCCGTTTTACCCAGCCGCTTTGTAAAGATGCCTGGCTTCCCCGAGGTGGCTCCTGTCTACCGGCGTTTTATGAGTCTGCTTTTTACACCGCCTGTGTTTTTTCTGGCTCGTGGTGTCCGGCTCTTCAGTCCCGAGTTTATCGCCTTTCGCATGATGCGCTATATGCTCCAGGCCGAGAGTGTCAGGGGACTCAAGCAAGCCAACAAAGCCTAGGTTACCAGGAACCCAAACATTCGAGCTGTTCAGAAGGGCCAAAGCAAGAGCTGCTTCTGAAACAGATGCTTTCTAATTATTCATAGGGGGGATAATCGGTGTATCCCTCAGGTCCCGAAGAATAGAAGGTTTGCGGGTTGGCCTCAGCCAGTGGCCAATGATTCTGGATTCGTCGCGGAAGATCCGGGTTGGAGATAAACGGTCGTCCAAAGACAATGGCATCTGCCCGTCCCGTTTGAATTTCCGCTTCAGCCTCAGCAGGTTGGTAATTCCCATTTGCCAGGAGAAAACCCTGATAGAGTTGACGATAATGGCCGATCACATCCTCAATGAACTCGGGAATATCCAGTTTTTGAAAAGGCCGCGTCAGGTGGAGATAGGCCAGACCATACTCGTTTAATCGCTTTACAATATGGTCAAAAGTCGGCGCCGTATCGGCGGTCACTTCGATTCCACCCGCGTCATGCATCATGGGGTTCAAGCGCAGACCAATGCGCTCCACTGGCATGACTTCCCTGAGAGCCTCGATGACTTCAAAGAGCAGGCGAACCCGGTTTTCGATACTCCCACCATACTGATCATCACGAATATTGCTGGACGAACTGAAAAACTGATGAAAGAGATAGCCATTGGAAGAATGGATCTCTATCCCATCAAATCCAGCCTCCATGGCATTGGCTCCGGCGCGCTTAAAATCATCGATGGTTGTTTGGATGTCATCAAGGTCCATGGCCCGGGGTGTTACCGTTTGGGTGCGACCACTCTGCTTGGTGCGGACAGGACGATTGGGGTTGATGGCCGAAGGCGCCAGCGGCAGTTCGCCCCCATGAAAATCTGGATGTGAGATCCGACCCACGTGCCAGAGCTGAGTAAATATTCTTCCCCCTTCCGCGTGGACGGCTTCAGTGACTTTTTGCCAGCCGGCCACCTGGGCTTTTGACCACAGACCCGGCACATCAATATAGCCTGCAGCTCGTGGTGAGACATTGGTACCCTCTGAGATAATGAGTCCCGCTGAAGCACGTTGACTGTAATATTCCACGTGGAGCTCTGTAGGGGCTAATTCCGGATTGTCGGCCCGAGACCGGGTGAGGGGTGCCATGAAGATGCGGTTTGAAAAGTGGATGGGACCTGATTGAGCTGGAGACAATAGTTTCATCGGTTAAGGGGATTGTTTTGGAAGGTTACAATGGTATCATGAATTTTTGGCTGCAGGCTAAGAATTCGGTATTGCATAAATCTCAGGATGGTTGAAAAGTCTTTCCACTCGGACAAAAAAGATTCAGGACCGGTAAGGAGATCTTTTGCTTCGCCCAGCGTCTCGCTGACGTACTCGCCCAGGGATTTTGTTAAAAGTTCCTTTTCTAGGGCCTCAATGATGCTTTCCAGTTCATTTTTCTCAAGCCAGACACCCTTACATTCAGTACAATAGTCAATTTCGACTTTTGTCTCATCATAATCGAGAACACTCATGGCCTTTTTACAGCTGGGACAGGCGGTTCTTTTGGCTTTGGGCTTGAACTTTTCAGGATGTTTCAAAATTTCGAAATCCATCCAATTCAGGTCAGAATCAATTTTATCCTTCACCTGTCTGAGTTCAGCCTCCTCTAACCAGATTCCTTCGCACTTTTCACACTCATCTATTTGAATGCCTTGTATATTTTTCTGGATTAACGCTATTGAGCAATTGGGACAATTCATTTCTACTCCTTTAGAGTTTGATCTTAAATCCTTGTGTTTCGTGTGCCGGGCTGCTTTTTGAAACCGTCTTATTTAAGACACACATGTCGTTAAAACGCCCGAATAAACAGGTCTTGATTCGTTTTGTAAGTCCTTGATATTCAACAGCCTTCCCTTGTTAGTTTCTGTCAATGAATACTGTCCTGACCGTATCAGGTGAAGGGCCGGTACGGCCTTCACAAGGTAGTTTTAGTACCCCCAGGATCGGCTTTTTGATTTTGCTTTGACTGCCTTTGTGTCATGGTCTTGGAGCACTTTTTTCTCTTGGATCTGAGCGGTCTTCTTGCTGCTGAACTCCTGGTTGACTTCCCCAGTCAGAGCCAGGCCAAAAGCTTCGAGGAGCTTAAAGACCCGCAAGACCTGGATCATGGTTGAGAGCTGGATAGAATTACCCGCTTCAATGCGTTCCACGGTTCGTTTGGAAACACTGGCTTTTTCAGCCAGGGCGGCCTGAGTAAGTTTTGCCTGAATCCGCTGCTGTGTCAGGCGAGCCCCGATTTCATTCAGGACCGCTTCGGTTTTGGATGAATGGGTGATTTTCATGCTTTGGATCCAGTTCTTTTTATTTGGCCCATATTAAGATCCAGAGCAGGGGAATACGAGGGAAAAAAGGGGGATCGCCAGAGCTGACAACGACAAGACCCTGCCCAGAACATAACCTTACGAAGGTTTCAAACCTTCGTAAGGTTAATCTCCCAAGGAAACTTTTTATACCAATGCTTCCAGTTGATCCACCAAAGTTTCAATATACTTCAGACTTTTCCGCCAGAAATCAGGATGATTGATATCTGCCCCCACAATGGCAGTGAGCTCAGCCGGACTGGCGGAACTTCCCATGGAGAGGAACTCCTTGTATTTGGGAATAAAGGAGGCGCCTTCTTCCAGGTATTGCTGATACAGGGCAAACACCAGCAGGTTGCCAAAATTGTAGGCATAGACATAAAAGGGCACATTGAAAATGTGGGGGATGGAGGACCATTCCCAGGCATATTCCGGAGTGATGTTGACACTGTCGCCAAACATCTTCTCCAGCTCTGTCGTATAAAGCTCGCACAGGTCCTGAGGACTCTGGAGTTGTTCATTGATGGCCTTGTGTGAGGCAATTTCAAAGCTGCTGAACATGTTCTGTCGGTGTGAGCTGGCAAAAATGTCTTCCAACTTACTGGTGAGCATGGACTTTTTGACTTCCACGTCAGTTTCTTTCTTCAACAAGGAGTCGGTGAGAACCATTTCGGAGAAGATAGAGGCGGTTTCTGCAAGAGGTAAAATCGGATGATAATTCATCAGCTTCTGACCACTTGAGAGCATGGCGTGAATGGCATGACCCAGTTCATGGGCCATGGTAGAGACATCGCGAACCTTGCCAGTATAGTTCAACAGAACATAGGGCTTCAAATCAGGAGTCGAACTGGCACAGAAGGCCCCCCCTCGTTTACTTGGCTCCACCGGGGCATCAATCCGGCGCTCATCAAACATGGCTTTGGCCATATTGTAAAAATCATCATCAAATGATTTGAATCCATCCAGAACCAGCGTTTTGGCATCTTCAAAGGGATAGGCCTTTGAAGATTGTGGGAGCGGGGCATAGATATCAGCCAGGGTCATGTTGTCCATTTCAAGCATTTTGGCTTTGAGCTTATAGTATCGATTCACCAGGGTATAGGATTCGGTAGTGACATCGTTGAGGGCTTGAATGGCTGCATCGCTGAGATCGTTATGTGTATTCATGGTGCTGATGGGCTGGTCAAAGCCACGCAGGTCAACTTCAATACCATGATCTTTAACCAGGGCATTGTAGAGGTGATTGATGACCAGGGCATTCTCCTCATAACGGGAGAAAAACAATTTCATGGCTCTCTGGCGAACCTCGGCGTCCGGGTGTTGTCTCAAGGCTCTTAATTGACCACCATTCAGCGTTTGAGTTTCACCATCCAGTTCAAACTCAAAAGTAAAGGAAGAGGTCAGCTCTCCATAAAGCTTTTGGTGAGCATTGCTGCCATTCAGGTCTTTAAGGTTAATGATCTGCTCTTCTTTTTCAGAAAGATTGTAACGGGCGTTTTTGCGCATTTTGGCAATTTTGTATTCAAAATCCGCCAGGGCTGGCGCTCCCTCAAACTTTGCAAACTGCTCATCTGAAAGATTACCCAGTTCCAGGCTAAAAAAGACCAGAAGATTTGAAGTGGTAGAGGCCGACTGTTCAATTTTAGCCAACAGAGCTTTAATCTTATCGTCAGTTGTATCTACAGCATATTCAAGATTCACATACTGACTTAGTCGATACAGGGGACCGCTGATGGCTTCCAGTTCATTATAGGCGCTGGCCAGGGCTTCTGGGCTGAGATCGCCTAATTTTCCCCGGTATTGTTTTACAAAGCCTTCGGCTTTTTGACGGCTCTCGCTGAGAACGGTTTCAATTTTTGGATCATCCAGGCCTGAGAAAAGTTCACTTAAATCCCAGCGAACGTTTTCTGCTCCAGTTGTCTGTGTACTCATTTATTTCTCCCAATCATTTATTCTTCATGTTTTCGTCTCAAACTAAGCGAGGTGACCGCCGTTGTTAAGAAAAATCGACTTAACACCAACAAGGTCTTTGTACCAGGAGATGCCACTGGTTTTTAAGGAAAAAGTTTCACAGCAATTGGGAGGAGAAAGCTTAGTTTGTAGGGTGTTAAAAATGATGGGAAATTAAGTATGGCTAAAAATCTAAATAAAATCAAAGTGATTGGTGATCGGGTGCTCATCTATCCCGATTCAGGCCAGGATCGTACCAATTCAGGTCTGTATTTACCACCGACAGTGACAGAGAAAGAGTCCGTTCAAGGGGGCTATGTTGTGGCTGTGGGACCGGGAACCCCTCTGGCCAGCATGGAGGGTGATGACGATGCCTGGCAGGCTTCAGATTCAAATAAGGTAAAATACATTCCCCTGGAGATTGAAGTGGGGGATTATGCCCTATATTTGAAGAAGTTTGCTATCGACATTAAATATCAGGACGAAAAATATATCATTGTGCCCATGTCCGGGATTCTGGTGGTAGAACGAGATGACGACAATATTGATCTGAGTGATATTTTAAAATGAGAAGGCGAGAAGGATAATGCCAAACACCAAGATTAACCCCAATGAACTGTTTTCTCTACTGGTGAACCAACTGAGCGCCGGGGCCTGGTCTCAGCTGGGGAAAACGCCCAATCCACTGACAGGAAAACCGGAGAAGAACCTGGAGGCGGCAGCGATTAGTATTGGCATTCTGGAGTCCCTGCTCTTTAAAACAGCCGGCAATCTAACTCGCCAGGAAGATGTCCTGATCTCCGACAAAGTTCGAGAATTAAAATTGAGCCTACAAGAAGAATCCAATAAGCGGTAGATCGACCAAAGAATTCAACGATCCCAAAAAGTCCAGCTCCCCGAGTCTCAATATCCTCCAGAAGGATTTGGATTCTTTCTGGCACTAAACCCTAAGCCGACCGCGAAAACCTCTGGCGGCGTAATATGATTCAGCACCGTTGTGGTAGGTAAAAACCTGATCATAGCGCCGATCACAAAAGAGGGCACCACCGAGGGCTCTTATCTTCTCTGGCGTTATAATCCAGCTCGACGTTTTCCTGTCAAAGTCGCCCAGCTCCTGCAGTTCTCGATATTGTTGTTCAGTGAGAATCTCGATACCCATTGATGACGCCACGTCTATGGCGTTTCCAGCGGGTTTGTTTTGTTTTCGCGAGTCAAGTGCCTGCTGGTCATAGCACAGGCTGCGTCGACCCAGGGGGCTTTCTGGTGAACAATCACAAAAAATAAATTCCCCGGAATTCTCATCATAAGCAATAACATCTGGCTCGCCGCCGCTGGCTTCCATTTCAGATAGTCTTTGGAGTTTTTTGGGAAAGGTCTCCAGTTTCGATTGCACGGAACTCCAGTCGATTCCCGGGTGTCGCCCCATGTTTTTTATAAACCGATCTTTTAACGTCGTAATCAAACCGTCTTGGTTTTTTGTATTCATTTGTTGCTTTCCTCTTTTCAGCCCCCAACCCCATGGTTTTACTCCAGAGAGCTAATAAATCCAACCAATTTGATAACTTGCAATATTATCTCGTCCAAGTTGCTTTGGCATGAAACGCTTTCAGGTTTGAAGCACCAGCGTAGCTAAAGGCGCTGCATAAGCCATCATGGATATCCTGGATGGCATACTTGACAGCGCCCCGGTACGGAATCTCCATGCTGACGCCCTCCGTATGCTTGCCGATGTTGCCTGTCTGGAGTTTGGATTCGTAGGAGGCACTGCCCATGTAACTCTTATAAAAGGTTTCATTGGGATAATTACCTCTTCTTAATTTGGGTCCAGGGCTTTCTTTGGTTCCTGCAAACAAACTCCCCGTCATAATAGCATCGGCACCCGCAGCCAGGGCTTTGGCAATATCTCCCACCGAGCTAATTCCACCATCGGCAATTATTTTGACACCCAACCCGGCTTTTTTCCTGGCACAGTCGAGAACCGCTGAAAACTGCGGAAGTCCGTACCCGGTCATGATGCGGGTTGTACAGGCTGACCCGGGTCCAATGCCGACTTTTACAATATTGGCACCCCAGGCAGTCAAATCTTCCACCGCTTCTGAGGTACACACATTGCCGGCAATTATGTCTACCTGCTCACTGAGTTTGTGTTTTTGAATCCAGCCCTTAACGAGTGCTATCTGCTGTTTCATTTTAATATGATGACCATGGGCAATATCGATGGTGATACTTCTTAGCGAGCTTTTATTCTCCCGCTGTTCAAAAGCCTTCAGGAGCTTCAGGTTATTCACACCAATAGAAATATCTACGGGACATTTAGCAGAAAGAATTCGCTGACAATCCCGGTCGTAATCATCTGCGGACTGATGAAACCTGTGCAAGATTCCCATGGCCCCCAGTTTGTGTAAACTTACCACCATTTCCGGCCCGGTTACCGTTTTCATGTTTGCAGCAATCACAGGCATGCCCAGGGTGTGAAATGTTGGGTGTCTGAACAGCTTTACTGACAGGTCGACAAGTTCCCTGCTTTCAAGCTCAGAATAAGAGGGGGTAAGATAGACGTTGTTGTAATTAAGTGATTTCACATGAATCTCCCGGGATATGAATCATTTTCGTTAATTCTTTCTGCTCGCTGAATAACCCTTTAGGCGTGAGTTCGCCAGGACAGGCTAGGGTGTCGCCGTTTCGTAAATGTTTAGCAATTCAGCCTTCGAATAATAGTGCTTAAGAATCTGATCAAAAGTCCGTCCAGTGGCCGCCTGGGCAATGGCACCGCTCTGACACATCCCCACACCATGCCCCCAACCGGCACCATGCAGCACAACCTGATCGCCTTGACGTTCTACATAAAATGCCGAGCTGCGCAAAGATGGACTAAACATTTGTCGCAAGGCCAGCTCTCCATCCACGCTGAACTTCCCATGCTCAAAAACAATGCGGGCTTTATAAATTCGACCGGAGGGTCCCCGCTTTAATACACGTAGTCTTCGAAACTGCCCGAGTTCCTTGTCATCTGTAAGCATGTCGGTGAGTTCTTGAACGCTGAACTTCCGGGACCAGCGAAAATTTTGTCTGCTCCAGCTTGGCAGGGCGCTGTTAAACTCAGGATTGCAGTACACCTCAGGAGAGGACTTTATCCAGTGTTTAGCTCTCCAGCTCCACTTTAGCCTGGGGCCGGATTGTCGCCTGTTGTCGGTATGCGATACCTGATAGCTTTTTAGCTGGTTTCGTCCAGGCCAGACATTCTGAATAAGTTCGGAGCGACCGCCGCAGTTTGAGGCGTAGTAGGCATTCATGGGCCGACCCTGCTCGCTGATGATCAGTCCGGCAGTTTCATCCACAGCAAGATCAGACGGTTCGGTTCGTTTCTGGTTGCCGCTAAAGACCTGACATTCTACATCAGATGTGAGGTCATAGTAGTCACCACTATAGAGTTTTGATGTGAGGGCAATGATAGCTTCAGATCTGGCAGTTACCGCTTGTGCCTTGAGCGCTTCCAGGGGTGATGTGCCGCCAATCTCGTAGGGCACCACACCCTTCAAATAGGTTTCCAGCGGCAGCTGAACCACAACATTCATTTCTTGTTTGGTGCTTAAATAAATATGAAAAGCACCCTCATAGACCCGATCCGCCACCCCGGCCCACCACCAGCCCACACCATAGGGCACGGATTCAATCATCACGGTAGCGGTATCGCTGTCTGATCTAAACATGAATGAAGGGCTTTGGACCAGAAGGGTCCCGCTGCTGTCAAAAACAGAAATCTGCCCGGCTTGGTTGATAAGCCGAAGATGAGTCTCCGCTGGCAAAACCATTTTTGAAGCCCCCGTGTTGCGCAACGACCATTCACCCCGGAGAGAAAGATTTAGCGTGTCAAGCGTGTTGATGATTCGAACCCGGACCTCAGGCTCTTGATTGAATAGTGGCTGACCCATGCCAGAAGCGAAGAGCATTAAAAAAAGAAGGAATAGTTTCATAGGTATAAGCTTTTCTATAAAAAGGTGAAGGCGTTGCTAAAAATGTTTATCCAGAATGTCCCGGATACGCTCAACACTGACTGGTTTAATGATAAAACCAAGCGGGTTTAGCGTATTGATTTGAGTGATTAAATGATCATCATGATATCCCGTAAGAAAAATAATTTTTGTGTCGACAATTTCCAGTATGGCCTGAGCGGTTTCAATACCATTCATGCCACCAGGCAGGTTCACATCCATGAGGACGACATCGGGCTTTTCCTCCGTGGCTATTTTTAATGCCTTACTTCCACGGGTGGCCAGAGGACACACATCAAACCCGGCTTTTTCAAGGCCCAGCTTTAGAGAGGAGGCCGTGATGACTTCGTCTTCAACCAGGAGAATTCGCGTTTTAGCGACCATTAAATTAAGCACCCCCAATAAGTTATATTCCAGGCTGGGCAGGCGAACATGACAGGCTCTAATCTAACTTCAGGCTGGGGATAGTAATAAAATACTTTAAACCAGGACAGCTTGTGATTTTCATTTCACCCAAAAGCTGGAGATCAATAATATCCTGGATGATCCGTATCCCCATCGTATCGGTCAAGCTTCCATCCGCGCCGTCTGTTAATCCGACACCATTGTCTCCGATTTCTAAAGCGAGCCCCATCTCTCCAAGCTTCTGGGCCTTAATCATAATTTTACCGTCGCAGTGATCCGGAAAAGCATATTTCAAGGCATTGCTTACGATCTCATTGATCACCAGGCCCAGTGGAATAGCAAGCTGCAGGTTTACTGGAATGGCCTCAATTTGACAATCCAGCTGGATATCGCCAAGCGAGGTTTTGTAGGCGAGGATAAGTCGAGTCACCAACTCTTCAATATAGGTATCCAACCTGATTTCAGCCAGGTTTCCAGACCTATACAGGAGATCATGGACCATACTCATGCTGGTTATCTGGTTGGTCATTTCATCCAGAACAGACAGGGTTTCAGCGCTGCTGGTCTTCAGACCCTGCAGTTCAAGCAGGCCGACGATCACCTGCATGTTGTTCTTGGTGCGATGATAGACTTCCTTTAAAAGAACTTCTTTCTCTTTTACGCTGGCCTGAAGTTCATGCTCTCGTTCTTTTAGTTCGTTGGTCTGTCGCTGAATAAGCTCATCAGCCTGGGCGCGGATCAGCGCGCCGCCAATCTGGTTGGCAAAAATCTTTAGTTTTTCCAGGCTATCCTCTTGAAAATGTCCAGCAGTATAGCTCTGCAAAGAAAAAGAACCGATTTGCCTGCCCTCCCAAAAAATGGGGACAAAAACCAGGGACAAACTCCTCCTGGAAGCATCTCCAAAGGGGGCAATAACAGGTGCCTTCTCGTCTTCTTGACGATTAATCAGTATGGGCGTGGGGAGGATAAAAGTGGCGACGCTGTTTTCCATGTCCAGAGGATTTTTGTCGGTTTCAACCTCCACCGGCGTGTATTCTCCAACAAAAGTATCCTGTGAATACACCCCTTCAGCAAGCTTTTCTTCCTGGTTTATTTGATAGAGCGCAAAAGCATCATAGCCAAACAACTCATAAAGTAGCGAGGAGGCAATAATGCCGACTTCCCGAGGTTGCAGAGAAACGGTTAACTGTCGGGCCAGGCGTCGTAGAGCATCCCGGAAGACCTCCTCCTCTTTTCTTTCCGTCACGTCTTGAAGGGAGGTCAGGAAGGCCTTCGGCTTGTTGTTGGCGTCATAATGGGGAATGTAGCGGATATCTAAAGTATGATCTCGTCCATCACGACCCCGGCCAATACGTGAATACGAGAGTTGCTCACCTGTGGTAATCCTGGAAAGATAGGGTTGGATTTCCTTGTAGGTGTCAGCCGGGATGATCTGATCAAAAGATTTTCCAATAACATCAGACTTCTTATAACCGTACCAGTTTGCATAGGCTTCGTTTACATAGAGATATTTTCTATTGATGTCAGCGTATGAAAATAAACCAGGAATGGTATCAACGATCAACTCCAGGAGCTCTTTGTTTTCGGCCAGCTCTTTGCGGGTCAACTCAATTTCACTCACATCATCCATTTGCACGAGAATAGCCAGAACTTCACCGTCTTCCCCCCTGACAGGAACCAGTGTCAACCTGAAATCAACACGGCCCCGTTCGGATGATTCATAGTGATGCTGGTAACTGCAAACCTCGCCCTTTAGCAGGCGAGGCAGGTAGCTTGAACCAATGGCCAGTTCCTTTTCTGGAATGATGTTTTTGAGCGGTATTCCAGCTAAATCGGCACTTTCCATGTGGAGAAATTTTGCTGCTGTCTGATTTACATATATCAGGGATAGTTCCAGGTCGACAAGAAAGATATGGCTCGTTAGATGTTTGGTGATCAACTCGAGTTGTTGTCGACTCTTTTCGGCCTCCTCACGGGCGGTAACGCTTTCATGAATATCATTAAAGGAGAGCAAAACCACGGTTTTGTCAGCTTGTTTTACGGGAACACCCATGACCTCAACCCAGCGCGCTTCACCCTCCAGCGTGAGATATTTTTGTTCCCTCACACCGCCACCGGGAGTTTCTGTTTTTAGCAGTCGCTCAATACCTTCATGGGCAATTTGTTGAAAATCAGGATGAACCAGCTTAAAGAGATCCATGCCAAGGACATCGTCCAGGATTTTTGCACCGGCGAAATCAAGGGCCGCCTGATTGGCATCCAGTAAAATCCCACGATCATGCAGCACCATTGCCGAAGGTGAATACTTAAAAACTTTACGATAGCGCTCTTCACTATTGAGGAGTGCTTTCCGTATTGCCAGGTCGTCGGTGATATCACGGAAGGAGGACATGATGACACGTTGATCCCGGTAATTTATGGGAGCGGACATAACCTCAACATCACGAACCTCTCCTGTAGCAATAATAAATTTCTGGGTCATGGATTGATTGGGCTCATCTGAGGATAAAAGTCTTTCGATTCGACGACGTGAATCCCGGATGGAGTCAGGGTGAATGAAGCGAGCAACAGGACTCTTCTGATATTCGTTTGGATTGCTTGCCTTAAAAAAACTGATCGCCGCTTGGTTGGCTGCCAGAAGCACTTTTCCGTCATGGACGACGACGGGGTCAGGTGAATAGTTAAACAGGGTTTTATAGCGATTTTCGGCATCTTTAAGTTCAGTATAATCCAATATGGTTCCCACAAAACCAGCCGGTTCTCCCCGGGCATCCAGATAGCGTGCCTTACGAAGTAATACCTGGCGAGTTCGACCCGAAGCATCCTTAAATTCGGTGGAATAGGATTGTCGGTCATTTTGGAGCAAGAGCTTTTGGTCATCCTTTTCAACCTGCAACGCTGATTTTTCAGACCAGACCTCGGTGACGATTTTCCCCAGCATCTCTTCCCTGGTTTTTCCGAAATACTTCAAATAGGCATCATTAAGCATGGTGTAGCGACCCTCGGGGTCCTTGGCGTACATGGGTGTTGGCGTGGCGTCAAACAAAGCGCTAATCTGGTTTTTCTGGTCAAGCAGGCGTTCGTTGGTGGTGTTTCGTTCAGAAAGATCGCGGATAATGCTTACCAGGGTTCCGTCAGACAGTTTTTTGGAATTCATCTCAATGGGAACCAAACGGCCATCTTTGGTGCGAAAGACGCGCTCAAGGAGCACGGTTAACCCTGCCTTCATAAGATCATAACGCAAGGGTTTTCTGACGAGAATATTTGGCTCAAAAAGCTCGCTCAAATTCATGGAGAGAAGTTCTTCGTTGGAATATCCCAGCATTCGTGTTGCAGCCAGATTGGCCTGAAGGATATGCCCTTGCAGGTCGGCCTTAAGAATAATATCCGCGGCCTGATCAATGAGTTCGCGATAACTGCTCTCGCTGATTTCGAGGGCGGCTTCTTTTTGCTTGAGGTCGTCATATAAACGGGCATGGAACAGGGCCAGCGAGAGACGGGCGGAAAGCAGTTTTGCGATTTCGCGCGTTTCAGTCGAGATGCCATCCAAAAGCCGGGAACCGATATTAAGGGATCCTACGACATCTTCTCCAATGACCAGGGGAACATCAAAAAAGGATTGAAGTCCAGCTTCAAGCAGGGCTTGCACAACAAGACTGGGTTTGGCAATTCTGGAAATATTGGGGACATATTTTGGCGCTTTATTCTTAGCGCCCTTTCGTGTGACCTGGCTTGAAAGCCTGGGTTTGTCGCCTGCTGAAAGATGAGGCACAGAAGTGTCTTTGGTAAAGACTTCAAAGGACTGATTCTGAATATCATAAAGTGTAATGGAGATCCGTTCAAGCTTAAAATGGTCATCAAAAAAGGTGAGAGCCTTGCTGGTGACCCGTCTGGTTTCTGGCCAGGAAATAGCCTGGTCAAATTCAAGCAGCAGGTGAACCGAGGGTTGATTGTCAGACATGAGGAACGACTCCAAATTGATGCGCAAATTTCACCAGGGGGGTCATGGAATGCAAACCATTAAGCAATGAATATATAATTTGAATACAAGTCGATTTATCCTTAATTGATTGAGGATTTTAAAAAAGAGGGAAAAATGAAAACACTGACACAAACGATAGTTGCATTAACAATAATGATGTTTGGCTTGGTATTGGCTCAGGATACAGTACCTGGCGTATGGAATAAATCAATACAGGGCGGGCTTAATCTCACACAAACCGGTTTCGATAATTGGGCGGCTGGTGGAGAAAATGCCTTTGCCTGGCAAACGAATCTGAATTATAAATTTGTCAAGGCCCAGGAGAAGACCAGCTGGTCTAATACGGGAAAATTCCTTTATGGTGCCACGAAAACGGGGGATGCGGATGTGCGCAAGTCGGCAGATGAAATCAAGCTTGAAAGCGTGCTTACCCTAAAACACTGGGCCAAGATAAACCCCTTTATTGCCGTGACAGGTGAAACACAGTTTACGGCTGGATATGATTATTCAACAGACTCAAGCTTCCAGATCTCAGATTTTATGGATCCAGGATATTTTAGAGAAAGTATGGGTGCAGAGTATGTGATAAACGAGGGTCTGGCGACACGTTTGGGTTTGTCAGCCAAGCAGACGGTTACCTCGGATTATCCGGTGCCATATGCCGACGATGTTGAAACCAGTGAGATTGAAACCTTTCGTAGTGAGATTGGTGCAGAGTCAGTTACTGATCTCAGGTACGAGCTTGCCGAAAACACGCTCTACGTTTCGAAACTGGAACTGTTTTCAGCGTTCACAACCTTCAACAAGATTGATGTGAATTGGGACAATACGCTCACGGTAAAAATATCTGAGTATCTTAACATGAACATGAATTTCAAATTGGTTTATGATAGAAACGTTTCTGCTAAACGTCAGATAAAAGAATCTATGGCGCTTGGCATAAATTATACATTTATATAAGCCTGAAGTAAACACACTTAAAAGCCCGTCTTTTTGGCGGGCTTTTTTATTTGCATCAGGGCAGGTTTTGGTTTAAAATAGGTTCGTCGAGAGGCAACCATCTTCAAACAAACTATCCGAAGAAAATCAAGTTCATGTAGCTACAAGCCAGTTGTTTTGTTGTGGTATTCAGTTGTGTTAAACAAAACTGATAGCCTCTTTACAAAAAACAAGACTTCATGAATCACCATGGAGTAAAAACAAAAGCGAAACAGGGTATAGTTTTATCGTGGTGATAAAACTCACCCAAAAAGAAAGGAACGATTATGCATCGTTTAAGAAAGATCCTTTTAAGTGGGCTGGTGGCGCTTTTGATGGTAGGGATGGTAACCGCAGCAGATAATCAACAAGCTCCGGCACCAAATACTGAGGTCGATACACTCATTGGCTTCTATATGGGTAGCTGGGCGGGTACCATCTGCATAGATGATTTTGACAGCGGTTGCATCAAAGTCTGGATTAGTTTTGATGTTGACTGGCTTAAAAACTTCTTGTTTTAACAAGTAAGGGTGGTGGGATAGCATTCATGCTATCCCACCAAAGGATCCAAATGAGATTTCTAATTGTTGTTCTAGTGTTTTGCAGCGCATTATTTGCCAGGATTGACATAATAGAGTTATCAGAAGATATGCCTTTCGGGGAAGATATATCCTGGCTCAGGATGGCGAATGGGGCTCTATATATTGATCATACCTCAGTGTATCTTTCAAGTAAAAATAACATTTACATACAAAAAAGATTAACCCCTGGTAAAGTTGAAGTCTGGTCAACTCAGATAAAAAACTATCGGGATTATACTATAATGAGAGTCTTGCCCGTAGAGGATAAAATATATTTTAATTTAATATTAGGCAATGGCCGCTTTTATCTCGCTGGGATTAAAAAGGGAAGCGGACAAGTTTTAAATCTGGTCGAAAGGCACGGGTTTCCCGGTAGAATGATCGGGTTTGATAATTTCATTTATGTTGGCGGGCTATATTGGTCACAGTATGGCAAATTTCTCGACAAATACGATAACAGTCGAGGAGAGAAGGTGAGTGAAGACGATATACAAAAGTTTGACAGTTTGTTTGATTTGCAGCCAGGATTTACGCTTTGTGCATATGATGATTCTTTAAAGCTGATAGACCCGGTTAATAAAATTTCACGTTCAAGCGTGAATGCAAAGAGTTTTATGTCTCTATATTTGCCGCAACCTTATGATATCGATAAGTCCGGGGAAATAGTTCTGGCTGATAATGTTGAGGGCTATTTCATAAAGCGTTATGATGAAAAGCATCATTATATCGATCAGTTTGAGGTCATCAATGATCATTATAAGGAGCTGCCAGGGGTACTGAGCAAGGAAAGCGCAATAACATTAAAATCCACCAAGGGCAGTTATTCAGCAATCTACGCTGTTTATGAGAAAGAGAAGTTTGTCATAAGTTCGTTTTATCAGTCAGGGGCACCACAGAACCTCCCTGAACCGCCCTATTATTATGACATATCTACAAAGGGGGGTGAACATGTCACATCCGGTTCTCTTGGGTTTCCGCTGGTTGGAGAAGATGAGGAAGACAAGATGTTTTTTTATATATCCGTGGAGGGTGGCTGGTTTGAAAATGACCGAATCTTTCTCGTAGGCATGTCGGTAGAGGATATCCTTGATGGTCAGGCCAGCACAGAATTCATTAATGAGGCAGTTACCGGGTTCATGAACAGAAGGACAGACCCGAATGACCACAAGTGACTTTCACATCACCACAGCAAGAGTTGTGCGACTGTTAATGACTATTGTGTTTTTGCTACTGGCAATGACCAAGACTTACATCTTGGCTGAATTAGGATTCAAACCCTATGAAGCCATCGTCAAAGCAGCCGCTTTGCCTGGCATCATAAAATATTATGGAATAATCGCTTTGCTGATAGAGTTTTATCTGGTTTTTGGTCTCTGGAACAAGAGGCATTATCAAGCGGCGATTCTACTGGGGTTATGCTTGACTGTTGCAGGAGCCCTGCTTAGCCTTGTTTTGCTTATGTTTAAAATAAACTCAGACTGTGGCTGTGGTTTGCTGGG
>JAIPGJ010000021.1 GCA_021736185.1 Fidelibacterota bacterium | reverse complement strand
CCCCAGGGATTCCAAAGCCAGGAGGGCTTCATCTTCGTTGCTGCTGACGCCCAGATTCGAAGTCAAGGCACCCGGTTCAGTGCTTCCCAGACCTTTTTCAATCTTTGGCTTGAGCTCCAGAATAATGCGCTTGGCTGTGGTGGGTCCAATGCCTGGAGTTTTTGCAATGGTCTTGGCATCCTCAGCCATGATCCAGTTGCTGATATCTGCAGGAGACCCTCCCGAGAGTATCGCCAGCGCTGCCTTCGGACCGACCTTGGAAATGGCTATCAATTTGAAAAAGAACTCCCGCTCGGCTCTTTGGGCAAATCCATATAGCTCAAAAATATCCTCACGCACATGAAGATGCGTGTAGATCATGACATTTTCACCAAGGACAGGCAGCTGCGTGAAAGTACTAAAGGATATTTTCAGGCGATATCCCAGACCAGCGGTTTCAATAACCACATGATCTGGTTGCTTGCTGATTAATTTTCCAGAAATAAACTCGTACATTAGACACCCAGTTTTGATATTTTGTGATTAAGCGCATGACAGATGGCAATCCCCAAAGCATCGGAAGCATCCAAGGTGATGGGATCTTCTTTGAGTTTCAATAGTCGTTTAACCATGTAGAGAACTTGCTCTTTATCTGCTGCACCATTGCCAGTGACTGCCGATTTAACTTTCCTGGCAGCATACTCATGGACTTCCAGATCAGCATGCTTTCCCGCCAACATGGCGACACCGCGAACATGCCCCATAAGCAAGGCCGTTCTCGCATTTTTACCATAAAAGGCTTCTTCAATGGATAGCACATCAGGCTGAAACTGCTTAATAGCTTCCGAAATACCCTTGTAGAGCACAGCCAGTTTATCTGAAAGTGGATCACTGTTTTTGGTCTTGATGACACCAGAATACACAGATTTAAATTGGTTCCCATCGTAGTCGATGACCCCAACACCTAAAATCCGTAGACCGGGATCAATTCCGATGATGCGCAGCTTCTACTCCAGCCCTTCCAGCATTTCATCTGTGAAATTCACACTGGCTGATAATTTTTGCATATCGTCATAATCGTCAAGGATTTCCATTAATTGCACGACCCTGGGTAGATCCTCTGTGCTCACTTCGGTAAAATTATTGGGTATTTGCTGAATCTGAGCAACTTCTACCGTGTAACCTGCCGCTTCTACAGCTTCATTCACGGCATTGAGATCTGAAGGAGCACACAGAATTTCAAAATAGTCCCCTTCATTGCTCATGTCTTCGGCACCACTTTCCAGGGCTATCATCAGGAGTTCATCCTCATCTACACCTTCAGCAATAACCTGAACCACCCCCTTGGTATCAAACATCCAGGCAACAGCACCTGCATTGGCCAGATTGCCACCATTTTTGCTCAAAATATGTCTGATGTCTGAAACAGTCCGATTTCTATTGTCAGTAGCAACTTCCATCATGAGAGCCACACCGCCAGGGCCGTAACCTTCATAAACGATTTCCTCAATCATCACACCTTCGAGATCGCCCGTGCCCTTTTTGATGGCACGTTCAATATTTGCTGTCGGCATATTGGCAGCTTTGGCTGAAGCAATGGCCGTTCTTAAACGTGGGTTCGTGCTGTCGTCTCCGCCACCCGTGCGTGCAGCAATGGTTAATTCTTTGGCAATTCGAGTAAATACTTTGCCTCTGGCGGCATCAACGACGGCTTTTTTCCTTTTAATGGTGGACCATTTACTGTGACCGGACATAACTCTCCCACTCTAATTTTCTAATTCTGGTGTATTCTCAGTCCTGATGACCCAGGCTCGTCGATACCCGTTCTCAATAGCGAATTGCTGCAAATTCTGGGCATCTTCCCGATTATTCATGGTACCAACCCTGATTTTGTAGTACGGACTATCGAACTGAACCATGACTTCTTCTTCAAAGGTCTGAGCTGCCTGGGCTTCCAGGGCAATGGCTTCGTCGTAATCACTGGTGCTACCCAATTGAACTCGGAATACAAAACTTGAATATTCAGTTATCTGAACGCTATCTATTTCATCACCTATACTTGCATAATAGGCTTTTAAAGATTTAATCTGCTCAATACGAGCTTTAGAACCTGGCCAATCATGCAATGTGGTGGGGTCGAAAGATTCATCCAATTTAACTTTATCCTGCCCGTGTATCACCAGGGGCAACAGCAAACTAATATAGACCAACAGCTTCATGAATTATCCATCCCGTTTTTCCGTCTTCCAATCTAATTTCATACCAGGATTCTGTTGCATCTAAAATTTCTGCCGAAGTCCCTTCATGTATGACAAATAAAGTGCTGGCTCCAGGTATGGGTGCGCTGCGCACTGCAGCCTCATCAACCAGTAAAATGGCATGTTTTTCATCCATTGATACGGCTCGTTCTATGAGCCAACCTCCCATGAACAGAAAGAGTATGCCAGTAATCATTGTTGCCGGCAAAAGTACCCGACGCAGGGAATTTATACTTGAAAGACGATAGATAATGACTCCCATAATGAGCAGGCTGAACAAGATTTCCTCGAGAAATTTCAATTCTGCCAGAGAGAGACTTTGTCGGAGTTCCTTAAACCAGGCCACAAACACCATGGGTTCAGGCAAATCAAAACGGTCCTTAAGAAAGAGTTTGGAATATTCAAGATTATGCAGGACATCAGGATCTCGAGGGCTCAATTGTCTGGCTTTTTCAAATTGCAGGATCGCTTTACCATACTCTTTTTGAGAAAAATAAGCGCAACCCAAATTGTAATGAAGGGCGGTTGAAACCATGTCCGTTTTCAGGATTTTTTCATAGGAGCTGATGGCAGATTTAAAATCCCCTTTTTCGTAAAAACTATTTCCCTGAGCCATCAAGCCTTCCACATCCACAGCAAATACAGTACTTAGCATCAATAAACTGATGAGCACAGATTTTAGGGAGGTTCTCATTATAGGACCCTCCTTAATTGCTGAAAGTGATTTTGTGTAGCCGAGATCCATTCTGAAGCTGAACGTTTTACGGCACCTGGAGCGAATCTATCCATTGCCAGATCTTCTAAAAAAGTTTTATTCTCCTGAATAATTTCAGCAGGAACATGATGTTGGCTCAGGATGTGAGTAAATTCAGATGTATCCAGCGCATTCTCTGAAACATTTAATCGTGCACCAATAAATCCCGTGATACACTGATGGAGTAATGCCCTGAGTTCCTCCGAATCTTCAGAAAGTTTCTGCGCTTTCTTGAGTTGTTTCCTGGCTTGTTTAATAGCATTGGCTTTACGGCGCAGGTCAACATTACCCTGTAATCGTCGCGATCGAATCTCATAGGCAAAGGCAGCGCCAAGGGCAATAAAGCCAAGGATATGCAGGAACCAGAATCTGCCGCTGAAGGGGGAGCTTTGAGCCTGGGTGAAACGAGAAGTAGCCGATTTAATGTAGCGAATATCTTCCTGCATCAATTCAACCTCTTCCCTACTATAACCAGAGGTGACGACGGGTTGAGACCCTTCAGCATCATAGACACTCATCTTGATGGGGCCACTGCTGCGAGTGACATATTTTTTCGACTTCAAATCGAAATAGGTGAATTCTACAGGATCAATGAGAATGTCTCCGGGAACACGAGGAACCAGCAGATAGGTGGATTTTTTTGATCCAGTGTGTTTCATCCCCTGGATGCTTATATTTTCCGTGCGTTCCGGCTTGAAGATATCGATTCCTTCAGGAAGCTTCGGCTCAGGAAGCTGTAAAGATTTAAAGTTGCCCGACCCACTGAGTGTGATACTTAAACCTACTGCATCGTTGACAAATACAGCATTGGTATCCAATCCAGCGCGTAGCTGAAAATTACCGACCGCGCCGCCATAATTTCTTGGTCGGGGTTCTGGCAAGCTTGCCACGCTTATTTTTTGCGGGTTGGAAAGAAAATTTTTAGTGGCTTTTCTGGTTCCGGTAAAGAAGGGGTCGTTGAAAAAAGGATCGTTGAATCTACGGTTGGTTCTCTGGCTGGATTTAACCTCGATCTCTAATTCAGTATTCAGCGGATCAATGATTAATTCACCTGATTTGGTGGGATAGTAGAGCACAGTTTTAAGCACTGCCGTATTGTAGCGTTCCCCATCGATCACTTCAGAAACCAATCTGGGTTGTGCCGCCTGGGGTATCTCTTCAGCCCAAAAACCTACGGCATCAGGGAGCTTTTCCACCTGATAATTGTAGACACCAACTTTGGTAAACAGTTTATAGCGAACCGTAAGTGGCTCGCCAACATAGACACTGGTCTTGGAAGGAATGGCTCTTAAATACACCGATTCATTTGCAGGAGCCTGCCTGGTATTTACTCCCCGTGTAGCCACTACTTCAAGTTTCAATTCCTGGGTTTTGTATCGCTTTTTACCCAGAAAAACATCTACGGCGGGAAAGACCACCTCACCTGCCTCCATGGCAACAAAGGTATAGCTAATGGATTTTTTGCTGCTGGTTTTCCCATTGACAAAAGTGTAATTGGAGGACTGCATTGGTCCAGAAAGTAGAGCAATTTTATCTATTTCAGGCAGGCGCACTGATGGCATATCATCACTACCCTCCACTTCCAGCTTCCAGGTGAAAGATTCCTGCACCAGAACTTGTTTGGCATCTAGACTGGCGCTAATGGTTTGAGCAAATACAGCGGAGCTCATACCTAAAAACAGATAGAAGAAGAGACGCCTTGTTCCCATTACTTTACCAGTCTTTCTCATTATCCTGACCTGAAGTTTTAAGGCGAATTTGGTCACGCATATTTTCAGTCTCACGATCTTTCAAGGCATCCAATAATTGCTTCGCATTCATTAACTCTTCCTGATCCACTGATTCCTCTTGATCTGAGGGATTCTCCTGCTGGTCCTGCTCATTCTGAGGTTGTTGCTCATCCTCTTTTTGCTGATCTTGTTGGGATTCGTCCTGGTCTTGCTGCTCCTGTTCCTGCTGCTGATCATCATTTTGAGATTCAGAATCTTCTTTTTGCTCCTGTTGTTCCTGCTTATCCTTATTCTCCTGGTTTTTCTCACCATTCTGGGAATTTTGTTCCTGAGGTGGTGGTGGAGGCATATGATTTAACAATTCCAGATTGGCTTTCGCGTCTTGATCCTGGGGACGAATTCGGAGCGCTTGCTTATAAAATTCCTTGGCTTTTTCAACATCCTGTTTGTTTAAATAGGCGTTCCCAAGATTGTAATACACATCCGCCAGGGCATTTTTATCCTTTAGACTTAAAGCTTGCTCATAAGAACCGATGGCTTCATCCAGATCACCCAGTCTGTAATTAGCATTCCCCTTGTTGTAGTGGATATCCTTTAAATCGGGGTTCTCTTCCAATAGTTTATTCCATGCGGCCACAGCCTCGTCATACTTCTGATCATTAAAAGCCTTCTGGGCATCTGATTGAGCCATGACACTCAGCAATGGCAGCAGTAGTAGCATGCCGATAATAAACAATCTGAACAGTTTAGTCACGAATATAATCCCCCTGCCAATTTCTCTCTGTACCATGTAAGTCCGTGATGAATAAATCAATCAGCAGAAAAAGTAAGGCGATCCAGGTAAACCAGTGATATTGTTCCTTAAAATTTGTGAATTCGTGTCGACTGAATTCCTTCTGTTCCATCCCCAGAATATCGTTATAGATATCTTCCAAACCAGCACTGGCACTATTCAGATGTACAAACCGGCCATCCGTTTCGGCACTGATCGATTGAAGGTTCTCGGTGTAAAGTCTGGTTGTAACCACTTCACCGGTACTGGTTTTGCGATACCCTTTTAACACCCCCCGATCATCATACATTGGAATGGGAGTCCCTGAGAAAGAGCCAATACCTGCGGTGTGGATGATCACATTCTCTTTTCGTGCTCGCTCAAGAACTTCCTCGAGATGACCTTCGTGATCTTCACCGTCTGAAATGAGAATCATGGCCCGATGCTGTTGATCATCAGGATCGAAGGCACTCAGCCCTACCTCCAGCGCCTGCTCAAAGGAAGTACCCTGCACACCAATCAAGGACTCATCAGATATGTCCAGAAACATCTCGAAAGCGGAATAGTCCAGAGTCAAAGGGGTCTGTAAATGTGCTTGACCAGCAAAGACCACCAGCGCAACACGATCACCGCGTAGATCTTTGATCAATTTTCTCAGCTCAAAGCGCGCTTTTTCAAGCCGATCCGGTTTGATATCCTGAGCCCGCATGGAATTGGATACATCCAGAAGGACCACGATATCAACACCCTCGCGGTGAATTTCTGTCAACTCATCGGAAAATTTTGGCCCCCAGGCTGCAAAAAGCAGCAAGAGAATCGCAGCTAACCGAAGCATGTCTTTAAGCCGACGCTTGCGTTTGCTCACACTGCGGGAGAGCTGTTTAATAAGTTCTGAATCCCCGGCTCTCTGCAATATTCTTTTTCGGCTAAAACGAAACCATATGCCAACCAGTATCAGGAGTGGAACAATGGCCCAGAGTATTATCTGTAACCAGATGGGGTAGCTTTCAAACTGTATCATCAGGGGAATCTCCTGAAAACCAGTCGTTCCAACACAAATTCAGCGATCAAAAAGAAGAGCGCTGCCAGAATTGGATAATAGAATAGCTCAGCATGTTGGACATACTCCTTGACACTATATTCGGTGGTCTCCATTTTTGAAATTTCCTGATAAATTTCAGCCAGACTTTTTTCATCAGTTGCCCGGAAGTATTTTCCGCCTGTAATATCTGCAATGCGCGTCAGCGTTTCTTCATCGACATCCACCTGGACCTGGACATTTCTAACCCCGATTGCAGTTTGAACAGGCATGGCGGCGGTTCCCCGTGTACCGGCACCAATTGTATAGATGCGAATGCCAAATTCTTTTGCCAGATCAGATGTGGTTATGGGATCCAACTCACCGGCATTGTTGCGGCCATCGGAGAGGAGAACAATCACCTTACTTTTGGCATCAGAATCGCGCAATCTATTGACAGCGCCAGCCAAGGCCATGCCGATGGCTGTGCCATCGTATTTTTCGTTGACAATCTCGATCCCGGAAATGAATTCATTCAAGCGGTTCAGATCCGTCGTCAGAGGACACTGCAAAAAGCTTTCGCGGGCAAAAACATTGAGTCCTATCCGATCATTCTGCCGCTCTGAAACAAAGCTTTGAGCCACCTTTTTTACTGCCTCTAGACGGTTTGGTTTAAAATCCATGGCTCTCATGGAGCCAGAGATATCGATGACCATCATTATATCAATACCCTCAGCATTGATTTCCTGCAGAGCGTTGCGCTCCTGAGGTCGCATGAGGGCAATAAAAATAGCCATAATCGCCAGGAGTCGTAAAGCATAGAGTACATGCTTTCTCCACATCCCGCTTGTGTTTGAAATGCCTTCGAACATGAGGAGGGAAGAAAATCTTAGTGTACCAAAACGATTCCGCGAATAATAAATATAGACAACGAGCAGCACAGGAATGCTGAGAAAGAACCATACCAGCCCGGGGTTTTGAAACGCAATTATCACTTTATTTCAAACGATCTCTTTATCACTGTTATCAACCAACGAACCCAATTCAACATTTATAGTCATATCCATGATTTTTGTTTCGCATGGTTTCATTTTTTCGAGAATAAAACAGCCGGATGGAACAAGTGTATCATCCATCTACGTCGAGCTCCTTGAAGCTCAGGTAATCAGATATTTGATATTATTCAGATCGGCAGAATTGACGGGGCTGCTACCATTTAATGAGGCGTCCTAATCTGCTTTTTTGGGTTCAGGCTTTGCTTCAGGCTTCTCTTCAGTTTTTGATTCGACGGGTTTAGATCCAGCCTTTTCGATTTCATCCGTGATCCCGCTGATGGCACCCTTGAACTCTCGAATACCTTTGCCCAGACCCTTGGCCATTTCAGGCAGGCGTTTTGCTCCAAAGAAAATCAGTAAAAACAGGATGATTATCAGCCATTCCCAACCACCAGGTAAACTCATGGGTTACTCCTTTATATTTAATACTTAATATTGAAAATTGAACATTGATCTACATTCACAAAGGCAAGCTGCGTAATAGATAACGCACTTGAGGTCGATAATTTCTTAAGTTGCTCATTCTCCCTCTCCATATCACTACTTCCATCTTCCATCTTCCATCTTCTATCTTCTATCTTCTATCTTCTATCTTCTATCTTCTATCTTCTATCTTCTATCTTCTATCTTCTATTTTCTATTTTCTATTACACCCGATAATACCGCAACAGATAATAGGCTACACCCATTCCCACGACACCCATAAAATTTACCTTTAAAGTAAAGCCAAAGGTGAGTGAAAAAATACGCAGGTCCAATACAAAAGGTTCTGCCAATCCATATTTTGCCGTATCAAATGATAATACGAAAAAATCTCTTACCACGCTTTCAGGAAGCAGGCCAGCAGCGACATCCCCTAAAACGGAACCAACAATGGCTCCGCAAAAAATCATGAGGACAATTATTTTGATATTACGACGTCTGGGATCCACTACTCAACTCCAGGCTCATCTTCTATGTAACGCTGGGATCGCGTCCATTTGAAGAGACTGATGAAAATCATTAAGATAGCCAAGGGGAAGAGCAAGAAGCCCTTGCTGGCAAATACCAGGATGATCATGAAAGCACCGGAAATAAGCGACCACTTCTCTTTAGCATTTCCCTTGAAACTCATCCGGGGAGATTTTGAAAATGGAATTTTTGATAGCATGAGACTCGAAATAATCATAATCATGGGCAGGACAATGCGGGCATCTCCCCCCAGTCGACGGGGCTGCCATTGGAGAAAGGGATAGTGATGAATCTGGCTTAGAAACAACCAGATACCAACCACAGTCAGCGCCATGAGTGGAGTGGGCACACCATAAAATTGGCTTTTCTGAGTGCCTTCGGCTTCAAGATTAAATTTAGCCAGTCTGATTGATCCCAACATGAGCGGCATGAAGGCATAAAACCCACCCACCAACTGTCCCAGAGGCTCGGCCCATACCATATATACGAATACAGAGGGAGCCAGGCAAAAAGTGATGATATCCGCCAGGGAGTCAAATTGGATTCCAAAATCTGAGGTACTATCCAGAGCGCGGGCAATTTTACCGTCAAAGCCATCAAAGACGGCACCAAAAATAATAAACCAGGCAGCCCAGAAAAAATCTCCGTTTGCAGAGGAAATGATTGAGCTAAAACCCAGAAACATATTAAAAATTGTAAATGAGTTCGGAATAAATCTCCGGCGTGGATTTTCCTTGAGAGGTCTTCTTTTACGGGTTTGATCTTTTAGCATATTAATCCAATCTTGCCAGAACGGTTAATCCACCGCGTACTGGTTCCTTTAGTTCAACCAGAATTTTGGCTGCACGAGGTATCACCACATCCATTCGACTTCCAAATTTAATGAGACCATATCGATCCCCCTGGGTGACTTCGTCAGCTTCGCGAAGATAATTGATAATTCGACGTGCCAGGGCTCCGGCAATCTGAGAAAATTTGACTTTCATCAGATTATTTTCCAGTCCGACTACGCTTTTCTCATTTACTTCCGAGGCATTTTCAGCAAACGCTGCTTTAAATGCCCCATACTTGTAATCGACAAAAGCAATTTTGCCTGAAATAGGCACTCGGTTAATGTGAACATTCAGGGGCGAGAGAAACATGGTAATCAGTGTGGCTTCTCCCACAAAATCATCTTGTACATCTTTTATTTCAACAATGACACCATCACCCGGACTTAAAATATGGTGGGGATTGCTCACGATTTCACGCTCTGGATCTCTGAAAAAGTAAAGCGTAAAGAGGAGCAGGATGCCGCTGAGCATGGAGGGGATTTTCCAATACAGGGAACCCCCATTAAAAAAAGTTATTGTTGTCAGGATCAGGGTAAGTCCCAACACGATTGCGATATTTGAATATCCTTCACGAGCCATAATTATCTGAATTCGTCCTCTCTATTTAAACCGCGCAAAGATAAGTTAGGGGTATCCAGAATAAAACACGCATTTCCGTGCTGAAAACCAATCAGAATAAGGGGATTTTTACTCTCCCTGGCTCTCAAATATCTCCCATTATAAGCAGGAGCAACCAGCTGAACAGGTTATGGCTTGGAGTGAGCAACCGTTTCACCCAAAGTGATGGGCAGTGCCATACTTTTTTTCTGTCTTAAAATATTCAGCGTGATCTGGTCCCCTTTTTTCAGATCCTGAAGATTAAAGTAGCTAAAGATATCATCATCAGTTTGAATACGCTGACCGTCAAGACCCACAATAAGGTCACCCACCTCGACGCCACCACGATCCGCAGGCGAACCATCTTTAACGCCTACAACCACAACGCCTACATCTGAACCCAGATTTAAAAGCTTGGCGGTTCTGGGATTATTGGGGCGATAACTGATTCCTGTCGAGTAGTTCCGATCCACAAAACCCTTACTTCTTAACTCATCAATAATTCCAATAGCACGGTTGATAGGTAAGGCGAACCCGATTCCAATGGATCCACTATTATTACCCCCGGAAAAGATAAAGGTATTAATACCTATCACCTGACCTTCAGAATTCACCAGAGGTCCACCGCTGTTGCCTGAGTTGATGGAGGCATCGGTTTGAATCATATCCTGATAGATACGACCCGGTTGCTGGAAACCGAAATCCATATGGAGACTGCTAATAATTCCTGCCGTGGCGATGGGCATTTTACTTTCACTGAACAAACCGAAGGGATTTCCTAAAGCAATGACCCACTCCCCCATGATGATTTCATCGGAATTTCCCAGCTCAGCCGCCTGATATTTTCCAGGATCGGTTATTTTTAGTATGGCCAGATCGGTTTTTTCATCAATCCCCACTGCCTCGGCGCTGCGTGAACTGCCATCCGCCATGGTAACCGTAATATCCACAGCATTTTCCACGACATGGGCATTGGTAATAATGTAGCCGTCCTCATCATAAATAAATCCTGATCCAATCACGGCCGCCTTTTCCTGGAACCAGCGTGGCGTTCCCGGCATCATAAAGCGCCAGAATGGATCAGACATATGTGGCGACTGTGAGTATCTAATCTGGGTCGTTGAGATGCCCACCACAGCCGGTGACACATCAGCGATTCCACGGGTTATGGCCGTCTCTCTTGACTTATAAAGTGAGATCTTTTCTGGAAGCTCCGTTGTAGAAAGATTAGTTGAAGCTGGGATGATCTGACCCATGGTTGAATCTGCATGATTAACATTCCCGGGGAGCTGCCAGTTTCTCAATTCCCTGAGGGAGAGTGTGAACATTCCCAGGAAGATTGCCAGGGCAAAGATAAATGTGGTCATTTTTTTCATGGGCGTCTCATGAATCCATTTCTTGAATGCGGATAATAAGTTTTAAAGTGATGTCAGACAAGTTCATCCTCACTTCTCTCCCAAACTGGCTGAATCGTCTTGGGATAGCTCACCTGCATAAGTGCTAATCCATGTGCTGGCGCAGTAATAGTGTGGGATTGACGATTGGGTGTTTTCAATAAATCTGAGAACTGTTCCAGAGTCCACTTTCCACGGGCAACCTCAACCATGCTTCCTACCAGCATTCGGACCATATGATGCAAAAATCGATTAGCACTGACATTGAATAGCAATATCCCTGAAGGAGTCATCTCCCACTGAGCGGAATAGAGATTGGATACCATGTTTTCAGTTTCAGTTCCGGCATAGCAGAAACTGGAGAAATCATGCTCACCAAGGATGAGTTCACTGGTTTTTTGCAATTTTTCCAAATCCAAAGGAAAGCGAATATACCATTGAGTATGACGATGCAGAACATTGGGGCGGGTGGTAATCTGATAACGATATTCTCGTCGGGTCGCAGCAAATCGACTATGAAATTGATCACTCACACCAGCTGATGCTGTCAGTCTGATATCATCAGGGAGTTCTCTGTTCAGAGCCTTCCATAAATTTCTCAGTGGTATGCCACATTCATCAATTTCAAAATGGGCAACCTGGCCCAGGGCATGAACACCGCTATCGGTTCGCCCTGATCCCACAAGTCCGATTTTTTTGCCAAAAACCTTTTCAAGCGCTTGTTCAAGATAACCTTGGATGGTCCGTGGATCTTTTTGAATCTGCCAACCACAGTAAGCCGAACCATCATATTGCATAAGCAGGGCTATTTTCATGGTCTCACTTCCAGTTTTCTACCCAGGGAGAGCATACCCAGCCAGACACTCATGCATACCCAGACAATGGACATATTCTTCTCAAAGAAGAGAAAGATGAAACCAAGGAGCAGCCATAATAATATGAGTAATGGTAAATGGTTTGATGTCCCACGTGAATAAAATTGTGGCAATCCTCTCATGGCCAGTAAGTCGCCAGTCGTTATGGACCGATGGATGGTATGAGAAATCATGGCTTTAAAAACACCTTGCCAGAATCTTAATTTTTGAAACAGGGTCTTCCTGGGCAAACCTGAGAGAAAATACAGTTGAAATTTTGTAAACCTTTCCCACTCCAATTTCAGAGAGGGGATGAATCGAAGAGCCAGGATAATCAGGGTTTGTAATTTGCTTATCTTGAGACCCACCCACTTCAGGGGTGAGAGAATAGCAGTCAACTGGGCCAGAATAGCTGGGTTGCTAAGTCTGGATTGAAAGCTGGACACCAGGACCAGGGGCCAGGCAAATCTTTCAACAGCAATCAGCAGGTACTGCCAGTCCGACCATACAAAACCTTCGTCCATCGATCGGAGGAAAAGGGCTCTCATAAAAGGAGAAAAGAGGATTTGAAGCAGCGCCAGAAGACCGACTAAACCGAGGATGAACCCGAGTGTTCTCAGGGGTGCCGGTGAAGTCATCCAGAGCACAATCAGAGTGAGTCCAGCAATTACCAGGTACCACAAAGCTGATGAAACGATAAACAATGAAATAAATATAAGAGCTGAGGTGAAAAAGATAAACCAGACCAGCCAGGGGTCTATGACCGCATTTGAAACTTTAATATGGGAATGAGTGTCTGCCAATTCGAATAAGTCATCAAAAAGTCAGGGCAAAGCGTAATCCGGCACTACCCTCATTAATTTCAGGATAAACAGTTAAGGAGGTATTCTGACGTTTTAGATACAGGGCATCCATGGTGCTCACCAGATGATTCAGGGCAATGGCTCCGAAGGCATAGGTCAGCCGCTGTCTCCAAAGATAGCGTTGGGTTTTTATATCGAAATATTCTCCCCGTTTCTCATCGGACTCCCATTTCCAATAGTATCCACTTTCGGCTGAATAAATCCGATCCCACTGCCGATTACGAAGCATTTGCTCATTATAGGCATCCATACTCTCGTATTTGGAAACCCGGTCCAAAAATATATCTGATTTATTCTGGGGATTGGTGATTTCCCCATATTTATTTGCGAAGTAAAAAAGATCGTTCTCATGGCTGGTTGCCGTAGAGCTGGCAATGCCGGCAAAAATCCATAAGGCGGCCTCAATACCATTAAAAAGGTAGCCCCGTGTTTGGGCTTGATAACTATGCTCACCCCAGCCAGGGATGAGGGTACTTTTTAGAACCGATGGTTTAGATCTCCCTGCATCAGACGATTCCCCAAGGATGGGAAATATCATGACTATGGTCAGGACCAGGGCTTTTAGTGTCAGGTTTCGCAAAATATTATGTCCTTATAAAAAAGAGGGCAGCGCCTAATGAAAAGACCGCAAGCGTTGTTAATACTATCCTTGTCGCTGCAGGTTCATCTTGAGTATAATCCCCGCTAATGCCCAGGGGTATTTCATCTGCAAGGAGTGACTTAACCTGAGCTTTGCTAAGATGATCAGAAATTTTCCCCTGCCAGGGATAGTCATTTCCCTTGTATGTAAAAAGCACGTGAAGTTCTAACTGACGAAGGTATCTGGAGTTCCTCACAGAATTTTCGGTATCATGGTTGATGGATAAAATCGCATCTTCGATGGTGATATCCACGCGATTTCTTTTTGATAGCGCAGATGATTGGGATGTATTGGGGTTACATGTGCTCAGAAAGGTGGCCAGATCTGAATTTTCGATAAATTGCAGATGGAGACTGTCTGCTGGAATAGAGGTTGAATCTATAATCACCTGATACAGGTCGTTGAGCAGCTCCCTACAGAGTCCCCTGTGGCTGGATTGGCCAAAGCCCAATCCAAGAGAAAGGCTGAGAATCACAAAATATTTCAAGTGGGGTAAACCTCATATATGTGTGACAATATCATCAGGGGAAAAATAAGTCAAGACGGTTTCGAGGATCGACTGAATACGACCAACAGCAGACCCAGGGATGAGAGCAGGAGCATCGCCAGAGCGAAAACATTTCCATGTCTGCTATAGAAAGTCCGCTCCAGGCCCAGTGGCGCATCATAAACAATCTCACCTTTTTGTCCCAGGGGAATAGCTGCAGCGATCCGACCCGTGGGCAATATCATGGCGCTTATACCGGTCTGGGCTGCTCGTACTACACTAATACGATGTTCAATAGCTCTCAGTCTACCTGCTGCAAGGTGCTGATAGGGACCCGGTGAATTCCCTAACCAAGCATCATTGGTGATAATCGACATCAGATCTGCATCATTATCGATAAATTGTTTAAAAATAAATGGATCGGCTGATTCGTAGCATATCAAAGTTCCCATATCTGCAACCTCATCTCTACTTCCCATGGGGTAAACCAGAGACTCTTTGCCAGGTTGAAAATTGGCTTGCCCAAAATTCAGACTTGCCAGAATAGGAAAAGTTTCAACCATGGGGATACGTTCAGCAAACGGAACCAGTCCCTGTTTACTATAGATAGCCATCGGCATACCTGGAGAATAGAAGAAGGCAGAGTTAAAGAACTGGTATTCGCCATTTTTCTCCTCGTGGTGGAGTGCACCTGCCAGGACAGAGACTGCATTTTTCTCAACAAATTTTCTGATTTTACGATCAAACTGGGGGTAATATTTCAGATGTGCAGGCACGGCGCTTTCCGGCCAGATGACAATGCGGGCACTATCCTGGACAACTTTCCTCGATTGCTCGAGAATGGCTTCCAGATGCTGGGTCTTCTTTGATCGCACCCATTTCTGATGCGGATCCAGATTGGTTTGAATAATACCCACTCTGATGGTTGAAGTGTCCTCTTGTCCCACGACTTTCATTCGAACCGCTCCAAAAATAAAGGAACCGACGATAATGAAGGCCAGAATACCCCAGACTAATTGCTGGGTGCGAACCGTGAGTTTGCCAAACTCCAATTGAAACAGGATGGTATTGAGCAGGACCACCCAGAAACTGATGGCATAAATACCACCATATTCAGCAAGTTGTTGGATGGGAAGGACAAAATTCTGGGTCATCGCCAAAGACAGCCATGGAAAAGCCAAGGTATATCCGTGATAGCTGTACAGGAATTCAATTGAAACCCAGAATGCCGGTGCCAGCCAGAGACCTTTGGTCCCCAGATGCCTTCCCGTTCTGGCAATAATCAGACTGAATAATCCAAACCAGAGGGATAAATAAGCCACACTGCCCATCATGGAAGCTGAAGCAATCCAGAAAGAGGTTCCTGAGTTGTTGGCAATCCAATTCAGACTCGTCAGGGTAAATACAAAACCAGTGATATAGCCGAGTTTGAAACCCCGACGCCAGCCATCCTGCTGCAAGGCAGCCCAGAGAGGCAACCAGGCCACCCAGGCCACGAAGAACATATCAAATGGAGGAAAACTCAGGGTAAATAACAGGCCTGAAATGATCGCCAGTGTTTCTGGAGTGAATCGCTTCGTCATTGAATATCTACCGTTTAATTATCCTTGCGTTTCCTGAAGATACTGCTTCAAAATAATGGCAGCAGCTATTCTATCGATGGCACCTTTGTCATCACCAACCTTTTTTCCCATGCGATGGAGCGATTCTTCAGCCTCAACCGAGCTGTAGCTCTCATCAAACGCATAGACAGGTTGGTCAATATTGGCTTTTAACAGCTCGATAAAAGCCTCGACGCGTTTGGTTTGTTCGCTTTTTTCCGCTCCTGGTCTGAGAGGGATGCCCACTACCACTTCAGTCACCTGCTCACGTTGAATGACCCCGCGAATCTGCTGGACGGCATCATCATTGCCGTTGATCAGGAGGGTATCATAAGGACTCGCAATGATTCTTAGCGGATCGGTGAGCGCTAAGCCCACACGTCTTCCACCAGGATCGATTGCTAAGATTCGCCCTTGCATGTTGCAGTATGTCTAGAAGTTTAGTCTACCGGCTGCTTCAGGACTTCTTTAAGTAATTTACCAGGTTTGAAATGTGTTTTTCTTCTGGCAGGAACAAATATTTCTTCATTGGTGCGAGGATTCCTGGCACGGGGTTTTGCTTTGGTTGGCTTGACCTCAAAAACGCCAAAGTTACGCACTTCGATCCGAATAGAGGCTTCGTCACCGCTCATCATTTCGCGAAGCACTGTGAAAACGCCATCGACGATTTCCTCAGTTTGGAATATTTTTTGTCCAAGTTTCTCAGCTGTCTTTTTTGCTACATCTTTTTTGGTGTATGTAATTGACATGGGTTATCCTTTCTTAGCCATGGATTTACTCGCGCTCTACGCTTATCACGCCTTCTGATGCGAGCAATTTTGCTTTTAACCGATCTAATTGTTTGACACCCTCGACCTCAATGATGACCAGACCAGTAACTACATCACCGTCGACCTTCATGGATAGGGTATCAATGTTAATATCAAATGATGAGATCATCTCCGTGACGTCTCGTACTAAATTTTTACGTTCCTGCGCCAAAATTTTCAGGCGCACAAGAAATGTCTGTGAACGAGCCGTGGCCCAATCCACATCAATGATACGCTCAACCTCTGTGAGGTTGGTCCCAACCGTATCACAGCCTCTCTGATGAACAGTAATTCCCCTGCCCCGGGTGATAAAACCGACAATGGGATCACCGGGGATGGGATTACAGCATTTCCCAAAGCTGATCATCATATTGTCAATCCCGTGGATCGAAACCCCCTTGGTATTTCGCCTGGCGCGGTTGAGAAATGACTCAGCCATCACCTTTTCCGATTGTTCCTTTAGAGGTTTGGCATATTCATCAGGGAAAAATTTGGTTAGAATAGAGGAAACCGTCCTATGCCCGGATCCGATTGAGGCAATCATCTTTTCTTCTGATTCAAACTTTAAAGTTGCGTATGGATCTTTAAGGTGCTTCCACTCCTTGGCCTTTTTTATCTTACGTAATTCCCGCTCGAGAATCTCTTTGCCAAGTTTTACGCTTTGTTCAAACTCCTGGCTTTTGATCCATTTGCGGATATTGGATTTAGCCTTGGATGTTTTAACAATTTTCAACCAGGAGGAGTTGGGCTTTTGAGAATCACTGGTGATAATCTCGACCTTATTCCCACTCTCCAATTCACTATTCAAGGGCTTGATCCGTCCATTCACCTTGGCTCCGATACAATGCAATCCTACCTGGGAGTGAACGTCAAAAGCAAAATCAAGGGGCGTGGCACCCAGGGGCAGAATGCGAACTTCCCCTTTGGGTGTATATACAAAAATTTCATCCTTATATAGATCAATTTTCAAAAGATCCATAAACTGATGCGAGGTTGTTTTGTCCTCGGTCTGGAGGATATCCACCAAATTGCGCAACCAGGTAACCTGCTGATCAATGTCATCCTGAGGTGATTTCGAATCCTGCTCTTTATATTGCCAGTGTGCCGCGACACCTTCTTCAGCAGTATCATCCATTTCTTTGGTACGAACCTGGACTTCCACGGGGAATCCTTCGGGACCCACTACTGTGGTCTGAATACTTTGATATCCATTGGATTTGGGCTGGGCAATAAAGTCCTTAAAACGTTCTTGAATGGGTGTATAGAAGGCATGAATGAGACCCAGTACGCTATAACAGGTTTCCACCCTGTCAACGATGATCCGGACAGCGTAAATATCAAAAACATCCTCAAAAGGTCGGTTCTGATCCTGCATTTTGCGAAAGATGGAATAGTGGGACTTGAATCTACTCTTGTAGACGGCTTCAAATCCAGCCTCTTCAATTTTCTCTTTGACTGGCTCTAAAAATTTCTGCACATATTTCTCAAAAAATACCTGTCGTTTTGGAATAAGTTTTTGCAGTTCCTGTGATGCTTTGGGTTCGAGAATATTAAAAATAAGATCTTCCATTTCGGATTTGATTCGATACATGCCCAGGCGGTGAGCCAAAGGAGCGTAAACATCCCGGGTTTCTCTGGCGATGCGGCGTTGCTTGACAGCGGGAAGATGTTCAAGGGTCCGCATATTGTGGAGACGGTCGGCAAATTTAATGATGATGACGCGAATATCGTCAGCCACTGAGAGGAGCATTTTTCTGAAATTGATGGCCTGTTTATCTTCTTCACTGCGGAATTTCATGTCAGAAAGTTTGGTGACACCATCAACCAGACGCGCCACTTCTTCAGAAAATTCCTGCTCTACATCTTTGTGGGTATAGCCGGTATCCTCAATAACATCATGGAGTAGTGCCGCAGAAATGGTCACTGGATCCAGTTTCATTTCGGCTAATATGGTGGCAACCTCAACACAGTGAGAGAAGTAGGGTTCACCAGATTTTCTCAATTGACCCTGATGTGCCTTTTTCCCAAAATTATAGGCCCGCCAGATAAAATCCTCCCCATTGGGTCCAATGGATTGTTTTCCTCCCATGAGATCCAGGATATGCTGGAACTCAGAGGGATACTTCACCACCTCTGAACTCCGGATTCTATCTAGTAATGCAGCAGCCATTAGAATGGTTCCTGGCCCCCATCGTCTGGAGGGGCTGACGGCGTGTAGCCTGAAAGATTTTCAAAGGAGGCAAATTTATCAATAAAACTAAGCCTCACGGTTCCTGTGGGACCGTTGCGCTGTTTGGCCACAATCAGTTCAGCCAGGCCTTCCTGAGTGTTTCCATTATCATCCAGAACCCCGTATTTTTCAGGTCGATAGATAAACATAACCACATCGGCGTCCTGCTCAATAGAGCCAGATTCTCGCAAATCCGAGAGGATGGGGCGCTTATCCCCGCCTCTGGTTTCCACAGCACGAGAGAGCTGTGAAAGCGCCACGACAGGCAGGTCAAGTTCCTTGGCCAACATCTTAAATGAACGTGAAATTTGACTGATTTCCTGCTGTCTCGATTCAACTCTTCCCGTTCCCTGCAGGAGTTGCATATAGTCGACAATGATCATGTCGACGTTTTTATCAGCCTTTAAGCGTCGGGCTTTAGCCCTGAGTTCCGTAATATTCAATGAAGCGGAATCATCAAGATAAATTTCGGCTTCTGCCAGGTTCCCGGCAGCGGTACTGAGACGGGGCCAGAGATTGGATGGCAGACGCCCCGTTCGCACGAGGTGTGCATCGACTTTCGCTTCACTACAGAGCAAGCGCATGGCCAATTGATAGTTGGACATTTCCAGGGAGAAAATGCCAATTTTAGTACCGAACTTTACTGCGGCATTGCGAGCCAGCGAGAGCGCCAGGGCTGTTTTTCCCATGGAAGGTCGAGCAGCGATAATGATCAGGTCAGATTTTTGAAATCCTGAAGTAATGTCATCCAGAGCATCAAATCCAGTGGCAACACCGCGGATACCACCGGGGTTTTCATGAAATTTATCAGCCTGGGCAAAGGCTTCGTCCAGGGCACTGCGGATGCGTATAAAGTCGGCTGTCTTAAAGCGTTTTTCCGATAATTCGAATATCTTGCTTTCCGCCTTCTCTAAAAGGTCATCGACCCTTTCCCGAGTTTCATAGGCTTCAGTGGATAATTCAGCAGCCAGATGGATCAGGGCTCGGAGGGCAGAGCTTTCCATGACCAGACGGGCGTAATAGCGGGCATTGGCCGTAGAGGGGATTTTTTCGGTAAGTTCGGTGATATAAAAGGCACCACCGGCCGCCTGAAGATCACCACTGCGTTTTAATTCATCAACCACAGAAATCTGATCCACCGGTTCACCCCGGGCGTCCAGATTGATAATGGCATTAAATATTTTTTTGTGAGCAGGACGATAAAAGCTTTCGGGGTCCAGAAATTCCATGGCTGAAGAAAGGGCCATGCGATCCAGCATCATGGAACCGATGACGCTTTGTTCAGCTTCTTCATTGTGGGGGGGCAATCTCAGATTTTGGCTGGTTTCACTCATGCCTGCTCCCCTCTCTTTTCAAGATACATCTCACGGATTTTTTTGAAATCTTCCCAGGCTGGCCGTTTCCAGTTTGGATTTCTCAGGAGGGCCGCTGGATGGTAGGTCACAACCATATCCGTGCCATGATAATCAAACACTTTCCCTCGCATGGAAGTCAAGGAATCCTTGGTTCGGAGTAAAGTGCTTGCAGAAATCCGTCCCAGAGCAACCAGCAACTTGGGCTTGATGAGCTCAATCTGCTTCAACAGGTAAGGCTCACAGGTTTCGATCTCTTCTTTATTTGGATCCCGATTATTTGGTGGTCGACACTTGAGCACATTGGCGATATAGACATCTTCCCTCTGCAAATCGATGGCTTTGAGGATATCGGTCAGCAGTTTTCCTGCCCGCCCCACAAAGGGAACGCCTTCAAGATCCTCTTTTTCACCAGGAGCCTCACCGACGAACATGAGATCTGCGTTGGGGTTGCCCACACCGAATACAAATTTGGTACGGGTCGCCCCGAGGGGACAATTCATGCAGCCCTCGATGGCCGTATTAAATTCGCTGAGTGTCTGTATATCCGTACTCACTGGGGATCTCTCCGTGTCAGTTTCCTGTTGACTTTCAGGCATATATAAGGGTCCACCAAAAATCTCTAACTCTTCTTTGACGAAGGCTTTTATCTGGTCATGTTTATTCATCACCTGATTGAAATCTGGGTCAGTTAGGCTTCTTCGGTTTCTTCTTCAGCGGGACTATCATCAAACATGGCCTGCTTTTCCCACTTGAGCTCACCAGAAAGAAACTCATTGAGGCCAACAGTTGTGGGTTTCACAACGGCGTCGAAGGCTTCTCTATCGATTTCAGTGTCGACATCATAGGCACTGTCATCATCACCACTGATCTCTTCCAGGTTTTCCTCTTCACGACGGCGCTCTTCTTCGATGACATAACGATCGCCGATAATCTGTCTGGCCCGTTTGGCAATCACAGTCACGGCTTCAAAAATATCCTCGGTATGTTCTTCGATTTTTCTGAATGGTATGGTCTGTAAACCCATTTATTTGCTCCTTTGTTGTTGGTAATCATCTTGTTTTAATATTTCAGTAAATGCGTCAACGGCTGCTTCTAAATCAGAGTTAACGATGGAATAGTCAAATTGTTGCCCTAAAAGCATTTCTTCAGGCATGCGCTCAAGGCGAATCCTGATCTGTTCCGGACTGTCGGTGTTTCTTTTAATGAGTCTTTCTTCAAGGGCCTCAGCAGAAGGTGGTTTGATGAAAATAGATATACTGTTGTGGGGATATGCTTTCTTTAAATTGATCCCACCTTTGATGTCAATATCTATGAGAAGCTGTTTCCCCTGTTCAAGAGCCCGATCAACGTAGGATCGCAAGGTTCCGTAATAATGGCCATTTTTTGAATAGACTTCCTGCCATTCAACCAGTTCGTTGCGCTCGATCCGTTTCAAGAACTCAGCCTTGCTGATAAAAAAGTAATGTTTCCCCTCTATTTCGTAATCTCGACGAGGACGTGTCGTGACGGAAACTGAAAATTCGATCTCCGGAAATTTCTCCATGATGGCATTTTCAACGGTTCCCTTGCCAGTACCAGAAGGTCCAGCCACAATGATCAATCTTCCTTTGTGGGCTGTCATTGAATATTTTGCACCTGTTCTCTTATGCGTTCAATCTCATTTTTTAATTCTACCACGGCGTGTCCAATGGGTGTTGAATTGGCTTTACTGCCAATGGTATTGGCTTCACGATTCATCTCCTGGAGTAAGAAATTAAGGCGCTTGCCGGCGTCACCATTTGCCTTCATCAATTCTCTAAAATGTTGGATATGAGCATCAAGCCTGGTCAATTCTTCGGTGATATCCAGTTTGTCACTCCACATGACAATTTCCTGCTCGAGACGCTTCTCATCGAGTTGTGATTCACCTTCTATAGTCATATCAGCCAGTTTCTTACGCATCTTTTCAGCGATGATGTCCAGCCGGCCACTATCTTCGTGTTGAATCCTTGCAATGATATCCACAATATGATTCAACTGTTCAAGAATGGCTTCCTCCATCAACTCACCTTCACGCAAGCGCATGGATTGCAGCTGATCGGTAGCCTTCTGGATAAGATTCAAGACAGCGTCATTAAATTTGATCTGATCCTCAGCATCCGTGTCGTATGTGATGACATCTGGAAAGCGGAGTAATTCAGCGATAGATAAGGTTTCGGTTTCACGACCCAAAATCTGGGCACTTCTGTTGGCAATTTGTTCATAATGCAGAAGTAATTCTTCATTCATACGTGGCCTGCCAATGGCAGTTTGATCCGTACCCGTATTCATGCTTATGGTGACTCGGCCACGGGATAAGATGGACTGTAAGTGGGTTCTGGCGCCATCCTCCACTTTTTCATAACCACGGGGTAGACGCATAACAAATTCAAGGAAACGACTATTTACAGCCCGAATCTCGATAACTACCTTCAGATCACCAATTTTTTCTTCAGCCCGACCAAAGCCGGTCATACTAATAAGCATAGGTCCTCTCTAAAAAAAAACAGCATTTCATACCACCTGTGCATTTTATCTCATCGGCTCAGATGAAATGCCGTGACAAAGCCGCATAGTATAATTTTCGGCAATAGCTATGTCAAAAGATATATTGAAGTTAGCTCAATATTTATTAATTAAGATTCCAGATTCACCTCACAAAGGGTCCAGGAATGATTGTGGGGCTAATAAAATTGGCCTTTCATGATCGCTGTGGCTATGGAAGTTCTACTGAACGAGTGACCTGGCGTGAGCTGCCATAGCTAGCTTTGATACCATTGGCAGCCAGGGTGTACATTTGCATAAAATCCGTTTTACCATTCTCAATCTCAGAATTATCAAAAGTTGCCCAGACTGGCGCATTGAGCAGTGGAATGTTTAGACCTACTGAGGTGATAAGTCGCTGATTGTCCAGATGCAGGAAGCCATCTTGACGCGTAGCATCCACGGGGACCCATCCTTTCACCGGTAAATAAATTTCTGACCAGACATGTGCTCCGGTATTCCCGGGAACAAAGTTAAAGCCAGATTGCTGACGGGCAGGTATGCCAGCGATTCTGCACATGGTCATGAACAAAGCTGAATATTGACCACAGTCCCCTGCCAGCGTTTCGAAGGCGTTGCGCACTCCCCTTGCTTGGGGTGGATAAACATAGGTCATGGATTGCTGAACCCAGTGGTAGAGGACTTCAGCCTGACTCACAGGATCAGCTATGTTTTCCAGTAAGCTGAACACGGTATCAATGAGAGCATCATCTTGCTCAAGGAAGCGCTCGGGGCGTGTATATTTTTCCAAAATATCCAGTGGAATTTGGTCCCACTGCCTGCGCTCCATCTCACTGTCGACCTGAGGTCTGTAATCAAATGTGATATATCTGAACGTGCGCCTGATGGTGAAAACATCCCTGCTTTCCTCCAGGAGATCTGGATGCCAATGCATAATTCTATTTCCATATTCAGAATCGATAAAAGTATGGTTGGGTTGGGGATCGATGGTGGAGCCAGTCAATATTTTCTGAGTGGGATACTCTCGGATATCAGAACTCCAGATGTGGAGTGATGGTGTCTGATCAGCCGGGATGCCCCCAACCAGGTTAGAATGGATCAGCGAATCACCGGATAGAACTTCAATATTTTCAATGCTAACCATGAGCTCACCGCTCACCAGACGGGGATTGGAATACTCATCACCCACCAGTGTCATGGCGTGCTGGAGTAAAAGTTTTTCCTCAGAATTGGGTCGAGACCTCATGTGGCTGCAGGCTCCGAGGACCAAAATGGAGAGACAGATGAAGAATCGTAATAAGCTGTTGCTCAGCGACATACAGTATTCCTTTAAATTAATTTCATTAATTGATATACGCTGGTATATCGAAGAGCAAACTGAGGCCCATCAATCTCACTTTTTGATATTCAAGGGTGCTATAAGGCAGATGCCCCTGGTAATAGCTGAGTAAAAGCTTGACTGGTGTGGATGTAGTTCGGGCGAATTCTATTCCAGCAGCAATCCTCGTATTGGGGATAAAAACATTGTGTTCATATATCTTCATATCCAGGCCTGCCAGGAAGGCCAGTCCGGGATGGTTCGCCAGTTGATGAGACCACATGCCGCCACATTGCAGCATGAGTCGTTTGCGAACCGTATTTGGCGATACATTGTATCCAGCAGTTCCATATAGATTCCATCCAGAAATTCTCTTTAACAGAGTGAAATCAAGTTGTTCATAATTTTGGGTGCGGAGTGTGGGGCTCACGATAAAGTTGCGAATGATATAATCATCACCCAGGTGTGAGGACTGATGAAATAGACTCACCCTATATAGTGTATGAGGATTATGTTGGTAATGAAATATCGAGGATATTCGGTAATCTGCATTCTGAAGACCCCCCATATAGGCCTCGCCGGCATCCACAATCGAGAATTGTGAAAAGATGCTAAACTCCATACCCAGCTCCCATCGTCTGGTCCCTGCCAGCTCGGAGCGTATGAATTGCTGACGCAAACTTAAAGAAATCGGGACATACATCAATTGCTGGCTCTCTCCTGCAACCTCGTAGCTGAACAGGCTGATCCCCTGCTGACAGGCAGCGGGATCCAGATAGCGGGTCGGGAAGAAAGATCCCTGGGGCAACCAGCTCACTTCATTGGCAAAGAGGGGGTTCAAGGCGAAGGTAAAAACGAAGGTCAACTGAAATATGAGGCGGGTTACTGCTTGCATTTGTCCTTCCTTATTGGAAATCTTGATCCCACTTTGAAAAAAAATGATAACTCGTGTTTTCCGACCTGGAGAAAACTATTTTCAAAGCAGGGCTGAGCAACTTTTATTTATAACAATTTCTAATTGATCCAGAACACGCGTGTAAAGAATATTTTTTGTTTTATTATGTGCGTTTGAATAGTACTATTTTTATCAAAGGAATCGATTGCAGATTTTGATTAAAGCCAAAACCCATAATTATTTAATTGTCCTGTTGTCCCTGGTGACAATCTCATTTATTGTGCTATACTCTGTTCAAAGTATTAGCTATCTCAATACTCCCGTTGAGGAGCGCTATTTATTAAAGGATCTAGATGGTCTCTATGGTCCATCGGGTCTATATGGACATGGCGTAGGGTTCCTGGCTGCATTTTTTATGTTTTTACTGTGGCTATATATTATTCGTAAACGGTGGAACAAACTGCGTGGCCTTGGCCGCCTCAGTCAATGGCTGAAGTATCACATGTGGTTCGGAATCACTGCTCCCCTCCTGGCTGGCTATCATGCTGCCTTTAAATTCGAGGGACTTATTGGTGTCATGTACTGGGCCATGATTGCCGTTATGCTAAGTGGCATCGTGGGTAGATATCTGTATGGTCATATACCACGCAGTCGAGATGGTCACGAAATGAGTATGAAGCAGATTAATACTGAGAAGGCCACTAAATTACGCGAGTTGCAAATGGAATTCGGGATTGACTCCAAGGATATAAAAAAAATTCAGGGATTGACTCCTCAATTAAGCGGGGCAGGCACCCTGGCTTCTCTGTACCACCTGCTGGTCTTTGATTTCAAACGTCGTTTTCAATTAAATCAGATACTCAAAGATTTTGAGGCCCGCTATGGTGTCAGCAAGCAAAATCTCCTCTTTTTTAAGGGAACGATTGAGAACCAACTTATTATGAGTCAACGTGTAGTTGTGTTGGATGCGGTGAGCAAAGTATTTCACTGGTGGCATGTCATTCATAAACCCTTTGCTTATGCCATATTTATTGTTCTCACCTTGCATATCATCCTCACCCTAAGTTTTGGATTTACATGGATATTCTAAACAACGAATCAGTTTTGTCCTGGATTCTGGGGGCACTCCTCATTTTCATCTTCACCATACCCTATCTTTCCCGGTGGAAGCGTAAACATAATCAGGCTCAGGAAAAATTGGATGAAGCCATGCGTATTGGATCCAATAAGCCGCTTATGCAACACCCCATCATTGATTTATCCAAGTGTATTGGATGCGGGATATGCACCAAGGTATGCCCGGAAGGTGAAGTTCTGGGTCTGGTGGGTGGTAAGGCTGTGCTGATCAATGGAAGTAAGTGTGTCGGTCACGAAGTCTGCATGGAAAGCTGTCCAGTGGGCGGCATCGAAGTGAGTCTCGGAGATATTTCCAGTAGAGAGGATATCCCCCAGCTGAGCCCTGAACTTGAAAGTAATTATGAAAATATTTATATCATTGGTGAGCTCGGGGGTTTAGCCCTGATCCGGAATGCAGTGAACCAGGGTACCAGAGTTGCAAAATCCATCCATAGCAAATTGAATGGATCCCAACCCTCTCAACCCATTGTGGTTGTGGGTGCCGGTCCCGCTGGCCTGGCCTGTACCATATCTCTCATGGAAATGGGATTGCCAGTCACGCTCCTGGATCAAAGTGAGCCAGGTGGAACCATCCTCCAGTATCCCCGGCGGAAACTGGTGATGGTTCAACCCATCGAAATGCCAGGTTACGGCACCATGGATAAATCAGAGTATTCCAAAGAAGAATTGCTGGAGATTTGGGATGGAATATTTAAAAATCATCAGCCAGATTTCCGTAGTGGCCAGCAACTGCAGGGAATTCAAAAAAGTGGCCAGGGATATAAAATTACAACTAGTGCCGGAGAATTGAGCAGTGACTATGTCGTTCTGGCACTTGGTCGACGAGGAACACCCAGAAAGCTGGAGGTTCCAGGGGAAGATTTAAGCAAGGTTGCTTACAAATTAATTGATGCGGAGACCTATCAGAATAAGCATCTCCTGGTAGTAGGTGGCGGTGATTCAGCCGTGGAGGCTGCCGTGGGTCTTGGACAGCAAACAGGCAATACAGTGACGCTATCCTACCGAAAAAAAGATTTTACCCGAATAAAAACCCGTAATGAAGAACAAATCACCAAAGCCGTGAAAAACGGCTGGATTAACATAATGTATGAGTCAACCATTGATTCAATACATGACGACGTTGTGCTTATTAGGCAATCAGGGGAAACTCATGAGATCAAAAATGATTATGTATTCATTTTTGCCGGTGGTGTGGCACCCTTCAAATTGATGAATAATATCGGGATTCAATTCGGGACTTCTACCATTTCATGAAAATAAAACTTTCCCTCCTCATACTAAACATCATCCTTTTCCAGCCCCTGGCTCTGGAGGCTCAATTGAGTCCCGGTGCACTGGCAGAGGCTCATGCCCATTTATCTGGTATGACAAACTGTTTAAGCTGTCACTCCTGGGGGAGCAAAGACTTAAGTCCGAAATGTCTGGAATGTCATACTCCCCTCCAATCCAGGATTTCAGAAGGGCTGGGTTATCATGGTCACTTAAAAGAGCAGGAGTGCACGAGCTGCCATTCTGATCATATGGATCGAGATTTTGAGATGATTCACTGGGAGCCCTCACAAAAAGATTTTGACCACCAGTCTACGGGTTATAAACTTGAGGCTAAGCACCTCGATCTAAACTGCCAGGAATGCCATAAAAGCGAGTTAATCATTGCCGAGGATGTTTTGGAATATGCCCACTCACAGTCATCTCGCGATGTGCTTGCTGCCACCTTCCTGGGTTTGGGCACAAAGTGCTCTGATTGCCATGCAGATGTGCATCTCAATGAATTTAAAGATCAGCTCTGTCAGGATTGTCACAATCAAAACAATTGGAAAACCGCCAAAGAGTCCTATGATCATGATCTCCGCACCAAGTTCCCCTTAAAGGGTGCCCATAAAAAAGTCGAATGTGAGAAATGTCACAAGGATGTCCAGAAAAGCGTGGGAAAATTTCAGGTTCAGAAATTTGTCGGATTAAAATTTGATCTTTGCACCAACTGTCACGAGGATAAACACAAGGGTTCCTTTGGTAACAATTGCCTTAAATGCCATACTGAAAATACCTTCAAACAAAAGGAGCTGGCTGGAGCATTCAATCACCAGACAACACGCTATCCCCTGGTTGGCAAACATACGCTGGTTCATTGTGATAAATGTCACACCGAAAAGGATCAATTCAAACCTGCCTCGAGTTTTGATCAATGTTCAGATTGTCATGTTGATTACCACAAAGGGGCGTTTCAAAAACCAGAACGGGAGACCACTTGTGAGCAATGCCACAATGTCCGGGGCTTCTTTCCTGCATTATTTGGTGTGAAGGATCATGCTAAAACCCAATTTCCACTGGATGGTGCCCATCTGGCACAACCCTGTGTATTTTGCCATAACAAGAATGATCAGCCAGTCTATCACTGGAACAAACTGAATTGTATCACTTGCCATGAAACCGTACATGGTGAGCAATTCAAACGTTATAACCAGGATGACAAGTGGTGTGAAAGCTGTCACATCACCGCCGCCTGGTCAAATCTCCTGTTCGACCACAAGAACACACAATTCCCGCTCACCGGCAAGCACGCTGAATTGATTTGCGCAAATTGTCATAAACCTGTACAGGATGTGGTCGCCTATGAAAATACTCCCATCCCCTGCGGCAAGTGCCACGATGACCGACATGCCAACCAATTTGAGAATAAGGACTGTAAGGCGTGTCATACCACTGATAACTGGAAAATCCCTCAATTTCAACATGGCACGCTCACTGAATTTCCCCTGGACGGACAGCATGATAAATTAGCCTGTGGTCAATGTCATAAATATGACCAGGGGCTGAAAACCATTCGATTCAAACCCATTGCTCATGCCTGTCAGGATTGCCATAGTTTCAAGGATTTCCGCGAATGAGATTCCTGATCCTCTTCGCCTTGCTCATGCTCACCATTTCTGCTTATTCCCAGGATACTGACGAGATAGATATAGACCTGGAATGCAGTACCTGCCATGTGGGGAATGATTGGTCAGATGATGTGGGACGTACGTTTGATCACATAACAACGGGCTTTGAGCTCATCGGTACCCACGCAGATTTAAATTGCAGTCTTTGTCACACGGGCACCACCCCAAAAGAAAAGCATGATTTTGGTCGGGTGAGTAGCGACTGTAACACCTGTCATGAAGATATTCACTCAGATCTCTGGGGCTCCGATTGCGAAAGGTGTCATAATCCCGAATCATGGTCACTTTCCACCCAGCAGCAAAATCATGATCTCACAAACTTCCCCTTACGCGGTGCCCACAGAAATCTGGATTGTTCCGACTGTCATGTATCCAGCCCGGGTCAATCGAGCACTTTGGCCCTGAATTGTGCAGGTTGTCATATTGATAACTACAATCGGAGTGTGAATCCTTCCCACGTCACCCTGGCATTGGATACCGATTGTGAAATCTGTCACTCCAATCAGTCCACCCGCTGGACTGATACCTTTTTTAATCATAACAATACTTCATTTCCCCTCATCGGCATGCATGCCACCGCGACCTGTGCGACCTGTCATGCGGGTCCAGCTCAGGGTAGCCCATCTGAATGTCAAAGCTGTCACGAGGCAGATTATGCCAGCAGTACAGAACCTGCCCATGCTGTCGCTGGCTATCCCATGGAATGCAGTGATTGTCATGATAGTTTTACCTGGAATTCGAACTTTATTCACGATCAGACAGGATTTATCCTGCAGGGTGCTCACATTGAAACCCTTTGCTCCCAATGTCATGAAAATCAAAATTTTGCTGGAACCGCCCAGGAATGTGCGGGGTGCCATTTGAATGCTTGGGAGACGGGTGAAACCTTTTCCCATGAGGCAGCTGAATTTGCTCTGACCTGTGAGGATTGTCATGACGCAGTAGCCTGGGTTCCCAGCACCTGGAGCCATGATATAGACACAGACTATCCCCTCACAGGAGCACATGTTGAAGTAACCTGTCTGGAGTGTCACCTATCAAGTCCCTATTCTGAACAGTCTAGTGAATGCTACGCCTGTCACCAGGCAACCTATGAAGCTACACGTGATCCAAATCATGTTAATGCCTCTATACCAACGACTTGCGGAGTATGCCATACCACAGATAATTGGGAATCAATAAATATAGATCACAGTTTGACTGCCTTTCCACTCATGGGCGCTCATGCGGATGTTGAGTGTGCGGTATGTCATAACGATGGATATGATTTACCAACCGACTGCCAGGGTTGTCATCTTCAGGATTATACGTCGACCAGCACCACACCCAGCCCTGATCATACCCAATATGGATTCAGCAAGGATTGTCTAATTTGTCATAGCCAGGTGAGTTGGAAGCCTTCTGCGTTTGATCATGATCCCAATCTCACGGGATTTGAGATCAGGGGTGCCCATGTCAATCTTCTCCCCAATGATTGCTATGCCTGTCATGAAACGGCCACCTGGTCAGGACTTTCATCAGATTGCAGCGGCTGTCACCAGAGTACGTTTGATAACACCAGCGATCCAGACCACGAAACCAATGGCTTTCCAGTCAACCTCTGTGAGACTTGCCACTCTCAGGACGCCTGGGAGCCTTCAATATTTACCCATGAGTCCAATACGATGAGTTGTGTGACCTGTCATCTTGTTCAATATAATGGAACCACCGAGCCTGATCATGAAGCACTATCCTTCCCCACAGATTGCGCAAGCTGTCACACGATGACGGCCTGGGAACCGGCGAGCTTTGATCATGATGCACAAAATTTCCCCATTTATAGCGGTCAGCATCGGAATCAGTGGGATGTTTGTTCGGATTGCCACACCAACAGCAACAATTATGCTGATTTTACGTGTATAAGGGCCGGGTGTCATAGTGTTGCCGATTTGAATGGGGAGCATTTTGATGATGGCTCTTATGTGAGCTGCAATGGCATCACTTATTCACCAGCAGTTACATCCAATGACTGTTTTACCTGTCATCCAACAGGAGATGAAGACGATTGTGAGGGAGATTTGTTCAACAACCGATATAGAACATTCCCCTTCGAGAAAGAGTCAGGTCCCAATGAGATCAATTAGCATTTTGCTCCTGGTGGCAGCCCTTTATGGTCAAATGGATACCACCCTGATCGAGGACAGGTCCTGTCTGGATTGCCATGTATCCGGCACCTGGTTTCCCCTGGCTGAGAATCCTGCATTTGATCATAATAAGCAAACAGACTTTATCCTGCTCGATACCCATGCAGATTTAACTTGCACACAATGTCACAGCGGCAAAACGATTGACGAATTTCACAGCTTCGCAAGCAAAGGGACGGATTGTATCAATTGTCATCAGGATGCCCATCAGAACTTCTGGGGTTCTGACTGTGAACGCTGCCACACTCCTGATAATTGGAATCCAGAGCAGTCTTACCAGCGGCATGACCAGACACTGTTTCCCCTCATCGGCGGGCATTTTGGGATTGACTGCTATTTGTGCCATACAATTCCCCATCAAACGCCTTCCCTGGAATGCCAGGTTTGTCATCACGCGGATTTTTTGCCCGATCTGTCTGCCCATGTCGGACTAAGCAATACGACGGATTGTGCAACCTGTCATG